>CAZWWR010000068.1:0-14239 GCA_964637265.1 uncultured Jannaschia sp.
CCCCGCCCCGTCAGCGTCGCAGCCCCCGCCGGACCTGTCAAAGCCCGATCCGCCCCCGCTCCCGGCCCGCCCCCGGCCCGCCACCAGGCCGTCCGTCGGCGGGCCCGGATCCATGGCGCCGCGCCGTCTCACCTGTCGGGGCGGCAGGCCGAACCCGGCTTCGCCTGCCCGGAGCGGGACCGGGTCCCCGGCCCGTTTCCGGGACGCCCCTCGCCCCCGATCGTCAGGCCCGCCTGGATCTCGGCGACGTTCCAGACCGGCTGCGGGCTGCGCGTGTCCGGGAGCGCCGCGGGCCAGGGCATCGCCGGGCCGGACCGGACCGTCGGCGACCCGCGCTCACGCAAGCCGCATCGTGGGCCGACCGGTTCGAGGTACGGGAGCGGGGTGACGCAAGCCTGGACATGCCGTCCGGCTCTGCCGCCGGATCCGGCATATGCATCCCGGCCGGACTTCATGCGACAAGGCCCCCTCCAGCCCCGAGTGCCAACTGATCGCACTGCGATCGCGGTCTGGCTCCGGCCCGGAACATGGCCGGTCCATCGCCAGCGTCACGATCCGCAACCTCGACGACGGGGCCGAGCGACGCCTGCGTCAGATGGCGGCCGCGCGTGGCCGGTTCGTGGAGGAGGTGCGGAACAACCTGCACCGCGCCGGACGCGGCGCTGCACCCGTCATCCTGAGTGAGGCGATGCCCGACCTGCCGCGCCTCGGCTGACTGGCGGTGATCCTCGTCGACACCGACGCCCTGTCCGAACTGACGCGGGCCGCCGCCGCCCCGCACGCGGTGCTGGACTGGTTCGGACAGCAGGGCGTGAACGCCCGCCACCGGAACGATGGTGCGACCGCCCCCCAACGGCATCCGGTGTGCCAAGTTGGCTCAGTTTTGGACCACGAGGAGGGCGGTCACACCATCAGTCCCTTCTGGATCAGGGTCGAGCCCTGCCGGATCACGCCGGAGGCGAGACGCGTCGGCGCGCGGCGCCCGTGAGCCGGATCGGCGGCGGCCGGGTCGGCGGGGCGGTGCGGATCGGGCGGCGAGGCCACGACGCGGCTTTCCCTACCCGGCAGTCGTCGCCGGCCCCGTGTCCCGCGGAGCCGGACCCGCGATCATCGGTTCGGGGGACGGTCCGCGTTCTCCGAGCGGGACGTCACTCCGTCACGACCACCGCGCCCTCCTCGGCGGGCTCGACGGGCACGGTCGTGGTCTCGACCTCGTCCCCGCCGAAGAGGCCGAGCAGCCAGCCGAGCAGCAGGAGGAGCAGGAGCGCGGCGACGGCGATCGCGATCCACTTGCCGATGCCCCCCGAGTCCTTCGCCGTGGTGGTGGAGGTGACCTTCGGGTCTCTGAAATCGTTCGGGCCGTCCGCCATCGGGATCACCTCTCCAGGTTGGTGGCCGATAGGGTCCGGCCGGGTTCGACGCGTCTCAGGTGAAGCGTCCATTGGGGTCGAAACGTGCCGGGGGAGGTGCCGGTTCCGGCGCGTAACCTAGCGTAAGTCATTGTGACATAGGAACGAATGCGCGCGCAACTCGTTGCATGGTCACGTTCCATCGGCGCGCTTGCCCCGAAACAGCGGAGGCCGCGATGAGCCGCCCGACCCCCGACAGGCCCACCCCAACGACGCGCTCGGACGACCCGGCGGGCAATGCCGAACTCCGCCTGCCGGTGGCCGAGGAGCGGGTCAGGGTCGGTATCGAGCAGACCGAGAGGGTGGCCGCGCGGGTGGGAATGCGTACGCGGGTGGAGGAGGTCCCCGTCGAGGAGACGCTCCACCGGGAGCAGGTCGAGATCGAGCGCGTGCCGTGCGACCGCATCGTGGAGGAGCCGCCCGAGACGCGGGTCGAGGACGGCGTCACCATCATCCCCGTGGTCGAGGAGGTGCTCGTCCGCCGGTTCCGCGTCATCGAGGAGGTCCGCATCGCCCGCCGGGTCGAGACCGTCACGCATTCGGAGACGGTCGCCCTGCGGCAGCAGGAGATCGTCGTCGAGGAGGCTGCCGACGCCCCCGGCGGCGGCGATCCAGACACCGCCGACCGAACCTGATCGGCACCGCGGCGCCGAAGAGTGCCGTGCCCCAGTACCAGCAGCAAGGAAGGACCACCCCCATGTCCCATACCATCACCGCGATCTACCGCACGGCCGAGACCGCAGAGTTGGTCCGTCAGAAGGTCGGCGAGGTCGGCGTGTCCGAGCGCCATGTCCACGTCTTCGGCGGCACCGATCACGCGGACGACATCGACACGCTTCACCTGCCCTCGGACGAGGCATCCACCTACAAGCAGGCCCTGCGGCAGGGGCATCACGTCGTCTCGGCCGAGGTCGAGGACGCCCAGATCGACCCGACCGCCGAGGCGATGCGCCATCCCGAGCAGGGCGTCGACATCGACGCCTACGAGACCGAGTACCGGGGGAGCCCGGACTATGCCGCCGCCGGCACCGCCACGGAGGGCGAGACGACGGTCCCCGTCGCGGAGGAGCGGCTCGCCGTGGGCAAGCGCGCCACCGAGCGCGGCTCCGCCCATGTCCGGACCTACGTCCAGGAGGTGCCCGTCGAGGAGCGCATCCGCCTGCGCGAGGAGCGTCTCGCCGTCGAGCGCCGCCCCGTGGGCGAGGTGGTCTCGGGCACGGAGGCCGACGCGCTGTTCCAGGACCGCGAGGTCGAAGTCACGACCCGCTCGGAGGAGGCCGTGGTGGACAAGGAGGCCGTCGTGACCGAGGAGGTCGTGGTCGGCAAGGAGGTCACCGAGCGCGAGGAGGTGGTCGAGGACACCGTGCGCAAGACCGAGGTCGAGGTCGACCGGGATCGCGACCGCGACCGCACCTGACATCGCTCCGCCTCCGCGTCGCGAACGGGCGCGCGCCTTGTGCGCCCGTTCGCCGCTGCGCATGCCCGCATCCGTGCGCAAAGCCCCCGACGGGATGGTCATGTTCGACAGCAAAGGTCGAACGATGGCCGCTCCGGTCATCCGGATGTGCTGAAGCGACGAGGCTCGCATAGGCGGCACGAGCCGGGGCGGAACGCCTCTGAGACCGGCCCGCACAGTGCCATGCCGGAGGGTGGTCGCCGGGCCTGCGGGGCGGCGGCGACGGCGCCCCTGTACAGTGAGGCCGGTCCCGTCCCGAACGGCGCGGCCCTTGCCACGGGCCCCCGCCGGCCATCTCATGGCCCCATGAAGAACCTGCCGGCCGAGGACGACCGCGAGACCGCCGGGTTCGTCACGCGCGGGCCGATGGAGAACGGACACGTCGTCAGCTTGGCCTAGGATGGACGCCATGCGCAGACGTCGGCGCCTCACGGCTCGTTCGATCTCGCGGCGCTGGACCGGAAGCTCCCCGCCTACAAGCTCCTCGTGAGGCAACCGGGCAGGGGCGCGGCGGGGACGGCGATCCGAGGGAACAGGCGGTACGGGACATTGCGGCGAGGTCGAAGGACGGGCTGCGGACGCGAGGGAAGCTCGCGGCGCTCCTCGGCGCGATCAATGCCAGGGTGTCGGTCGGGAAGGACGACGAGCCAGGCCACCCCTGTTGCGGCCCAGTGAGATGTTCGAGGGCATACCGTTGATCGTGGCACGCAGGAGCATTGCCCACGGGACCTACTGCGAGGTCAGCGCGGCGAGTGCCCGTCCGACCGCCTCGTCGAGCGGCGTGCCGCTCGGCTCGCCGGCGAGCCGGTGCGGGGTGGACCAGAGGTAGCGGACCTCGGCGATCTCCCGGCTCATGGGATGGACGAGACCCATCAGGCGGATGATCGGCCATGGCAGGCGCGCGGTCCTGAGCGTGCGCCCGCTCGCGCGTTCCAGCGCCGCCTTCAGCTCGTCGCCCGTCGCGGTATGCCCCGCGAACGTATCGGACCGGAACGTCGGCAGGTCGTGAGACCGCTCCGCGAGATCCACGAAGGCCGCAGCGAGATCGGGCAGGAATGCCCACGCATGGGGCACGTCCATCGGTCCGGGATAGGTGAAGGTGCCCTTCGCCAGCTTGGACGCGATCACGAGATCGAACCACGAGCCGCGAACGGGGCCGCCGAAGAAGTCGCCGGCGCGCAGGAGGGCGGTGCGGACGCCGCCCTCCTGCGCCGCCGCCTCGAACAGCGCCTCCATCTCGACGCGGATGCGCCCCTTGCGCGTATCGGCGCGTTGCGGCGTCTGGGCCGCGAGCAGAGGCGGCATCGCCGGGCCGTAGTTGTAGACGTTGCCCGGAAAGAGATGCAGCGCGTCCGCCGCCTCGCACGCCGCGAGCGCGTTGCGGGCCATGGGAAGGGCGTCGCTCCGCCAGCGCGCGTAGGGCGGGTTCATGCCGTTGAACACGGCGTCCGCCCCGCGCACCGCCTCGGTCAGCGCCACGCGATCCAGCGCGTCCGCCCCGCGGCATTCGGCGGCCGGGGCCTGCGTCGGGCGGCCGGCACGCGTGACGGCGATGACGCGATGCCCGCGGCGATGCGCGCCGCGCGCAACGGCGCTGCCGAGCCGGCCGTTCGCGCCGAGCACGGCGACGGTGAGCGGAGGGGTGTGGCCGTCGGGCGGTCGGGTGCGGTCCATGCTCGGACTCCTCGCTGGGACCGCCCAGCCCTATCCATTCGCGACACGCGGTGACATCGCTGCACCTGAACCGCTACCATTCACATATGGATGACCTCGGCCCTGACGACACCCTCGACTGGAACGCCGTGCGCGCGTTCGCCGCCATCGCCCGCGCGGGCACGTTGACGGCTGCGGCGCGCCGTCTGGGCGTCTCGCAGCCCACGCTCGGTCGCCATCTCGACGGGCTGGAGGCGCGGCTCGGCGCCACGCTGTTCGTGCGGGGCCGTGGCGGCATGGTGCCGACCGATGCGGGCACCGCCCTGCTCGAACGCGCCGAGGCGATGACGCGCGAGGCGGACGCCCTTCTGCGCCAGGCCAGCGGGCGGCGCGAGGCCCCCACGGGGGACGTGCGCGTGACCGCGAGCCGCGTGGTCGCCTTCCACCTCCTGCCCGCCGTGACAGCGCGGTTGGCGATGGAGGAGCCGGGCATCCGGCTCGACATCGTCGCCACCGACGAGATCGCCAACCTGCTCGCGCGCGATGCCGACCTCGCGCTGCGCATGGTGCGCCCGACCCAGCCCGACGTCATCGCGCGCAAGCTGGGCGAGTTGCGCATGGGGGCGTTCGCCTCGGCCGCCTACCTCGACGGGACGGATGCACCGTCCCGGATCGTGTCCACGGACGACCTGCGCGCCCATCGGCTCGTCGGCTACGATCGCTCGACCGTCATCATCGACGGGATGCGCGCGCTCGGCATGCCCGCGGACCGCACCCTGTTCGCCGTGCGCACGGACGACCAGCTCGTCTACCAGAGGCTCGTCATGGCCGGCGCGGGCATCGGCTTCCTGCCGCGCCTCGTCGGCGAGCGCGAGGGGCTCGTCCCGGTGCCGCTGCCGGCCGATCCCCCGCCCCTTCCCGTCTGGCTCGCCGCGCACCGCGACCTGCGCACCAGCGCCGCCGTGCGCCGGGTGGCTGACACCGCGAATGCGATCATCGGGACGGCACTCAAGTAGGAGTGGACGAAGCATCCCGAAGGGGCGTCACGAAAGGGTGCGTCCTATCCGAACGCTTTCCGAATTCGGTCCAGCGCCCGCCGCACCTCCGGCAGAGCACGGTCGTCGTCGTGCGTCACCAGCCATTGGTCGTGGCCCAGCTCGTCCACGTTGGGTCCGACCCTCGCCAAGGGAGCCCGCGCGTCCCCGACGAAGGTCGGCAGGAGGGCCCGCCCCGCGCCCGCCAATGCGAGGTCGAGCGCGAGGCGCGGCGTGTCGACCTCCGCCGCCACGTCCTCGCTGCACCGCGCCGCCACCCACCGCGCCGAGGGCGTGTCGGCCTGTATGACGATCCACCGACCCGGGGCATCCGGTGTCGCATAGGGTGCGAAGGCCACAGGGCGCAGCTTGCGTCCGGCGAGGCCCGCCTCCGTCGGACGGCGGTTGCGGAAGCCGATGGCGGCCTCACGCCGCGGGATCGACAGCACCCCCTCCCCTTGTAGCAGGCGTATCCGAAGGTCGGGCGGATCTCCCGCGATCGCGATGAGCCGGTCGGCCAAGGCCAGCATGGTCCACGTCCCGGCTGCAATGCGGACGACCGGAAGCAGGTCGCCCTGCGCGGGCACCGTGGCACGCGCGATAGCGGCCTCGGCGGATGCGAGGTCGTCGCGCAACCGTTTTCCGGCTTCGGTCAGGTCGTAGCCATGGGTCCCGCGGACGAAGAGCTCGCGCCCCAAGGCCCGTTCCATGGCGCGCATCCGCCGCCCCAGCGTCGGCGCGCTCGATCCGATCGCGCGCGCGGCGGGCGAAAGCCCGCCATGCCGGGCAATGGCGAGGAAGGCGGCGAGGTCATCCCAGGCGACGGTGGGCGCGGTCCCGCGGCTCGGCAGGGCATCGTCGCCCGTCCCGCCCCCGATCCCCACGCCACGTCCCGTCGTTCCACTCATGAAACGACCTCTCCATTCCATGTCGTTCCGCGCACGGTTCAGGATCGGTAGGTCGATGGCAATCCAGAACGAGAAGGCCGAAGCTATGAACATCCCTCCCGCCCCCATCCGATCCCACGCCCTCGATCCGAGCATGTCCGACGGCCTGGCACTCGACCGCCATGATGGCGTGGGACCCCGCGTCTTCTCCGCTGTCGCCTGACCGGCCCGGATGACGAGCCCGGAAGACCGAAGGAGGAGACACGTTCCATGACCGACGACATCGCCGCCACCGGAATGCCCCTGCGCCCCCTCGGGCGCGGCGGCCCCGTCGTGTCCCTCCATGCGCTCGGCGCGATGACCTTCGGTGCCGAGACGGACGAGGATGGGGCGCACCGAATGCTCGACCTGTTCGCGGACCGCGGTGGCACGCTGATCGACACGGCGGACGTCTACTCGGACGGCGCATCGGAGGAGATGATCGGGCGGTGGGGCCGCGCGCGGGGCGGCATGGATGACCTGATCGTCGCCACCAAATGCCGCTTCGCCCCCACGCCCGGCAGCCGGGGCGCATCCCGCCGCGCGGTGCTGCGCGCGGTGGAGACGAGCCTGTCGCGCCTGCAGGTGGAGGCCATCGACCTGTTCTTCATCCACGGCTGGGACGCGGAAACGGACGTGGCCGAGACGTTGCAGGCGCTCGGCGACCTGCGGCGGCAGGGCAAGCTGCACCATGTCGGCTGGTCCAACGTCACCGGCTGGCAGCTGGAGCGCATATGCACGACCGCGCGTCTGATGGAGCTGCCCGTTCCGGTGGCGGTGCAGCCGCAATACTCGCTGCTCGACCGGGGCATCGAGACGGAGGTGCTGCCCTGTGCGCTGGAGAACGGCATCGGGCTGACGCCATGGTCGCCCCTGGGCGGCGGCTGGCTGACGGGCAAGTACGCCGCCGACGTCCGCCCGACGGGCTCGACACGGCTAGGCGACGATCCGAACAGGGGTGTGGAAGCGTACGACAAGCGCAACACCGACCGGACCCATGCGGTGCTGCGCGCCGTACAGGACGTTGCGGATCGGCATGGGCGTCTCATGGCGCATGTCGCGCTCGCATGGCTCGCATCCCGCCCGGGCGTGTCGTCCATCCTGCTGGGCGCACGCAACTCGGCGCAGTTGGCAGGCAACCTCGACGCGGTGGGACTCGACTTGCCGCCGGACGACCTGACCGCCCTTACCGCCGCCTCTGCTCCCGGGCTGCCAGGCTATCCCTACGGGTTCGTGCGCGACTGGTCGGGCGTGGATCACTGGGATCGGATGGGGACAGCGAGCGGAGCTTCCGCATAGGCTATTGGTCCGGGACGCCAGTGCTAGATCGCCGGCCGTCGTGTGAACGGGGCGCCGATGCCCGCCGTCGCGATCAGAGCGCCACCCGCGCGGTTCATCCAGCGCAGCACGCCTGTTGAGCGGATCACCCGGCGCATGGCGCCCGCCCCGCCACCAGCGCGCAGGTCGCACCGTTCACGATGCCGAGCGCCGTGACGGCGAGAACGAAGGACGTCGCCCGTCCAAGGGAGCTAGCGTCCGCTCGAATGAACTGCGGTACGAAGGCGATGAAGAACAAGATGCCCTTGGGTTTGAAGACGGTCACGAGGTACCCGTCGCGGAACGCGGCCCATCCTGATCCGACCGGGGCCGCGTCTGTCTTCGGAGGCACGGGCTCGGTGCGGAACAACTTGATACCGAGCCACACGAGGTAGAGCGCGCCGACGATCTTCACGACCGTGAAGGCCGTAGCGGACGCAGCCAGCAAAGCTCCCGCGAGCGCCACGCTGGCAGCGACCAAGTCGCCTGAGCCGACGCCTGACACGAGTGGCAGCGCGTTGCGCCGTCCCTCGGACAGCGAACGGGCGATCACGAGGGCGATGGTGGGGCCGGGATAACCACCAGCGCGATGATGGCGGATACGTACAGGATGATGGTGGGAAGGTCAGGCATGGGGCGCCCGTTCGGATGGTGGCTACGTTCTGGTTGCGCCGTCGCGGACATGGCGCCTGCATGCTCGAAGAGGCGCCGGGCCGAGAACGGTGCCGCCACACGTCCGGATGCACCCGCACCGGGATCGTGGCACATCACCGACCATGCGCTCCATCTCCCGCCACCGCGTCGATCTCGCCCCGATCTGCCTTTCCGGCATCGAGACGCTCGACATCGTGTCGGACCGGACGTTTCCCCGGCACGCTCACGACCAGTTCGGGATCGGCATCATGCATGCGGGCGGCCATGCGTCCTGGTCGGGTCTCGGACCGGTCGAGGCGGGGCCTGGCGACGTGGTCGCCGTCAATCCCGAGGAGATGCACGATGGCGCGCCCGTCCGGGACGCGCGCGCCTGGCGAATGGTCTACCTCGAGCCCGTCGCTGTCGCGCGCCTCGTCGGGACGGAGGCCGCGCGGCGGGAGATCGGGTTCGCGGTCCGCTCGGACCGCCGCCTCGCCCCAGATGTCGCCCGCGCCATCGCGATCCTGCGGGCCGGGGAGGCCGCAGCCGCGGAGGAGGCGTTGACGGGCCTGCTTGCCGATCTCCTGCTGCCGTCCCATGCCACGGGCGACCGCATGACCTCTCCTGCGACGGCGCGGGCCGTGGCGCGCATCCTCGACGCGCCGGACGCCCCGCCGAGCCTCGACGAGATCGCCGCGATCATGGGGATGGAGCGGACCGGCGCGCTGCGTCGCTTCCGCCGCGAGGTCGGGGCCACGCCGCACGATTACGCGATGCAGATGCGCCTCCGCCTCGCCCGCCGGGCGCTGACTGCGGGCGAGGCTCCGGCCGTCGTCGCCACCGATCTCGGCTTCGCGGATCAGAGCCATCTGACCCGGGCCTTCTCGCGCCAGTTCGGCTTGCCGCCCGGCCGCTACCAGGCGGCGCGCACCAACATCGTTCAAGACGATGGGTCCGTCCCGCCGGCATAGGGGCTGGCGAGGAGACAGCCATGCCGTTCGCCTACGACCCCGCCGTCGCGCGGACCTTTCCGCAGCTCGCCACGGGCCTGATCAAGGCGACGGGCCTGACGGAGGCGCTCGACATGGCGGATGCCGCCTCGCGCTTCGAGGCTCTGGCGAAGGATCGGCTCGGGGCGGGCACGGAGGCCGATCTGCCCGCGATCCGGGCCTGGCGCGCTGCGTTCTCCGAGATGGGCCTCAAACCGACGAAGTACCGCTGCGCCTCCGAGGCGCTGCTGCGCCGCCTGCGCAAGGAGGGGTCGCTGCCCCGGGTGGTCCCGCTCGTGGTCCTGTGCAACGCCGTCTCCGCCGCATACGCGGTGCCCGTCGCCGCCTTCGACCTCGGCCGCGTGGCGGGCGGGCTGACGGTCGGGCCGGCCTCCGGGTCGGAGACCTACCTGACCTTCGCGGGCGGCGAGGAACACCCGGAGCCGGGCGAGATCGTCTTCGCCGATGCGGATGGCACGGCCCATGCCCGGCGCTGGACGAACCGGCAGGGCGCGACATCGGCCGTCGCGCCGGGCACGCGCGCCGCGCTGATCGTGATCGAAGGGCTGCACGAGGCGGCCGAGGCCGACGTCACGGCCGCGCGCGACGCCCTGGCCGACACGCTGTCCGCACGGGGCGCGACCGTGCGGAGCGGCCGTCTGACCGGCGGGGCGGGCCGCTTCGACGCCGCCTTCGGGGCTGCCTCATGAGCTGGACCTTCCTCGCGACCGCACTCGTCGTCGTGCTGATGCCGGGCCCGGGAGTCGTCTACACGCTGGCCGTGTCGCTCGGGCAGGGCCTGCGGGCGGGGCTCGTCGCGGCCCTGGGCTGCACGCTCGGCATCGTGCCGCACATGGCCGCCTCGATCCTCGGCCTCGCCGCGTTGCTGCATGCCAGCGCGCTGGCGTTCCAGACGGTCAAGATCGCGGGCGTCGCCTACCTGCTCTGGATGGCTTGGACCGTCTGGCGCGGGAGCGGCGCGCTCGCCGTCGAGGGGCGAACGGAGCCGGTGCCGGCGCGCCGCCTGATCCGGGACGGCATCCTGCTGAACCTGCTCAACCCGAAGCTGTCGGTCTTCTTCCTCGCCTTCCTGCCGCAATTCGTGCCGGCGCACGCGCCCGACGCCGCGGCGCGCATGACCGGCCTCGCGCTCGTCTTCATGGCGCTGACCTTCGCGGGTTTCGCGCTCTACGGGGCCTTCGCGGCGCTGCTGCGCGACCGGATCCTCGCCCGTCCACGCGCGATGGCCTGGCTGCGCGGCGGGTTCGCGGCGTCCTTCGCGGCTCTCGGACTGCGGCTGGCCTTCACGGGACGGTGAGGAGGGAGAAGGTGACACGGCCAGATCAAGACCCCGGATGCCTGCGAGACGATGGCGGAGCTGCGCGCGGAGATCGACGCGATCGACGACGCCTTGATCGCCCTGCTCGCGCGGCGGGGCGGATACATCGACCGCGCGGTGACGCTGAAGACGCGCGAGGGTCTGCCGCCCCGGACGACCGATAGGGTGGCGCAGGTGCTGACGCGCGTCGCCGATCGAGCGACGGCGCAGGACCTCGACCCCGCGCTCGCGCGGACCCTTTGGACGGTCCTGATCGAATGGGGCATCGCGCGCGAGGAACGTGCCATGCGCTGAACGGGGCCCAGAGGTCCGCTTCCCTGCACCAACGGGACGCGTTCAGGGCGTCCCAGTCGGGGATAGCCGGCGAAACGTTCCGCTGGATGCTGACGAGATGCGGACGTCTCGCGAGCCCGTGCTCGATACGTGCGCTGAGGTAGCGTTCGAGGGGCGCCTCGTGGACGCCCCCCCGGAACGGATCAGTCCACCGCCACGACGGCCTCTACCTCGAAGAGCATTCCCGGCACCGCGAGGGCCGGCACGCCGACGAGGGTCTGTGCGGGCAGCGTGTCGCCGAAGGACCGGATGACCGCCGCGGTGAGGGGGCCGAGTTTCGCAGGGTCGTGGTCCACGACGTAGAGGGTCAGCTTGACCACGCGCTCGGGTCCCACGCCGAGGCCCGCCACGGCCGCGAGGAGGGCTTGGTACGCCAGATCGATCTGCGCCGCGAAGTCGTCCGGCAGCGCGCCGGTGCGGTCGAAGCCGCCTTGGCCCGAGACGAAGGCGAGCCGACTGCCTGCAGGCGCCACCACGGCGGTGCTGTAGCCACGCTCCGTCGGGTCGGGCAGCGCGGGCGGGTTGACGACGGCGGGCGCGTTGGCCGGGGCGTCGGTCTGCTGGGTCATGGAAGAGGTCCTTACGGTTGCGCGGGATGCCGCGATGACCCCGGCTCGCACGAAATGGTGCCAAAACCTGGCATCATACGTGCTAGCGTCCGGCCCATGAGCCCGACGACCAGACGCGACGCCCTCGTCCGCCACCTGCGGCGCCAGGATCACGTGACCGTGGCCGAGCTTGCGGGCGAGGTCGGCGCATCGCGCCGCACCGTGCTGCGCGACCTCGGCGCGCTGCGCGACGACGGGTTCCTCATCCATTCGGACGTCGGCCGCGGCGGAGGCCTACGGCTCGATCCCGGCTCGGTCCAGACGACCACGCGGCTGAGCGTCACGGAGGTCTTCGCCCTCCTCGTCAGCGTCGCTGTCTTGCGCGCAGCCGGCCCGATGCCGTTCGGCACGCTGGCCGATGCGGGCCTCGCCAAGATCGAGGCGGCGCTGCCGCGCGACAAGCTTGCCGAGTTCCGGGCGATCCTCGACTGCGTCCATGTCGGGCAACTCTCCCCGCTGCAGGACCTGAGCGACATGGGCGAGGTCGATCCCGCGCTGCTGGACGCGTTCGAGCCCGCGTTCCTGCGCCGCCAGCACCTGCGCTTCGCGTATCGCGACCGCCGCGGGGCGCAGACCATGCGGAAGGTCGAGCCGCAGGCGATGCTGGTCCTGCCCCCGTTGTGGTATCTCGTGGCCTGGGACCCGGCCCGCGAGGGCTTCCGTCACTTCCGCATGGACCGGATCGTCAACCCCGAGATCGTGGAGGGTCCGCCCTTCCGCCGCCGCCGCCCGCCGTTCGAGGACGACGTGTGCCCTTGGAGTGAGATCGCGAAGCGGCACGGTCGGCCCTGAGGAGAAAGCGTTCTCCCAAGTGCACCCCATGCACCGCTGGCGGGGAACGCTCCTCCAGGGGGACCGGCGCCGCGGCAGGGTCGGTTCTCAGTTCCGCGACGCTGCCGGAGGCGGGTCTGGATGCTGTTGGAACGTCGGCGAGCCGCTTTCATCAAGTGCTGTGGCGGGACAGCCGTCAGCAGCAACCTCCTTCACTCCGGGCTGGCCGTGCGGCGTGGCGCGGGGCGTGAGCGGTCTCCCCATTCGCATCATCGGGTAGAGGTGGCGTCTGTGCTGGCCGATCAGCCCCCGGGGCTGCGGTCGTCCTCTGCCGAGAACGGGGTCCGGATCGCTGTCCCGCGGACCTCGCGGCGGTCCTGCATGTCCTCGCTGGCGGGTGTGCCGCAGCCCGCCCGGGTCGCCGCGGCCGGGATCGAGGCGTCCCGGATCGAGTAGCCCGTCTCCCCCGCGATCTCGGGCCCGGGCGCATGCGTCGAGCCGGAGAGGGGCACCACGCGGAGCATCCCGCCGATCACCTCCAGCGTGGCGGCACTCTCGGGGAGCGTCATGCCGGCCTTGCGCCGGAGGACATGCGCGGTCTCGTTCATCGCCTGGGCCGGGGGGCGATCCGCCCCCGGGCGATGGCCGCCTTGGCCCGCCGGCGCTCGGAGCCGCTCCCGGCGATGGCGTGGAGGAGGACGCCTGCGTCGATCGCCGTCCGTTCAGCCACGCCGGGCGTCGTCGCGGTCGGGCCCACGCTCGACAGTCATGTCGCGCGGGCCCGGCACGTGAATCCGCATGTCGTCCCCCCTCGGCGAGGTGCAGGGCCTTCACCAGCGCGGCCGGGGGGTGGAAGGCGAGGCTGTTGCCCCCTTTCGCGACCTGCATTGGCGCTCTCCGTGATGGACGCCAGCTACATCCATCCGGACGCCGTTCGAGGCGAGGTCGGCGAGCGTCCACATTCCCTGCAGCGGTCGGTCTCCGGCCGGTGCGGGGCCCTGCAGGATGGGCGTGGGGCGGGGCCCCAGGGGACGGAAGCCCCACCCGGCATGGACCCGTCATGTCGTTCGGGGCGCTGGCCAGGCATGCGTGGGACCGGAGCTTCCGAGGGTGTGCTGGCGAGCCCCGGTCGGGACCGTGTCGGTCGACGGCGCCTTCGAGGACCCGGGCTTCCGGCTCGCCCTCGCGATCCGGGCGCGTTTTGCGCCCGAGCGTCGAGCGGATCGATACGATCCGAGTGGAGAACTATCCCCTCGTGGACGCGCCGTCCCGAGGGCGATCCGGCCCCTCCGACGGGCTCTCCGTGCGTCGACCGAGCCTGCCGAGCGGCAATCTCCGACACGCCCATATCCTATATACGCTATTAGTACATGAGCGTGTCCGTTTGGCGTGCAGAGAACTTTCGGCGAGAAGTCAGCAGCGGTCGTCGCGCGTCCCCCACGGCCCGCGACGCGCCGCCCGTACCGGACCCCATCCGGTGGGGACGAGACCACCGGATCCACCCGACGGGGTCGTGCGGATGTATCGCGGTATCAGCGCAGTATCAGCGCGGTATCAGCGCGGTATCAGCGCGGTATCAGCGCGGTATCAGCGCGGTATCAGCGCGGTATCAGCGCGGTATCAGCGCGGTATCAGCGCGGTATCAGCGCGGTATCAGCGCGGTATCAGCGCGGTATCAGCGCGGTATCAGCGCGGTATCAGCGCGGTATCAGCGCGGTATCAGCGCGGTATCAGCGCGGTATCAGCGCGGTATCAGCGCGGTATCAGCGCG
>CAZWWR010000069.1:0-14140 GCA_964637265.1 uncultured Jannaschia sp.
GCGTGAACCAGCACACCCGCGGCGTCTGGGTGAACAACCTGATCTACAACCTCCACCTCCTGACCGGGAAGATCAGCGAGCCCGGCAACTCGCCCTTCTCGCTGACCGGCCAGCCCTCGGCCTGCGGCACCGCGCGCGAGGTGGGGACGTTCTCGCACCGGCTCCCCGCGGACATGGTGGTGACCAACCCCGAGCACCGCGCCTACGCCGAGAAGGTCTGGAAGCTGCCCGAGGGCACCGTGCCCGACTGGGTCGGCGCGCATGCGGTGCTCCAGAGCCGAAAGCTCAAGGACGGCGAGATCAACGCCTACTGGATCCAGGTGAACAACAACCTGCAGGCCGCGCCCAACCTGATGGAGGAGACGCTGCCGGGCTACCGCAACCCGGAGAACTTCATCGTCGTCTCCGACGCCTACCCGACCGTCACCGCGCAGGCCGCCGATCTCGTGCTGCCGGCGGCGATGTGGGTGGAGAAGGAGGGCGCCTACGGCAACGCGGAGCGGCGCACGCAGTTCTGGCACGAGCTGGTCGACGCGCCCGGCGAGGCCCGCTCCGACCTCTGGCAGATCATGGAGTTCTCGAAGCGCTTCACCACCGACGAGGTCTGGCCCGAGGAGATCCTGGCGGCGGCGCCCGAGTATCGCGGCCGCACGCTCTACGACGTCCTCTTCGCCAACGGGCAGGTCGACGCCTACCCGCTCTCCGACGCCTCGGAGGAGTACGGCAACCACGAGAGCGAGGCCTTCGGCTTCTACGTCCAGAAGGGGCTCTTCGAGGAATACGCCCGCTTCGGCCGCGGCAAGGCGCACGACCTCGCCCCGTTCGACACCTATCACGACGTGCGCGGCCTGCGCTGGCCGGTGGTCGACGGGCAGGAGACGCGCTGGCGCTTCCGCGAGGGGCACGATCCCTACGTCACCCCGGGCAGCGGCTGGGAGTTCTACGGCAAGCCGGACGGGCGCGCGCTCGTCTTCGCCCTGCCCTACGAGCCGCCGGCGGAGATGCCGGACGACGAGTTCCCGTTCTGGCTCGTGACGGGGCGGGTGCTGGAGCACTGGCATTCCGGCTCGATGACGGACCGCGTGCCCGAGCTGCATCAGGCCTATCCCAACGCGCTCGTCTACATGCACCCCGACGACGCGGCCGAGCTCGGCCTCAACCGGGGCAGCGAGATCCGGCTCCGCTCGCGCCGGGGCGACATGCTCTCGCGGGTCGAGACGCGGGGGCGCAACCGGGTGCCGCGCGGCCTCGTCTTCGTGCCCTGGTTCGACGCCAACCAGCTCATCAACAAGCTCACGCTCGACGCCACGGACCCGATCTCGAAGCAGACCGACTTCAAGAAATGCGCCTGCAAGGTGGAGGCCGCGTGATGGCTTCTCTCCGGATCGCCCTCGCCCTCCCGCTCCTCGCCGCCATGCTCGGGACGGGCGGGCTCGCCCTCGCGCAGTCGGACACGATCTCGACGCTGCGCCCGACCCCGCCCGCGGAGGACGAAGCGCCCCCGCCCATGCGCGCGGCCATCGACAGCGACCTGCGCCAGGTCCGCAACTACCCCGAGCAGCCGCCGCTCGTGCCCCACGACATCGAGGGCTACGAAGTCAGCGCGAACTTCAACAAGTGCCTGACATGCCATGCCCGCGCAGCCACCGGGCGCAGCCAGGCGCCGATGGTCTCGGTCACGCACTACGTCGACCGGGAGGGCCAGGTGATCGCGCAGGTCTCGCCACGCCGCTACTTCTGCACCCAGTGCCACGTCAGCCAGCACCCCGACTCCCCGCTCGTCGAGAACACCTTCGTCGACATCGACACGCTGCTGTCGATGCAGCAGCGCTGAGGGGGAGGGACATGCTGGGTTTCCTCAAGCGGCTCTGGGCGGCGATGCGCCAGCCGAGCGTCCACTACTCGCTGGGCTTCCTCACGCTCGGAGGCTTCGTCTGCGGCATACTCTTCTGGGGCGGGTTCAACACCGCGATGGAGGCCACGAACACGCAGGCGTTCTGCACCGGCTGTCACGAGATGCGCGACAACGTCTACGCGGACCTCCAGGTGACGCCGCATTACGTGAACGCCTCCGGCGTGCGCGCGAAGTGCTCCGACTGCCACGTCCCCCACGGCTGGACCGACAAGATGGCCCGCAAGATGGCCGCCTCCAAGGAGGTGTACGGCTGGCTCTTCGGCACGATCAACACGCGCGAGAAGTTCGAGGAGCACCGCCTCGTCATGGCCGAGCGCGAATGGGCCCGCTTCCGCGCCAACGACAGCCTCGAATGCCGCAACTGCCACTCCTTCGAGGCGATGGACTTCTCGCAGCAGAGCCCCCGCGCGGCCGACGCCCACGACCGCATCCTCGGCGCCGGCGAGGCGACCTGCATCGACTGCCATGCCGGCATCGCCCATACCCTGCCCAAGATGCCGGTTGAGAGCGCGGCGCTCTCCCCGGCCCTCCCCCGCGCCACCGGCGCCTCAGTCGATGCCGTGCGGGCCTACCTCGGGAAGGCGGACGAGTAGGCAGGGCCCGCCCGGCCCTCCGGCCGTTCGCCGCCGCGACACGTCGGGCGGCGTCGTGGCGGGGCCTCCCCGGGGAGGTCGGCCCTGACCCCGACAGGACCGGTTCGCGGGGTCGAACGGGAGCTCAGCCGTCCTCCGGGAAAGAACCGGGTCCCCACGACGATCCGAGGGCGGACGCTTCGACCGAACGCCCAACGGCGGCCCGCGAAGGCTCGCAAGGTCGCCCCCGCCCCGAGTCGGGCCCGCGGTGGGGCCCGTGAGCCTACTCGGCGGCCTTCGTGGCCACGGTGGCCTTCTTCGCAGCCGGCTTCTTCGTCGCGGCGGGCTTCTTCGCTGCAGGCTTCTTCGCCGCGGGCGTCTTGGCGGCGGGCTTCTTCGCGGCCTTCTTCGCCGGCTTGCGCTTGCCCCCCTTGGCGGCCTTCTCCGCGATCAGCGGCAGCGCCTGCTCCAGGGTGACGGCCTGCGGATCGGTACCCTTGGGAAGGGTCGCGTTCACCTTCTCCCACTTCACGTAGGGCCCGTACCGTCCCTCCATCACCGCGACCGCGCCGCCGTCGGGATGCTCGCCCAGCTCCTTGAGCGGCGCGGCGGCCTGCCCGCGCCGGCCGCCGCGGGCCTGCTTCTCGGCGAGCAGGGTGACGGCCCGGTTCAGCCCGACCTCGAACACCTCCGCCTCGTCGGGCAGGTTGGCGTACACCTTGTTCCACCGCACGTACG
This sequence comes from uncultured Jannaschia sp., assembly GCA_964637265.1. Lineage (GTDB taxonomy): Bacteria > Pseudomonadota > Alphaproteobacteria > Rhodobacterales > Rhodobacteraceae > Jannaschia. Next base: position 3,226 of record CAZWWR010000069.1, read on the forward strand.
GCCCGAAGCGGCCGAAGTTCGCCTCGATCGGCGCCCCGTCCTCCGGATGCGCGCCGACCTGGCGGGGCAGTGACAGGAGCCGCAGCGCCTTCTCGAGGTCGATCGTCTCCGCGGGCCAGGACTTCGGGAGCGACGCGCGCTTCGGCTTCTCGCCCTCGGCCCCCTCGCCGAGCTGCACGTAGGGGCCGAAGCGGCCCGACTTCAGCCAGACCTCCAGACCGGTCTCGGGCTCCACGCCCAGCATCCGCTCCTCGCCGGTCTGCTCGCCCTCCATTCCGGGCGGGCCGAAGGGGCGGGTGTAGCGGCATTCCGGGTAGCGGGAGCAGCCGATGAACGCGCCGCCCGCCCGGGCCGTCCTCATCGAGAGCCGGCCCTCGCCGCAGTTCGGGCAGAGCCGCGGATCGCTCCCGTCGCCCTTGTCGGGGAACAGGTGCGGGGAGAGGACGTCGTTGATCTTCTCCAGCACGTCCGTGATCCGGAGTTCCGCGGTCTCGGCGACGGCGGCCGAGAAGTCGCGCCAGAAGCGGTCGAGCACGTCCTTGTAGTGCATGTCCCCGGCCGACACCTCGTCGAGCTCGCCCTCGAGCGCGGCGGTGAAGTCGTAGCCCACGTAGCGGCGGAAGTAGTTCGTGAGGAAGGCGATCACGAGGCGGCCCTGATCCTCGGGGAAGAGTCGGCCCTTCTCCTTGCGGACGTAGCCGCGGTCCTGGATCGTGGAGAGGATCGAGGCGTAGGTCGAGGGCCGGCCGATGCCGAGCTCCTCCATCTTCTTCACCAGCGTCGCCTCGGTGTAGCGCGGCGGCGGCTGGGTGAAGTGCTGCTGGCCCAGCACCGCCGCGGACGGCGCGAGCCGCGCGTTGGCGGGGACCGCCCCGTCGTCGATCAGCGCGTCGCCCGCATCCGCGACCAGCTTGGCGTAGTCCTGCCTGTAGGCGCCCTCCGCCTTCTCCAGCCGGTCGCCTTCGTGGATCGCCGGCAGGCGGCGCTCGTCCTCTGAGGTGTCGTCGTCGCGCCCTTCGGTGTAGATCGCCATGAACCCGTCGAAGAGCACGACCTGCCCCGTCGCGCGCATCTCCACCTCGCCGTCGGAGGAGCGCAGCGTCACGGTCGTCCGCTCCAGCCTCGCGGCGGCCATCTGGGAGGCCAGCGTCCTCTTCCAGATCAGGTCGTAGAGCTTGCGCTGCTCGCCCTCCACGCCCCGCAGCGAGTCCGCGTCCCGGCCCATGTCGGTGGGCCGGATGCACTCGTGCGCCTCCTGCGCGTTCTTCGCCTTGTTCTTGTACATTCTGGGGGAGGCGGGGACGTAGTCTGCCCCGAAACGCCCCGAGATCGCGTCCCGCGCCGCATGGACGGCCTCCGGCGCCATGTCGATGCCGTCGGTCCGCATGTAGGTGATGTGCCCCGCTTCGTACAAACGCTGCGCCGCCGCCATGCAGGCCTTCGCCCCCATTCCCAGCTTGCGGGAGGCCTCCTGCTGCAGGGTCGAGGTCATGAAGGGAGGCGCCGGGTTCCGGCTCGCGGGCTTCGCCTCGACGGAGGCGACCGAGAGCGGGCGGGACTCGATGGCCTGCACCGCCATCTCCGCCTCGGCCGCGCTCGTCAGCGTCATCCGCTCGATCCTGCGCCCGGACAACTCGCTGAGGCGGGCCTCGAACCGCTGCCCCCGCGGCGTCTCGAGCATGGCGCGGACCGACCAGTACTCCTGCGGGTCGAACGCCTCGATCTCCATCTCGCGCTCGACCACGAGCCGGAGGCAGACCGACTGCACCCGTCCGGCCGACCGCGCGCCCGGCAGCTTGCGCCAGAGCACCGGCGACAGCGTGAAGCCGACGAGGTAGTCGAGCGCGCGGCGAGCGAGGTAGGCCTCCACGAGGTCACCGTCGACATCCCGCGGATTGGCCATCGCCTCCTGAACGGCCTTCTTGGTGATGGCGTTGAAGGTCACGCGCCGGACGGCGGTGTCCTTCTTGATGGCCCGCCGCTTGGTCAGCGCCTCTCGCAGGTGCCACGAGATCGCCTCGCCCTCCCGGTCGGGGTCGGTGGCGAGGATCAGTTCCCCGTCGTCCGCGAGCGCGTCGGCGATGGCCTTGACGTGCTTGCGACTGTCGTTCGGGATCTCCCACTCCATCGCGAAGCCGTGCTCGGGGTCGACGGATCCGTCCTTGCCCGGCAGGTCGCGGACATGGCCGTAGGAGGCGAGCACGGTGTAGTCGGGGCCCAGATAGCCGTTGATTGTCTTGGCCTTGGCAGGGGATTCGACGACGACGACGGGCATGTGCGGGGGCTGTCCTCGGGCTGGTGCGGTGCTGGACGCCCCGTGCCACATGGCCGGCGCCCCATGAGCCGGGGACCATGTGGGCGGCCCCCCGTGAATGTCAACGCGGCCTCGATCGGGCCGCCCCGAGCTGTCGCGATTCGGTCGCCGATCGGCCCGGCGGGGCGGCAGGACGTGGTCTGACCGGCGCCCGTCGGCATGGAGCGGAGACATCGCCGGGCCTCGATGATGGGGGCGTAGGCGGCTCGAAGGCGCCTCGGAACGGGGCTGGCGAGACTGGCCGCCGACCGCCCGCCATCCGCCGATATCTCCCGTCGCGGCAGGCATTCACGGTTGATGCGAACTGGCCAGTGAGCCCAGCGCGTCTCCGGGTCAGCACGGTCACCGTCGAATTCGCGGTCAGAAGCAGTCCAGACGCAGTGCGCCCGGCAAAGGCCCCGGCTGCGTGATCTTCCACCCCCGCGACGCAGTTCGCGCCCGCGGTGCTTGGATCGGGACTCCCGCTCGCGCCCGGCGATCACAGCCGGACGAGACACCCGCCGGGCCGGCGCGCGACCAGGCCCTCAAGCTCCATGGCCGACAGCGCGGCTGCGGCATCGCCTGGCGGGAGCCCGGCCGAGGCGAGCTCTCGCAGCAGGGCGTCCTCGGATGTCGGAACCGGCGAGAGGAGGGTCAGGATGCGGGATCGCGCGTCCTCCGCCTCGATGGACGGTCGGGAGGCCGATGGCGGGGGCGCGGCCTGTCCATCGTCACCCCCTCTCGGCGCCCGTCGGGCCACCGCCCGCCGCTCGGCCGGCTCTGGCGTTGGCTCGGGCGGCGCATCGCACAGGCCCTCCAGAACCTCCAGCACGTCCTCGGCGCCGCGCACGAGCGTGGCCCCGTCCCGCAACAGGGCGTTGCACCCCGATGCACGGGTGTCGAGCGGATGGCCGGGCACGACGAGCACCTCGCGACCCTGGTCGAGCGCCGTGCGCGCCGTGAGCATGGAGCCCGAGCGGAGCGCCGCCTCCACCACCACGACGGCGCGGGCGAGGCCCGACACGATCCGGTTGCGGCGCGGGAAGTCGCGGCCGCGTGGCGAGACGCCGAACGGGCGCTCTGAGAGAGCCGCGCCCTCGGCGGAGATACGGCGTGCGAGGTCGCGGTTCTGCTCCGGGTAGGGCCGGTCGAGCCCTCCGGCGTGGACGGCGGCGGTGCCGCCATCCGCGGCGAGCGCGGCCTCGTGGGCGGCGGCGTCGATGCCCCGGGCGAGCCCGGACACCACCGTCAGGCCGGCGGACGCCAGATCACGCCCCAGCGCCCGCGCCATCCGCAGGCCGAGGGACGAGGCGTTGCGCGTGCCGATCACCGCGACCGCGGGCGCCTCCAGCCATCGCGCGTCCCCCTGCACCCAGAGCACGGGGGGGGCGTCCGGTATGGCCGACAGGAGCGCGGGATAGCCCGGATCGCCGAGGGTGAGCAGGCGGGCGCCCGCCCGGATGCCGGCGCGGAACTCGGCCCGGGCGGCACCTTCGGAGCAGGGCTCGTAGCCCTCCACGCCCGCGGCGCGGGCGACGGCCGGAAGCGCGGCGAGGGCCCCGGCGCCTCCTCCGTGCTCCGCCATGAGGCGGCGATACGTGGCCGGCCCGACCCGCCGGGACCGCGCGAGCCGCAGCCGGCGGAGCGCCTCCGCCTCGTCGGGCGCCTCCCCGAACTGGAGGGGCGCCTCTGCCATGCCCACGGGGCGGACGGGCGGCGACGGGTACACGAACTCGGAATCCAGCATGGCCGGGAGGGTGCGCGACGCCGCCTTAAAGCGCGCTTAAGGCCATCCGACGGACCCGGTTCCGCACCGCGACGCCCGACGGGACAGAGGCGCATCGACCATTCGAGTTGCGAGACCCTCGCCAAGGCGCCACGAGACCAATCCGCCTCTCCGGAGCACGCCCCGGCGAGGCGTTGCGTCGGCGGTGACCCCCTTCCCGATCAGGGGCCGCCGTGGAACCGCCGGTCGCGGCGCGGCCCGGCGGTCAGGACGCTGCCGGGGCGAGCGGCATGCGGCGCTCGGCGATCTCGGCCCACCAGGAGCAGCCCGCCGGAATCACCTCGTCGGCGAAGTCGTACTCGGGATGATGCACCGGCGCCGTGTCCCCGTTGCCCACGAGGATGTAGGCGCCCGGGCGGGCCTCCAGCATGAACGCGAAGTCCTCGCCACCCATCACGAGGGGGGCGTCGTCGCACTGGCCGGAGACGGCGCGGGCCGCCTCGCGGGCGTGCTCCGTCTCGGTCTCGTGGTTGGCCATGACGGGGTAGTTCCGCTGGTAGTCGAGCTCGATGGTGCCACCGAAGGCCGACGCGACCCCGTCGGCGACCTCGCCCATCCGCCGCTCGGCCATGTCGCGCATGGCCGGGTCCATCGTGCGCACCGTCCCCCGGATCACCGCCTCCTGCGGGATCACGTTGAAGGCGTCCGACGCGGTGCGGAAGGACGTCACGGAGACGACGATCTGGCGGACCGGGTCGGCGTTGCGGCTCACGATCTGCTGGAGCGCGGCGACGAGATGGGCGCCCATCAGCGTGGTGTCGACCACCTCCTGCGGCTTGGCGGCGTGGCCGCCCTTCCCCGTGAGCCGGATTTCGAAGACGTCGGTGGCGGCGAAGAACGCGCCCTCCCGGATGGCGAACTCGCCGATCCGGCGGCCGGGCCAGTTGTGCATCCCGTAGACTTCCTGGATGCCCCACCGGTCCATCATGCCGTCCTCGACCATCTCGCGGCCGCCGCCGCCGCCCTCCTCCGCGGGCTGGAAGATGACCACGACGATGCCGTCGAAGTTGCGCGTCTCGGAGAGGTACTTCGCCGCCCCGAGCAGCATCGCGGTGTGGCCGTCATGGCCGCAGGCATGCATCGCCCCGGGCGTCTCCGAGGCCCAGTCCGCGCCCGTGGCCTCCTGGATCGGCAGGGCGTCCATGTCGGCCCGCAGGCCCACGACCCGGCCCGACCCCGTCTGCCGGCCGCGGATCACGCCGACGACGCCCGTCCGGCCGATCCCCTCCACGACCTCGTCGCAGCCGAACGCCCGAAGCCGCTCCGCCACCTTCGCGGCGGTGCGGTGGGTCTCGAACAGGATCTCCGGGTTGCGGTGGAGGTCGCGGCGCCACTCGGTGATCTCGGGAAGGAGCTCGGCGAAGCGGTTGCGGACGGGCATGGGGGCCTCCTTGGGGTTTGCTCAGATGTGGCCGGTCGCGCGGCGCGCGGCAAGGCCCGACCCGGGGCCGTACGGGCAGCATCGGCCGGGCGCTCAGGAACCGCGCCCGCCGGGGAACGTTGAGGTGCCGACGGATCGAGGAGGACGCAGATGGCCGAGAGACACCGCAGCAAGGACGGCGTGAGCGAGACCGAGCAGCTTCTGGGCGACATGCCCGAGACGCCCACCCATCAGGGGCGCGAGGGCGGCGACCTCGCCCGCCGCGTGGCGACGCGCGACGAGCTCAAGCGCATGGGCGGACGGAAGGACGCGGGCGCGACCCGCGTGACCAAGTCCATCGAGCAGCCCGTCGACGAAGAGGACACGCGCCACCCCGAGAAGGGCGGCAACACCTCCAAGCTGACGGACGGGGGGACGGCATGACCGGGATCGCCAACGGCACCCTCGTCGTGGTGACGGACAGCGAGAAGGCGCTGTTCCTCGTCAACCGCACGGATGCGGAGGATCCGAACCTCGAGGTGACCGACAAGGAGACGGAGCCGAACCCGAAGACGAGCCAGCAGGGCACCGACTCGCCCGGCCGCGGCTTCGACGGCGGGCCGGACCAGCGTTCGGGCTTCGAGGACACGGACTGGCACGACCTCCAGAAGGAGCGCTTCGCAGCGGACCTCGCGGATCGGCTCTACAAGATGGCCCACCGGGGCGAGTTCGACCGTCTCGTGCTCGTCGCGAGCCCGCAGGTCCTGGGCGTCGTGCGCGAGCATCTTCACAAGGAGGTGGCGGACCGCCTCGTGGGCGAGATCGACAAGACGCTGACCAACCACCCCCGGCACGAGATCGAGCGGATCGTGGCGTCCGACCTCGCCGAGCAGAACGCGGCCTGAGCGCCCACGGCGGGGCGCGTCGATGCAGGGGCGCCTCCAGGGGCGCCCCTCTGTGCGTCGGGCGTCCGGATGTGGCAGGCCCGCCTCCCGCAGGACACTCATCGCAGCGATGACCTCCGGTCCGGCGCTGGCACCGCTGATCGCTTCGATCGGGAGCGACTGGGCCCTGCAGCATTGTCGTCAGGGACAATGCGCAAGCAGGGGAAGACTGTTTCCAGTCCGGGCGGCGCGGGATCGACCTTCCCCACCCCGTGCCTTGGCGTCGTTGCCGGAGGGGAGTCGACCAGCCTCCGGGCAAGGTGCCCCCCGCCCCGCCGTCCGGGCGTCGTCGACGGCGCGCGCAGGCGCGCCATGGGCGTCCCCGCAGCGCCCGGGCAACATCGGTCGGGGCCGCACGGCCGCCCCGCTTCCGGCGGCAATGCTGCTCTGTTAGGCAGGCGTGGACGATCGTCGATGCTTCGGGGGCAGCGGGCACAGATGCGGACGTACCTTCTCGGCGCCGTGGCGGCTGCCGCGCTTCTCGTCGCGGCGCTTCCCGCCATGGCCCAGCAGGTCCGCCTGCGCATCGCCGCGGAGGAGGAGGTGGTCGACGCCGTGCGCGCCAACTCCCTCGTCATCTCCGAGATCGTCCGGGCCCGCGAGGAGGATCGCGTGGCGGACCGCCGGGACATCATCGCCTCGGCGCAGGCGGACTACACGCGCATCGTCGGCACGCTCTTCGAGCAGGGTTACTACGGCCCCGTCGTCTCGATCCGGGTCGACGGGCGCGAGGTCGCCGATCTGGCCACCGTGGGCGACGACTCGCCGGTGCGCGAGGTGGTGATCGCCGTCGAGGCCGGACCCGCCTTCCTGTTCGGACGCACGGAGGCCGGGCCGCTGGCCCCGGGAACGGAGATCCCCGAAGGCTTCGCCCGCGGCGCGCGGGCCGAGACGCAGGTGCTCCGCAACACGGTGTCCGCCGGCGTGGACGCCTGGCGCGCGAGGGGCCACGCCTTCGCGGAGCTGGGGCGACAGGACCTAATCGCCGACTACCAGACCCGCCGCCTCGACGCGCAGCTCGTCTTCGCGCCCGGCCCGCGGCTTACCTACGGGCCCATCACCGTGAGCGGGAACCGGCGCGTCCGCGGCAAGCAGATCGAGCGGATCGCCGAGCTGCAGCCGGGCCGCACCTACGACCCGCAGGAGATCGCCGACGCTGCGGAACGGCTCAACCGGACCGGCGCGTTCCGCTCCGTCGCCATCGTGGAGGCGGACGAGCCCGGGCCGGGCGACACGCTTCCGCTCGCGATCCAGGTCGTGGAGCAGCTCCCGCGCCGGCTGGGCGCGGGCGCGGAGATCAGCACCACCGACGGCCTGAGCCTCAGCGCCTTCTGGCTCCACCGCAACCTGACCGGCTTCGCCGACGCGCTGCGCTTCGAGACGTCGATCACCGGGGTCGGGGGCAACGCTGGGGATCCGGACTACACGATCGGGCTGACCTACAATCGTCCGGCGACGTTCAACTCCGAGACCGACCTGTTCGTGAACGGGGAGATCGCCTACGAGGACCGGCCCGGATACCGGGCGCGGACGGGCTCGCTCGAGGTCGGCGCGAGCCGCATCGTCAGCGACAGGTACAACTACTCCTACGGGATCGGCTACCGCTACTCGGACGTGACGGACGCGTTCGGCCGCCGGACCTTCCAGGTGCTGTCGCTGCCGCTTGAGGCCGAGTACGACCGGCGGGACGACTCGCTGAACCCTGCGGACGGCTACTACATCCTCGCCGAGGCCCGGCCCTTCACCGGTATCGAGGGCACCGACAGCGGCGCCCGCGTGTTCGCCGACCTGCGGGGCTACGAGGGTTTCGACGTCGGCGAGTTCGAGGACCGGGTGGTCGCGGCCGCACGGATCCAGCTCGGCAGCGTCGTCGGCCCGATCCTGCGGGACGTCCCGCCGGACTACCTGTTCTTCTCGGGCGGCGGCGGCACCGTCCGCGGCCAGGAGTTCGAGTCCCTGGGCGAGATCCTGCCCTCGGGCAGGCTGGTCGGCGGCAAGAGCTTCCTCGGCCTCTCCGCGGAGATGCGCGTCGGCGTCACGGAGACGATCGGCGTGGTGGGCTTCGCCGACTACGGGCTCGTCAGCCCGGAGAGCGACTGGTCGGATTTCGACGATCACGCGGGCGTCGGCCTCGGCGCGCGCTACAACACAGGCATCGGACCGATCCGCCTCGACGTGGCGGTGCCGGTGGGCGGCCCGGGAGATCCCTCGGGCGTGGAGTTCTACCTCGGCATAGGGCAGGCCTTCTGATGCGGAACGCGCTTCTCCCCCTCGTCGTGGCGACGGCCTCGCTCCTCGCCCTTCCGGCCGCCGCGCAGGACGAGGAGGAGGAGCGCGACGTCGGCTTCATCCAGGGCCTGATCGAGGAGAACCTCTCGGCGCCCGGGCTCGAGGTCCGCCTCGAGGGGTTCGAGGGCGCCCTCTCCTCCCGCGCGACGCTCGAGGAGCTGACGGTCGCGGACGACGCGGGCGTGTGGCTGCGCGCCGAGGAGGTGGTGCTCGACTGGAACCGCTCGGCGCTGCTGCGCGGGCGGCTGAACGTCGAGGAGTTCACCGCGGCGCGGATACGCCTGGAGCGGCTGCCGCTGCCCGGCGAGGCCGAGGCCGAGGTGCCCGAAGCCGGCGCGTCCGGCTTCTCGCTCCCGAACCTGCCCGTCGCGGTCATCGTCGAGAGGGTCTTCGCCGAGCGGATCGAGCTGGGCGAGACTGTGCTGGGCGAGGAGACGGCGCTCGCGCTGGAGGCGTCGGTGGTCCTGAACGACGGCTCGGGCGGGCTCGAGATGCAGGCCCGGCGGCTCGACGGCGCGGAGGGCAGCTACGAGATCGACCTCGCCTTCGACGGCGAGACGGAGGCGCTGCGCGTCGACATCGACGCCCGCGAGGCCGAGGGCGGGCTGATCGGCACGCTCGCCGGCCTGCCCGGCGCTCCCTCCCTCGAGCTGATCGTCCAGGGGGAGGGGCCGCTCGACGCGTTCGCGGCGGACCTTGCCCTGCTGTCCGACGAGGAGGAGCGCCTGCGCGGCCGGGTCGCGCTCGACGCCGCGGCGGAGGGGCGGCGCTTCGACGTCGACCTCGGCGGCGACCTGACGGCCCTCGTCGCCCCGGAGTACCGCAGCTTCTTCGGCACCGACATCCGGCTCGAGGCTGCCGGGCTCCAGCCCTCCGAAGGCGGCGTCGTGCTCGACACGCTCGCCCTCGCCACGCAGGAGCTGCAGATCGCCGGCGCGGCGCGCATCGGCGCCGATGGCTGGCCCGAACTGCTCGACCTCGATGGCACCCTGGCGTCGGCCGACGGCGGCCCCGTCCTGCTGCCCACGGCGGCCGAGATCGAGGTGGGCGGAGCGGAGCTCTCGGTCACCTACGATGCGGCCCAGGGCGACGGCTGGCGTCTCCTGCTCGACGTCGAGGCCCTCGACCATCCCGAGGTCGAGGCCACGGAACTCCGGCTCGAAGGGTCGGGCACCATCGCGCGGGGCCAGGGCGAGGACGGCGGCACGGTCGCCGAGGCCGCGGGCGCGGTGAGCCTCCTCGCGGCCGGTCTCGACTTCCTCGACCCGAACCTCGAGGAGGCCGTGGGCGAGCGCGTGGAGGGCCGCACCGACGTGGCGTGGTCGCAGGGCGGGGCGGTACGTCTCTCCGACCTCTCGCTGGAGGGAGCGGGCTATCGGCTCGCGGGCGACGTCGACGTGCTCCTCGGCTCCGAGGACGAGGCGGCCGGCCTGCCCCTCGAGCTCGACGTGGCGCTGACCGCGGAGGCCCTCGAGCAGTTCTCCGGCCTCGCCGGGCGGGAGCTCGCGGGCGCGGCCGAGGCCGCGCTGGCCGGCACCGTCGATCCGCTCGCGGGCACGTTCGACCTCACGCTCGACGCCGGAACCGAAGGTCTCGCGCTCGGACAGCCGCAGCTCGACGCCGTGCTCGCCGGCGAGGCGACCGTCTCCGCCGCCGTGCGCCGCACCCTGCTGGGCACCGAGCTAGACCGTTTCTCGGTCGAGACGCCGGAGCTGACGGCGAGCGGCGAGGCGGCGATCTACGACGCCGAGGCGCTGCCCGAAGGCGACGAGCGGGCCGGACGGGTCGCGCTGGAGGCCCGGCTCGAGGACGCCGCGGTCCTCTATCCGGAGATCGAGGGCTTCGCGCCCCCGGAGGGCCCGGTCGAACTGGTGGTCGACGTGCGCCAGGCGGAGGCGGGCAGCCTCGCGTGGGCCGGATCGGTCGACGCGGTCGGCCCCGCGGGGGCCACCCTCGCCGCGACCGGTGACCTCGCGGGGGAGGCGCCCGACATCCGCCTGTCGGCCACGGTGCCCGATCTGGCCGCCTACCTGCCCGACGCCGAGGGACGGCTGGCCGTCACCGGCAGGGCGCGGGCCGAGGGAGGCATCGGCGGCACCTGGACGGTGGACGCCACGGCGGACGGCCCCTACGGCATCCGCGCGACGGTCGAGGGGCCGGTGACGGGCGGGGCCGCGGACGTGACCTTCGACGTCTCCGTGCCCGACGTGGCCGAGGCAGCGGCGGGGCTCGCCGGGGCGGAG
>CAZWWR010000070.1:0-13918 GCA_964637265.1 uncultured Jannaschia sp.
GCGAGGTGGCCATCGTCCCGGTGGAGGGCGGCACCCACCGCATGAGCGCGGGCGCGCAGCCGTCGAAGGGCAGGCGCCCGTCCTCCGGCACGGCCATCCGCCAGCGCAGCCCGTCGCGCGCGAAGCCGCGGATGCGCCCAGAGCCGGGCAGGGCGGCCGCGGCACCCTCGAGATCCCCGACGCGGAGGACCCAGTGCCGCAGCGCCGGCTCCGGAGGCGGCGCGTCGAGCCCGAACCAGCGGGCGTGGGGCGGGGCGGGTGCCGCCGGGTCCACGGCGATCGCCTCCAGGTACGAACCGTCCAGCGACAGGAGGCGGTTGTGCGTGCCCATCTCCGCATGGGCCCCGCCCGGCCCCATCGGGGCGCCGAGCGACGCGCGCACGTGGGCCGCACCCGCCTCGCGGGTGGCGGCGGTGACCACGAGGTGATCTATGGTAGGCATGGCTTCGCCTAGCCCCGCCTCGGACAAGGCGCAACTGCGCTCGACGGCCCGTGCCGCCCGCGCCCGGGTGGGCCTCGTACCCCGCGCCGCGGCGGGGGTCCGGCTCTGGGCGCATCTGCGCGGGCTCCGCGGGGAGGTGATCGCGGGCTACCTTCCGATGGGCTCGGAGGCGAGCCCGGTCGGCGCGATGCGGGCCTGGTCGCGGGAGAACCGGATCTGCGTCCCAGTTCCCCAACCGGCGGGGCCGCTGCGGTTCCGCGAATGGTGGCCCGGCTGCCCGCTGGAGGCGGGGCCGCACGGCGTGCCGGTTCCGACCGAGGGCGCGTGGCGCGTGCCCGGGGTCGTCGTGGTGCCGATGGTCGCCTTCGACATGGAGGGCCGCCGTCTCGGTCAGGGGGGCGGGCACTACGATCGCACACTCGCCGCGGATGCGTCGATCCGGGCGGTCGGCCTCGCGCTCTGGGCCCAGCGCGTCGAGGCCGTTCCCGCCGAGCCGCACGACGTGGCGCTGCGCGAGATCGTCACCGAGAAGGGGGTTCTGCGGGCGGACCCGCCGGTGTAGGCCGCGCCCGAGCAAGGAGTTCCTCCGATGAGCCTGACGATCGCCCCCTCGATCCTCGCCGCCGACTTCGCCGCGCTGGGCGCCGAGTGCCGCGCCGTGGCCGCGCAGGGCGCGCGCTGGATCCATGTCGACATGATGGACGGCCACTTCGTGCCGAACGTGAGCTTCGGGCCTCCCATGGCGCGGGCGCTGCGCCGCCATATCGAGGGCGTGATGGACGTCCACTACATGGGCGCTCCGGTGGAGGATTGGTTCGTGCGCGACTGCGCGGAGGCGGGGGCGGACGTGCTCACGATCCACGTCGAGGCGGGTCCGCACGTGCACCGGACGCTCCAGTCGATCCGCGCGGCGGGCATGAAGGCGGGCCTCGCGCTCAACCCCGGCACTCCGGCCGAGGCGGCGGCGCCGCTCATCGACGAGGTCGACCTGCTGCTGCCGATGACGGTGAATCCCGGCTTCGGCGGGCAGGCCTTCATCGGCGCGGTGCTCGAGAAGGTCGAGCGCCTGCGGGCGATGATCGGCTCGCGGGAGGTGCACCTGCAGGTCGACGGCGGGATCGGCGCCGAGACGGCCGGGGCCGCGGCCCGGGCGGGGGCCGACGTGCTGGTGGCCGGGTCGGCGGTGTTCAAGGGCGGCTCGGCGGACGCGCCGGAGGCCTACGGCGCGAACATGCGCGCGATCCGCGAGGCGGCGGAGTCCGCGGTGGGCCGCATGGCCTGATCGCCGCCTGCGCCACCGCCGCGGCGCGCGGATTTACGGATGGCCGTGCGGTGGTTTCTTGGGAGCCCGCGAAGCTTGGGTCGGCGATAGCTCCGGCAACCGGCGCTAGGCCGTCCCTCCTTGCGGGTGGGCGTCCGGCGGAATGGCCGTCCCGGCATGGTGGCGCAGGTGCCACGTCGGGGGTAGGCGGCGCGGATGCAGAGCCCCTCGCGCCCGACCCCCGACAACTACGCCTCCGTCCTCGCCCTCGGGCTGATCTGGGGCGGTACCTTCGCCGTAGCCAAGGTCGCGCTCAGGGGCTACGGGCCCGTCACCGTCGCGGCCGCCCGCACCACGCTGGGCGCGGCGGCGCTGGTGGGGCTCGCTCTGGCTCTGCGCCGTCCGTTCCCGAGTCCGCGCGGGCGGATGCTCGCGTACCTGATGCTCATCGCGCTCTTCTCCTCCGCGTTGCCCTTCTTCCTGCTCGCCTGGGGGCAGCAGCATGTCAGCTCCGCCTTCGCCGGGCTCTCGATGGCGGCGCTGCCGCTCTTCGTGCTGCCGCTCGCGCACCTGCTCGTGCCCGGCGAGCGGCTGACCCTGCGCAGGGTGGCGGGCTTCGGCCTGGGCTTCGCCGGCGCGCTCGTGCTGATCGCCCCCGATCTCGGCGGCGCGGCGCGGGGCGACGCTGCGGCGCTCGGCGGGCTGGCCTGTCTCGGGGCGGCGGTCTGCTACGCCCTCTCCTCCATCCTCACCCGCCTGTGCCCCCCGGTCGACCCCGTGGCGCTGTCAGCGCTGAGCCTCGTGCTCGGCATGATCCCCCTCGTGCCGGCGGCGCTCTGGCTCGAGGGGGTCCCGGGCTTCGCCGGCCCTGGGCCCACCCTCGCGATCGTCGCGCTCGGCCTGCTGCCCACGGCCCTCGCCGGCCTGCTGCGCGTCCGCGTGATCCGCAGCGCCGGGCCCTCCTTCATGACGCTCGTCAACTACCAGGTGCCGCTCTGGGCCATGCTGATCGGCGCGGGCCTGCTGGGCGAGGCGCTGCCGCTGCGCTTCTTCTGGGCGCTCGCGCTGATCCTGGCGGGGCTCGCGGTCGGCCAGTGGCGCGACCTGCGCCGCCTGCTTGAGGGTGGCCCGCGCGGCGTGTAGGGCGCGGCCCGGAAAGGGGGCGCCCATGGGCAAGCTCGTCGTCATCCTCCTGCTGGCGGTCGCGGTCGCCGGAGGGGTGGGGATCTGGTACACCCAGACCCGCGCGTTCTACGCGCCCGTGGAGGGGCCGGTCACGCTCACCCTGTGGGACGGTGCGGCCGCGCCGATCCCGGTCGGAGACGTGCGCGCCATCGCCTCGAACTCCTCCCCGCTGGGCTTCCGCGCCTGCTTCGAGCACGAGCTCGATCCCGGCGCCGTCGCGGCCGAGCCGAGGCCTCGCGCCGCGCCGACGGTGGCGCCCGGCTGGTTCGACTGCTTCGACGCGGAGGCGCTGGGCGCGCTCCTCGCCGAGGGCGGGGCGCGCGCCTTCACCGGCTACGAGAACGCCGCCTACGGGGTGGACCGCATCGTCGCCCTCGCGCCGGACGGGCGCGGCTGGGCCTGGCACGTGCTCAACGATTGCGGCGAGCGGACCTATGACGGCACGCCCGTGGGCGAGGCCTGCCCCGACCGCGCCACCTTCCGGCCGCTCGCCGAGGGAACCCTCTGACATGCCCGACCTGCTGATCGAACTCCTCTCGGAGGAGATCCCCGCCCGCATGCAGGCGAAGGCCGCGGAGGACCTGCGCCGCCTCGTCACCGACGGCGTGGTGGAGGCCGGGCTCACCTACGCCCACGCGGTGGCGCACGCCACGCCGCGGCGCCTGTGCCTCGCGCTCGAGGGCCTGTCGGACGCCTCCCCCACCACCCGGGAGGAGCGGCGCGGCCCGCGCGAGGGGGCGCCCGAGAAGGCGCTCGAGGGCTTCATGCGCGGGGCGGGCGTGGGCCACGAGGCGCTGGAGCTTCGGGAGGAGAAGAAGGGCCGCTTCTGGTTCGCGGCGATCGTGCGCGAGGGGCGCCCCGCGTCCGAGATCGTGGCCGAGGTCCTGGAGCGCACCATCCGCGGCTTCCCCTGGCCCAAGTCGATGCGCTGGGGGGAGGGGGATCTCCGCTGGGTCCGCCCGCTCCAGTCCATCCTCTGCATCCTGTCCCGCGAGGACGGCGTCGAGGTCGTGCCGCTCGAGGTGGACGGCATCCGGGCGGGCAACGTCACGCGCGGCCATCGCTTCATGGCGCCGGAGCCCTTCTCCGTGTCGGGGTTCGAGGACTACGCCGCGCGGCTCAAGCGCGCCCACGTCGTGCTCGATGCGGCCGAGCGGGCGGAGAGCATCCGCCACGACGCCGGGAGCCTCGCCTTCGCCGCAGGGCTGGAGGTCGTCCCGGACGAGGGCCTGCTGCGCGAGGTGGCGGGGCTCGTGGAGTGGCCCGTGACGCTGATGGGGGAGATCGACGCGGCCTATCTCGGCCTGCCGCCCGAGGTGCTCCGGACGTCGATGCGCGAGCATCAGAAGTTCTTCTCGGTCCGCGACGGCGAGGGCCGCATCCTGCGCTTCGTCACCGTCGCGAACCGGGACACGGCCGACGACGGCGCGACGATCCTCGCGGGCAACACGCGCGTGCTGTCGGCGCGCCTCGCCGATGCGGCGTTCTTCTGGGAGAACGACCTTGCCGTGGCGAAGGCGGGGATGGAGCCGTGGCTGCAGAAGCTCGAGGCGGTGACGTTCCACGCGAAGCTCGGCAGCCAGCGGGAGCGCATCGAGCGCATCGCGGCGCTGGCCCGGGAGCTGGCGCCGTCCGTGGGCGCCGACCCCGACGAGGCGGAACGCGCGGCGCGGCTGGCGAAGGCCGACCTCGCAAGCGAGATGGTCTACGAGTTCCCCGAGCTTCAGGGTGTGATGGGCCGCTACTACGCACTGGAGGCCGGCGAGACGGAGGCCGTGGCGAATGCCGCGCGCGACCACTACGCGCCGCTGGGGCCGTCCGACGACGTGCCCAAGGCGCCGGTGAGCGTGGCGGTGGCGCTGGCGGACAAGCTAGATTTGCTTGCGGGGTTCTGGGCTATTCCCGAAGAACCAACCGGCTCAAAAGACGCATACGCATTGAGGCGTGCTGCATTGGGGGTCATTCGCCTGATCCTTGAGAACAGTCTTCGTGTTAATCTGACCCAACCTAAGCTCCAGGTTGAGGCCGAACTCATCCAGCCTGGAGAGTTCTCGCCGTTCGAAGTAGCCTTCCTAGGCCACCTTGATATAGAGCAGCCGAACAGATTGAGAGCGGAATACTATAATTGTCGAGACTTTGATCGGCTCATTGGTGACGCACGTATGGATCCGTACAACCGACGCGTCAGACAAGACCTCAAAGGTTTCAATGGGCGTGATATTGTAAGAGCGCTCCTCGCCTTCCTCCACGACCGCCTGAAGGTCCACCTCCGCGACGAGGGCATCCCCCACGACGTGATCGACGCCTGTCTCGCCGCGCCCAAGGCGGATGACCTCGCGCTGCTCGTCGCCCGCGCCCGGGCCCTGGCCGCGTTCCTCGCCACCCCGGACGGGGAGAACCTCGTGCAGGGCTATCGGCGCGCGGCGAACATCCTCCAGCAGGCCGAGGAGAAGGACGGGGTGGAGTACTCGTTCGGCGCCGAGCCCAAGCTGGCCGAGGCGGGCGAGGAGCGTGCGCTCTTCGAGGCGCTGGACGCCGCCCGGCCGCGGATCGAGGCCGCGCTCGCGGCCGAGGACTTCACCGCCGCGATGGAGGCGCTGGCCTCCCTGCGGGCGCCCATCGACGCCTTCTTCGAGGCGGTGGTGGTGAACGCCGAGAACCAGGCCGTCAGGCGCAACCGCCTCAACCTGCTGCACGAGATCACCGCCGCCTGCGAGCGCGTCGCGGACCTCTCGAAGGTCGAGGGGTAAGGCGCGGCCCTCGTTCCAGGCGGGGGCGCGAGGCCCGGTCGTGCTGCGCGCCGCGGACCTCGCCGGTCCGGCACCGGTCGCTCCGGTTCCTCGCGGACGGCGGTCGCCCGACGGGGCCTGACGGGCTCGACATTCGAGGAACCCCCGCCACGGAACCGAGGGGCCCCAGCCCCGCCGTGCCGGCGCCGGACCGGTCCCGGAGGTCCGCCTCTCCGCATCGTCGGCTGCGTGCGTAGGTCCCGCAGATCACGGCATGCATGACGTGGAGCGCAGGTCGGCCATCGTACCGTCCCGCGATCCCGTGCCGAGACGGCGCGTCTCCCAGGGTGGACGCACCCGGGCCGGTCGGCCACCCACAGCCATCGCCCTGCGGTAGGACGGGTTAGGCCACCCTCGCGGCGCGGGCGGTGGCTACTTGACCGCGCTCCCGAGGTTCGACGCGACGAAGAGGCGCTGGAGCCCGAGGAACACGACGATCACCGGAAGGATCGACACCGCCAGCGCCGCCTGCTGGAGCGACTTCTGGTCGAGGTCCTCGAACTGGCCTTGGAGGAGGAAGATGCCCACGGGGAGGGTCTGAAGCTCCGGCGAGGCGCGCGTTACGGTCATCGTCCAGATGAACTCGTTCCAGTGGTAGACGAAGGAGAAGACGGTCAGCGTCGCCACGGCGGGCTTCACGAGCGGCAGCATGATGCGGCGGAAGATCTGGAACTCCGTGGCGCCGTCGAGCCGGGCGGCCTCCATCAGGTCGTTCGGGATGGTCGAGAAGAACTGCCGCATCAGGAACACGCCGTACCACGTGACGATGAACGGCAGGATCAGGGCGGTGTAGGTGCCGAGCAGGCCCGAGCCCCCCTGGCCGAGGATGTCGTTCCCCCCCATCAGCGGCGCGAAGCGCAGGATGAAGAAGATCGGGATGATGAACAGGAAGAACGGGAACATCTGCGCCCCCACCACGCCTGCGGCGATCCAGTCGCGCCCGCGGAAGGAGTACTTGGCCAGCGCGTAGCCCGCGAGCGTCGAGGTCGCGACCTGCAGCACGGTGATCGTGGTGGTGACGAGGATCGAGTTGAGGAACCACCGCGTCATCGGCAGCTCCTCGAAGACGCGGGCGTAGACGCCCCATTGCGGATCCGACGGCCAGTAGCGGGGCGGCGTGGCGAAGACGTCCGCGGGCGAGCGCAGCGCGCCGATGAACATGTCCGCGAACGGCAGGACCATCAGCGCCGCGCCCAGCGTCAGCAGCCCGTACTTGAGGATCGCCCAGCCCCGCCTCTGCCACCGGTGCCCGCGGCCCGGATCGGTGGCCAGCGCGGCCTGCGCCTGGGCCTTCCGGGCCTCGCCCGCGGCCAGCTCCTCGGTGGCGGTGTCGGTCATGTGGCGCGCTCCCTGAGCAGGCGGAACTGGAGGAGCGAGATCACCGCGATCACCGCGAAGAGGATCAGCGCCGCGGCAGAGGCCCGACCCATGCGCAGGTCCTCGAAGGCCATGCGGTAGGCGTAGAGCGCCGTCACGTCCGTCGCGCCGCGCGGTCCGCCCCCCGTCATCGCGAGGATCAGCGCGAACCACCCCATCCCGGTGATGAAGGAGGTGATCGTCACGAAGATCATCGCGGGCCGGATGATGGGCAGCGTGATCGACCAGAGCGTGCGGGTCGGCGACGCGCCGTCGAGCGTGGCGGCCTCGTAGATCTCGGCGTCCACGCTCTCGAGCGCGGCCGAGAAGACGAGCATGTTCTTGCCGACGTCGTACCAGACCATCACCAGGATCACCGAGACCATCGCCATGGTCGGATCCGTCAGCCAGTCGGGCCCGCGCAGGCCGATCGCCCCGAGGAGACGGTTCGCCAGTCCGAACCGGTCGTCGAGCACGAACTGCCAGATGTAGGCGATGGCGACGATGTTGGTGACCTGGGGCAGGTAGTAGACCGACCGCCACACGGCCTTGCCCCTCGAGCGCGAGAACACGAAGGCCAGGATCAGCGCGAGCGGCACCCCGATGGCCACCAGCCCGAAGGCGAAGACGAAGGTGTTGAGGAGCGACTGCCAGAACGCGTCGTCGCGGGTGAAGAGGTACTCGAACTGGCGGAGGCCGACCCACCTGGGCTCGGAGAGCGGGTTCCAGCGGGTGAAGGAGAGATAGACCGAGAAGAGAAGCGGCAGCAGGAAGAAGACGGCGGCGAAGACGAGGAGCGGCGCGAGGAACAGCCACGGCGCCGCACCCCCCGAGGCGGGGTCGTATCCCGGGGATTGCGCCCTCCGGGCCCGCCATCCACGTCGGCGCGCGTCGCCCTCGTGCTCGGCCGTCGCCGCCTCGGTCATGGCGTGCCCTTCCCTGTCGTGCCGGATCGGTGCGGGCGCGCGGCGGCCGGGTCCCCGACCGCCCCGAGACGCGGGTCGATCAGTAGAACTCGAACAGGATGTCCTCGACCTCGGTGTCGAGCTCGCCCAGCGCCTCCTCGGCCGTCGCCTCCCCGGCGAGGACGCGGTCGATCGCGGCGGCCATGGAGCGCTCGATCTCGGAGGCCTGCATCACGTTCGGCTGGCTGATGGCGCGGTCCTCCTCCAGCGCGGCGACGAAGGGGGCGGTGAAGGCGTCCGGCTCCGGCAGCGCCTCGTTGTCCATCGCGTTCGCTGTAAGCGCGCCGAGCCCGTCGAGCATCCGCCCCATGCAGGAGACGCCGGTCCCGTCGGCCGACTCGTCGGAGTTGAGGTACCGGATCAGAGCCCAGGATTCGTCCGCCACGTCGGACTGGCTGTCGACCCCCATGTAGAAGGCGTATTGCAGCGTCCGCCAGTCGCCCTCGGCCGGGATGGCGGAGACGCGGACGTTCTCGAACCCGTCGCCGAGCCCCTCCCGGATCGCGGATTCGTACCAGTTCGCCATCACCATCATGCCGATCCCCCCCGCGGGGAAGTCGTAGGCGTCGACGGAGCGCTCGGTGATCCCGTCCTGCACGAGCCCGGCCATCTTGTCGACGACCTCGGCCGCCTCCGGGCTCTCGAGGTTGGCCTCGCTGAAGTCGTCGCTGTAGACCTCGCCGCCCTCGGAGAAGAGCATCGCGTAGAACGGATGCACGAGCCCCGCCCCGGAGGACGACTCGGCGAAGGCGAAGCCGGCCGTCTCGACGCGTCCCTGGTCGTTGCGGGTCGTGATGGCCTCGGCGATGGTGCGCAGCTCCTCCCAGGTCGCCGGCGGCGCCGAGAAGCCCGCCTCCTCGAGGAGCGCCATGTTGCTCACGAGCATGTAGACCGAGACCTCCGTCGGCACGCCGTAGAGCGTCCCGTCGAGGGTGGCGGCGTCCACCGTGCCGGCGGCGTAGTGCTCCTCCACCCAATCGGCGAGGTCGCCCGGCACGGGGGCCAGCACGCCGTTGTCGACCATCTGGGCACCCCAGATGGAGTAGAGGTTGTAGACGTCCGCCGACTGCCCGGCGAGGCGGCCCGTGAGGACCGTCTGGAGGTAGTCGCGATAGGAGATCTGCTGGTACTCGGCCGCGACGCCCGCCTCCGCGGACCAGTCTTCGAGGCAGGCGAGCAGGGGGGCGGCCTGATCCGGGGTGTAGTGCATGGCCACCGTCACGGTGGCGTCCTGGGCGGACGCCGGGAGGGCCAGCAGGGCGGTGGCGGCAAGAAGGGCGGATCGGCGCATGGTACGCTCCCGTGATGTCATATCGGCTGGACGTCTTTCGCGTCAGGGCCGATCGACGGTTTGGGGCGTGAGGGCGCCAAGTCAACCGCTTGCGCCGAGCGGGCGGCCCCATGCGGCGCCCCGTATCCTTCCCCCTGCCGGCATCGGCCCCTATGCTGCCGCTGCGAAAGGAACGGCATGCTCGACACCCCCGACTTCACCGAGATCACCGCCGCGGCGGAGATCGCGACGGCGCGCCACGGCAACCGCGCGAAGTGCCTCCAGCGGCTCATCCGCCTCGGTCTACCTGTGCCCCGCACGGTCGCGCTTCCGTTCGCCACGGTCGGCCGCATCGCGGCCGGCGGGGCGCTCGACCTCGACCACCTGATCGGCCTGTTCGAGGCGGAGCCGATGCTGCTCTCGGTGCGGTCCTCCTCCCAGGCGGCTGATTGGGGCGGCCCGCGGGCCATCCTCAACGTCGGGATGAACGACGCGGCGCACGCGTCGCTCCGCGCCACGCTCGGGGCGGATGTCGCGGATGCGCTCTACCTCCGGCTCGTCCGGACCTTCGCGACCGAGGTGATGCGCCTCGACGAGGAGCCGTTCCTCGACACCGGGACGCCGGCCGAGGCCCTCGAGCTCTACGAGGAGGAGATGGACGAGCCGTTCCCGCAGGAGCCCGCCACGCAGCTGGGCGAGGTGCTCCGCTCGATGGCGCGCGCCTGGGAGGGGACGAGCGCGCGGCTCCTGCGCGAGGCTCAGGGTGCGCCGGCCGATGCGGGGCTGGGGCTCGTCGTGCAGCGGATGGCGCAGGGGATGGGACCGGGGCAGTCGGGCTCGGGCGTGATCCAGTTCGTGTCGCCGGCGAGCGGCGAGCCGCAGGTCACCGGGCGCTACAAGGGCCAGGCGATGGGCCGGGAGGCGCTGCGGGACGAGGAATCTCTCTACCTCACCCGCGATCCGCGCGGCTCCTCGCTCGAGGAGGTCGCCCCCGAGGTCTATGCCGAGCTGCTCGAGGCCGGCCGGCGCTGCCGCACCGCCCTGCGCGAGGAGATGCAGATCGAGTTCTGCGTCGACCGCGGCCGCCTCGCCATCCTCGACGCGGTGCGCTCGCCCCGCTCGGCCCGGGCCGGCGTGGCCGTCGCCGTCGCCCTCGCCCGCGACGGCGTCATCCCCCGGGAGGAGGCGCTCCTGCGGGTCTCGCCGCAGGTGGCCGTCCAGCTCATGCACCGCCAGGTGGAGCCGGGGGCGGCCCGCCGCGTCATCGCCCGCGGCGTGGCGGCGGCCCCGGGGGCCGCTTCGGGCCGGATCGTGTTCGACTCGGCCTCCGCGCAGGCGTCCCTCTCCCGCGGCGAGCCGTGCATCCTCGTGCGGCGGGAGACCACGCCCGAGGACGTGCGCGGGATGCACGCCGCCGACGGGGTCCTGACCGAACGGGGCGGCACCACGAGCCACGCCGCGGTGATCGCGCGCGGCCTCGGCCTTCCCTGCGTCTCCGGCGCGAGCGGGATCGCCGTCTCGCCGCGCGGCCTCGTCCTGCCGGGCGGGCGGACGCTGAAGGCCGGCGACGAGATCACGGTGGACGGCACCACCGGCGAGGTGCTCGACGGCGCCATGCCGCTGGAGGAGCCGGCCATGGACGGCGCCTTCGCGGAGCTCCTCGGCTGGTGCGACGAGTTCCGCGACATCGGCGTGCGCGTCAACGCCGACACGCCCGACGACGCCCGCCTGGCCCAGCGCTTCGGCGTCGACGGGATCGGTCTCTGCCGCACGGAGCACATGTTCTTCGAGGACGGCCGGCTCACGCTGATGCGGGAGCTGATCTTCGCGGAGGCCTCGCGGGACAGGGACGCCGCGCTCGAGCGTCTGCTTCCGATGCAGAGGGCCGACTTCGCCGAGCTGTTCCGCCTGATGGGCGGATTGCCGCTCTGCATCCGCCTCCTCGACCCGCCGCTGCACGAGTTCCTTCCGAACGACCGCGAGGGGATGCGTGCGCTGGCCGAGGCGCTCGACCGCCCGCTCAGCCAGGTGAAGGCGCGCATCGCGGCGCTCGACGAGTACAACCCCATGCTGGGCATGCGCGGCGTCCGCCTCGGCGTGGCGGTGCCCGAGATCTACGAGATGCAGGTCCGCGCCATACTTGAGGCCACGCTCGACGTCGCCGCCGAGGGGGTGCCCCCGGTGCCCGAGATCATGATCCCGCTCGTCACCGCCATGCGCGAGGTCGAGCTGGTGAAACGGCGGGTCGAGGCGGTGGCCGCGGAGGTGCGCGCGGAGCGGGGCCGCGACGTGCGCTGGCGGCTCGGCGTGATGGTGGAGACGCCCCGCGCCGCGCTCCGGGGCGGCGAGATCGCCGAGCATGCGGAGTTCTTCTCCTTCGGCACCAACGACCTCACGCAGATGACCTACGGGCTGAGCCGGGACGACGCGGGCCGCTTCATGTCGGCCTACGTGAATGAGGGGGTCTATGCGGAAGATCCGTTCCAGGTGCTCGACGTCGACGGCGTGGGCGAACTGCTGCTTCTCGGCGCCGCGAGGGGCCGCGCCACCCGCCCGGGGCTGACCCTCGCCCTGTGCGGCGAGCATGGCGGCCACCCCGAATCGATCGCGTTCTGTCGGCTCGCGGGCTTCGACTACGTGTCCTGCTCGCCGTTCCGGCTCCCGGTGGCGAAGCTTGCCGCGGCCCAGAGTGCCGTGCTGTCCCGCCGGGGGCGCGCCGAAATGGCGGAATGATGCCGAACCCCGCAAGGGCGTCGGCAAGATGCTGCACAGCAGCATCGCGGCCCCGATGGCGCGGCCAAAGGGCGGTTGCGCGTTAACCTTTTGGTAAGCAGAAGCCTGCCCGTGGGAACGAGAGCGGTAACCGGCGGGTAAGCGAGACCCGTTATCCGGGGGTCCGCTCGGACGGATGGGATGAGTGACATGCGTAACGCGTGGAAGGCGGCCGTGGCGGCCGTCGTTGGAACTTGCGCGCTCCTTTCTGCCGATGAGCTGCGGGCCGACTCCGCACCGGGCGCCGTGGGGGTGGGGATCTTCTCGAAGGTGGCGAACCTGGGCGGCGTGGAGCGCCAGCCGCTGTACGGGGACCGCTCCGCGCCCGCCGCGGCGGCGGAATCGGCGGACGAGGCCGAGGTGGACGGGCCGATCACGGGCGACCGTCTCGCGTCGATGCCGCGTGCCGCCGGCAACGCCCAGTGGCGCTGCCTGACCGAGGCGATCTACTTCGAGGCGCGGGGCGAGCCCGTGAAAGGGCAGGCCGCGGTGGCCGAGGTGATCCTCAACCGCGTCGACAGCCCGCGCTACCCGAGCAGTGTCTGCAAGGTCGTCAACCAGGGGACGGGCCGCCTGCACGCCTGCCAGTTCTCCTACACCTGCGATGGCCAGCCCGAGACGGTGACCGAGCCCCGCGCGTGGGAGCGCGCGGGCAAGATCGCGCGCCTCCTGCTCGACGGCGCCCCCCGCGCCCTGACCGGCGACGCGACGCACTACCACGCCGACTACGTGAGCCCCCGCTGGGCCCGCGTCTTCCCGCAGACCGCGCGGGTGGGCACGCACATCTTCTACAAGGAGGTCCCCGGCGCCTGACCGGCACGGGAGCCTAAGCGACGACGCCGTGCGCCCGGGGTCTCGGCCCGGGGCGCGCCTTCGCATGTCCGGCAGACGGCCTTCCCCCCGCCGCCGCCGCGTGACAAGGGCCGCGGCATGGACGTTCCCCTGCCTCCGGACCGGATCTTCCTGCGCGGACATGTCCGCGACATGGAGATCGGCGCCTTCCAGCCCGAACGCGGGCGCCGCCAGCGCGTCCGCGTCGACGCGACCGTGGAGGTCGCCCCGCCGCCGCCCGGGCGCGAGGACGATGTCGACGCGGTGCTCAGCTACGACGCCATCCTCCACGCGATCGACGCCGAGCAGGCGGCGGGCCGGGTCGACTTGCTTGAGACGCTGGCCGAGCGCCTCGCGGCCCGCGTTCTCGCGCATCCCGGCGCGGCGCGCCTGGAGCTCCGCCTGACCAAGCTCGACCTCGGCCCGCACGAGCTCGGCGTGGAGATCGCACGCGACCATGCCTCGGTCGCGGCCGCGTGGCCGACGCCACCGCCGGTTCCACGGGTCCTGCTGCTCGAGGCCGGTGCGGGACCCGCGCTGCCCGCGCTCCTCGACCGTCTCGGCCTCCTCGTCGAGCACGACGACGAACTCGTCGGCGAAGTCGAGCGTGTGGTAGCGGCCCTCGACGCCGGCCTTGACGAGGTTGTTGTCGTTGACCTGGCTGGTGATGTCGAGCTTGCCGAGCCACGTGTTCGTGCTCCGCGAGAACCGCCCGTTGTCGGTGCCGCCGACCCTGAATTCGCTCGTGCGGATGGGGTTGGTGAATTCGAAGAACTGCGGCTCGCGGTAGCGCGCGTCGAGGGGGTCCTCGTAGAGGTACTCCTCGAAGGTCGTCTCGGTGTTGGTGATGCCGGCCTCGTAGAACGTCGTGTTCGTGAGGGTGTGCGTCCACTTGAGGTAGGCGCTGTAGGCCTCGCGCTGCTGCTGGCGCCGCGCCGAGGGGAAGAAGAACAGCTCGCGGTCGTTCCGGAAGAAGTCCTCCCGGCTGACGATGAGGTTGGCGGCGAGGCGCATCCCCCGGCCCAGCCGGGCCGTGAGCTTGGCCTG
>CAZWWR010000071.1:0-8011 GCA_964637265.1 uncultured Jannaschia sp.
CCGCCCCCGATCCGGCCCCCGATCCGGCCCCCGCGCCCGCCGCCGGCCCCGCGCGGGCCGTGGCACGCGTCCGCGCGCTCGCCCCCGGCCTCCTCGTGGCCGTCATCATCGCCTTCGCCAGCCGCTTCGTCTCCGAGCACTACGGCGCGCCCGCGATGCTCCTCGCGCTGCTCTTCGGGATCGCGCTCAACTTCCTGTCGGACGACGCCCGCTGCGGCCCCGGCATCGCCTTCGCCGCGCGCACCGTGCTGCGCGCGGGCGTCGCGCTCCTCGGCCTGCGCATCAGCTTCGAGATGGTGGGCGCGCTCGGCCTGCCCGTGATCGCCCTCGTGGTCGTCGCCACCGTCGTCACCATCGCGTTCGGGATGCTCATCTCGCGCTTCTTCGACTTCCCCGACAGGTTCGGCTTCCTCTCGGCGGGCTCGGTGGCCATCTGCGGCGCCTCGGCCGCCCTCGCCATCGCCGCCATCCTGCCCCGCGACGACAGGTCGGAGGATCGCCTCGTCTTCGTCGTCGTCGGCGTCACCGTGCTCTCCACGGTGGCGATGATCCTCTACCCCGTGGTCGTGGACCTGCTGGGCTTCGACGAGGTCACGGCCGGCATCTACATCGGCGCCACGATCCACGACGTGGCGCAGGTGGTGGGCGCGGGCTTCTCGATCTCCGAGCAGGCCGGCAAGAACGCGACCCTCGTCAAGCTCCTGCGCGTGGCCATGCTCGCCCCGGTCGTGATCGTCGCCGCCGTCGTCGTGCGCCGCATGGCCGCCTCCGCCGCCTCCGACGGCCCCCGCCCGCCGCTCGTGCCGGCCTTCGTGGTGGGCTTCGTCGCGCTGGCCACGCTCAACTCGGTCGTCGGAATGCCGCCCTGGGTGACGGAGGCCGCCGCCGCCGGCTCGGGCTGGCTCCTGCTGACGGCGATCGCCGCCGTGGGGCTCAAGACGCGGCCCGCGGACATCCTGAAGGTCGGCCGCTCGGCGGCGGCCCTCCTCGTCGCCGAGACGCTGTTCCTCGCCACGCTGGTGGCGCTCGCCCTCACCCTCGTCATCTGAGCTCGCCCGGAGGCCCCATGTCCGTCCACGACCGCATCCTCATCCCCGTGGCGCTCGACCACGAGGCCATCGTCGCGCCCAAGATCGAGCGCGCCCGGGGCCTGCTGCGCCCCGGCGGGCGGATCACGCTGCTCACCGTGCTGGAGGCCATCCCCGGCTTCGTCGCGGAGTTCGTGACCGTCCGGTCCGAGAACCACCTTTCGGCCCGGGTGAAGGAGCGGCTCGAGACGGCGGCGCGGGGGGCGGACGACATCGACTGCATGGTGACCACCGGCAAGCCCGGACACGAGATCGCCCGCGTCGCCGGCGAGATCGGCGCCGACCTCGTGATCGTCGGCGCCCGGGGCGCGGGCGAGCACGACCACCGCCTCGGCTCCACCGCCACCCGCGCCGTCCGCCGCGCGCCCTGCTCCGTCTACGTCTGGCGGGCGCCCGCCGGGGGCTAGGGGAGGGGCGGGGCCGCTCTCCGTCCCCGCGGACCGGCCCGCTCCTCGCGACGGAGCCGGAGGCCCGTTCCGCAGGCCCCACCGTGCCGCGGATAGAGCGGGTCCGCCGGGCGTCCTGCCACGCCGTCCCGGCGGTCGGGAAACTCTCCCGCGCGCGCGCCCCGGCCGGACGGTGCGGGTGTGTCCCGTCGATGGCCCGGGACGAGGTGCCCGGCATCCGGCGGGCGAGATGGCGGGGCGGGGCGCCGGCCCGCGGCGGGCTACCGGTCTCGCGCCTCGCGATCGCCCGTCTGGCACGATCCTCTCCGTCGCGGCGAGCCGCGCCCGCAGCACCGGGGCGGGCCGGGTTCTGCGCCTCGATCCGGCGCATCATCCTCCCGTGCGCTTCGGAGGCCCTATGCGTTCTCCCCGGCGAGGCGCATGAACATGCCGGAACTGTTCGCCCGACGGACCGCCCCAAGTTGCCGGGCTAGGGAGATCGAGGCCGGGATCGCCGCCGCCGCCCGTCCGGGGGCGACCACGCGGCGCCGAAGACGCTCACCGCCCCGATGCGGGCCTCCGGTCGGTGTCGAGCGCCGGGTACCGCTCCGCGGCGGCCGTTCCGTCCGGGCCATCCGGCGCGGCGACGTCCACCCGTCACCGTCCGGCGCGACGGGCGGGACCGGCCACCGCCCCGGGGCGTTCGGGATCGCCGCCCGGACGGGTCCCCATCCGTGCGGGTCAGCGTCGCCCCCGGACGCCCGATGCGGTGGTCCCGGACCACCCGGGGCGCGACTGCGGGGAGCGCCTTAGGACTCCACCTCGCGTGGGGGGATGCGGGCGCAGACGGAGGCGAGATGGGCGCGCATCGCGTCCCGCGCGCCGGGGCCGTCCGACCGGGCGATGGCATCCACGATCGCGGCGTGCTGCCGGAAGCTCACGTAGTCCGCCGAGAGCCGTCGGGGCCGGCGCGGGGCACGCCAGGGCGTGCTGCGGCGGAGCGCGTTCACCGTCTCGAAGAAGTGCTGGAACAGCTTGTTGCCGGAGGCCCGGGCGATGGCGTGGTGGAGGTTGTTGTCCCAGGCCTCGTATTCCGGCCAGTCCGCCGCCTCCCGGCACCGCGCCTCGCACAGCGCCAGCCTCTCCCGATCCGCCCGCGACGCGTGGCCCGCGGCGAGCAGCGCGATCTCGGGCTCGAGGCTCATGCGGACGCCGACGAGCTGCTCGGGCGAGACGAGCCCGGCCAGGTACTCGACCTCCCCGAGGTTGATGATGGGGCGGGCGCCGACGAAGGTGCCGCGGCCCACGTGCCGCCAGATCAGGCCCATCTCCTCCAGGTGGCCGAGCGCCCGGCGCATTTGGTGGCGGCTCGCCCCGTAGGTCGCGCAGAGCGCGCGTTCCGGCGGCAGCCGCTCGCCGTAGCGCAGGCCGTCACCGACGATGGCCTCGCGGATGCGCTCGGCGATCTCGCGCACCTCGTCGCGCCCCCCGGCCCGCCGCACGTCCCGCCCTTCGCTCACCCGATCCCCCTCGCTGTGCTACCAATCGGCGGATTGGTCGGTTGATGCGGGAGGGAAACAGCCTTTCTCTCCAGGGGCAAGGTCGCGGTTCGGCACCGCCGGAACCGCGCCCCGGCGCGCCGGACGCGGTTGCGGAGACCGGGCGTCGATCCGAGGGGAGGACGGGATGCGGCTGGCGACGGTGTTGCAGGGGTCCGCGGCGAGGGCGGTGCTCGTCCTGGCGGACGGGGCGCTCATCGACATCGCGCGCGCGGCCGAGGATCTTCCGGGCCCCGGCGCGGAGGCGCTGCGCGCCGGGACGCTTCCGGCGGTGATCGAGGGCGGCGCCGAGGCCCGCGCGCGGCTGCGCGAGATCGCGGCGGAGGGCGAGCACGGCGGCCATGCCGCGGCCCGGATCGAGGGCGCGCCGCGCTGGCTGCCGCCGCTGGTGCCGCGCAAGAACGTGCTCTGCGTCGGCCGCAACTACGCCGAGCACATCGCCGAGGGCGATCGCGCGCAGAACCAGTCGGTCGGGGTGACGGAGCATCCCGTCTTCTTCACCAAGCCGCCCACGTCCGTGATCGGGCACGGCGGCGAGGTGCTCGTCTTCCCGTCCGTCTCGACGGCGATGGACTACGAGGTCGAGCTGGCGGTCGTGATCGGCGCGCCCGGACGCAACATCGCGCCCGGGGACGCGATGGACCACGTCTTCGGCTACACGATCCTCAACGACGTGACCGCCCGCGACGTCCAGCGCCGCCACGGCGGGCAGTACTTCAAGGGCAAGGGCTTCGACGCCTCCTGCCCGATCGGTCCCTGGATCGTGACCGCCGACGAGATCGCCGACCCCCACGACCTGAGCATCGGCCTCGCCGTCAACGGCGAGACCCGCCAGGACGGCACCACCCGCGACATGATCTTCGACATCCCCACGCTCATCGCCTCGCTCTCGGCGGGCATGACGCTCGAGCCCGGCGACATCATCGCCACCGGCACGCCCTCGGGCGTGGGCTACGCGATGGAGCCGCCCTGCTTCCTGAAGGCGGGCGACCGGGTCGTCTGCACCGTCGGGGGGATCGGGACGCTGGAGAACACCGTGCGCGACGCCTGACGCGCGCGCGGCCCGCGCCCGGGAGGGGGCGCGGACGAACCAACTTGGGAGGAGAGAACTCATGATCGACAGAAGACGCCTCATCGCGGCGACGACGGGGGCGCTGGCCCTCGCCGCCGCCACCGCCACCGCCACGGGCGCCCAAGCCCAGGACATGCGCGACGTCACCTTCGTGCAGCCCAGCCCATCGGCCATCAACTCGTTCCCCGTCTTCGTGGCCATCGGCGAGGGCTACTTCGCCGAGGAGGGCCTGAACGTCACCGTGGAGGCGCTCAACGGCTCGGCCGCCGTGCTCCAGGCGCTCTCCGCCGGACAGGCCGAGTTCGGCCGCCCCGGCCCCGGCCCGGTGCTCGCCGCCCGCGCGCGCGGCGTCGACGCGGTGATGATCTACAACGTCGCCGCGCGCTCGAACTTCGGCGTGGTCGTGCGCGAGGACAGCGAGTTCCAGTCGCCGCAGGATCTCCAGGGCCAGGTCATCGGCACCGGCACGGCCGACGGCGCCGAGGTGGGCTTCGCCCGGAACGTGATGACGGGCTCGGGGATGGGCGACGGCGACTACGAGCTGCTCACCGTGGGCGACGGCGGGCCGGCCACGGTCGCCTTCAACTCCGGCGAGATCCAGGCCTACTCGGCCTCCACGGCGGACGCGGCCATCCTCAACCAGCGCGGCATGGCCGTGCGCGACATCACCCCCGAGGAGTTCGGCCGCTTCTTCGGCAACGGCATCGCCACGATGGGCGAGACGATCCGCGAGGATCCGGATCTGGTGGCGGGCTTCATCCGCGCCTTCGCCCGCGGCCACGCCTTCGCGCTCGACGACGCCAACCGCGAGACCGTGCTGGCGCATCTGGCCGAGGGCAACCCGCAGGAGGGCGAGGACGCGGAGTTCCAGTCGGCGCTCTTCGACGCGGTGCGCTCCAAGACGCTGCCGGTGGGCGACGCGCATATGGGCGCCTTCCCCGAGGACGTCTGGCAGGAGTGGCAGGACACGCTCGTCGCCGCGGGCGACCTCGCGGAGCCGCTCGACGACCTGTCGGCCGCCTTCACCAACGAGTACAGCGCCATGGCCGCCGAGGCGATGGAGTGATGAACCGCCCCGCGGCCATCGAAGGGGAGGGGGGCGCCGCCACAGGCGCCCCCGCCACGGGCGCCCCCGCACCGGAGGCCCCGGGCCACGGGGCGCCGGTCTACGAGCTCAGCCGCGTGGGCAAGACCTACGCCCGCAACCGGGTCGTGGCGCTGGAGGACGTGAGCCTGACCCTGCGCAAGGGCAGCTTCTCCTCCGTGATCGGCTCCTCGGGCTGCGGCAAGTCCACCCTGCTCAAGATCATGGCGGGCCTCATCCCGCCCTCCACGGGCCGCGTCGTGCTCCAGGGCAAGCCGGTGACGGGCACGCGCCGCGACATCGGCATGATGTTCCAGCAGGCCACGCTCTTCCCCTGGCGCACCACCATCCAGAACATCGTCCTGCCCATCGAGATCCGCGACGGCCGCGGGGCCGCCGAGAAGGCCAAGGCTGAGGCCCGCGCGCTGCTCGAGGTGGTCGGCCTCGCGGGCTTCGAGGACGTCTATCCCAACGAGCTCTCGGGCGGCATGGCGCAGCGCGCCTCGATCTGCCGGATGCTCATCACCGAGCCGGCCGTGCTGCTCCTCGACGAGCCCTTCAGCGCGCTCGACGAGCTCTCCCGCGACATGATGAACATGGAGCTCCAGCGCATCTGCCTGGAGCAGACGGCGACGGCCTTCCTCGTGACCCACTCGATCCAGGAAGCGGTGATCCTCTCGGACGAGGTGTTCGTGATGAAGCCCCGCCCCGGCCGCCTGGCCGAGATCGTCACCATCGACCTGCCCCGGCCGCGCAGGCTCGACATGATGACCACGCCGCGCTTCGGCGAGCTGGTCGACCACATCCGCGGCCTCCTCGACAAGGGAGAGGACCTGTGACCGATGCGGGCATGACGCGGGCGGACGCCCGGACGGGGGGGCAGACGGGCGACGGCGCCGAGGACACCGTCTGGGTCGAGCGGGCCTCCTGGCTCGACGCGATCCCGCGCGGCGTGCTGCTGGTGCTCGTCTTCGTCGTCTTCGTCGCGCTCTGGCAGCTGGCCGTGAGCTTCGAGCTCGTCTCCGCCATCGTGCTGCCCTCGCCGGTCGAGACGGCCGAGGACATGGTCTTCGTCGGCACCAACCTCCTGACGGGCGGCTACATGCTGCCCGCGCTCTGGATCACGACGAAGGAGGTGATCTACGGCTTCGCGCTGGCCATCGCGATCGGCTTCTCGCTGGGCGTGCTGGTGGGCGAGACCTCCTTCGGCGAGCGGGCGATCATGCCCTACCTCGTGGCCCTCGACACGATGCCCAAGGTCGCCTTCGCCCCGCTCTTCGTGGCGTGGCTGGGCTTCGGCATCGAATCCAAGGTCGCGCTCGCCGCGTTCATCGCCACCTTCCCCATCGTGGTCGGCACCGCCGCGGGGCTGCACGCGGCCGACGAGAACGCCCGGATGCTGTTCCGCACGATGGGCGCCAGCCGGATGCAGACGCTCGTGAAGATGAAGCTGCCGCTCGCGCTGCCGCAGATCTTCACCGGCCTCAAGATCGGCGCGGTGGGAGTGATGGCCGGCGCGATCACCGCCGAGTTCCTCGGCGGGGGCAAGGGCTTCGGCGAGCTGATCCGCGTCGCCGCCTCGCAGCTCAACACGCCGCGGGTGTTCTCGCTCATCCTCTACCTCAGCCTTCTGGGCCTCGGCCTCTACGCGCTGGTCACGCTGGCGCAGCGCCGGATCGTGTTCTGGCAGAAGAGCAGCGTGGGCGAGACGCGCGAATGACGGGCGGGGAGGAACCCTCCGTCCCCGTGGCCGTCCCCGTGGCCGTCCCCGTCCCCGTCGCGCCGCTGGCGGAGTGGGTCGCCGCCGTGCTGCGCGGGCGCGGCGTGCCCGAGGAGGACGCCGTCGTCGTCGCCGGCCTGATGGTCGAGGCCGACGTGCAGGGCTACGCGACCCACGGCGTGTTCCGCCTGCGCCAGTACGTCGCCCGGCTCGAGGGCGGCGGCTGCAACCCCCGCGCTCACGTCCGCGTGCTGCGCGAGACGACGGCCACCGCGCTCGTCGACGGCGACAACGGGCTGGGCCATCTGGCCGCCTCCCGGGCGCGCGACATCGCCATGGCCAAGGCGCGGCAGTCGGGCATCGGCTGGGTCGGGGTGCGCCGGGGCAACCATGCCGGCCCGCTCGCCCTCTACGTCCGCGAGCAGGCGCTCTCGGGCATGATCGGCATGGCCGCGGGCGTGGGCAGCGCCAACCACGTCCCGCCCTATGGCGGCACCGACCTGCTGCTCGGCACCAACCCGATCGCCGTCGCCGCCCCGAGCGCCGACCCCGATCCCTTCCTTCTCGACATGGCCACCACCGTCGCGGCCATGGGCAAGGTCAAGACGCTGGCGCAGCGCGGCGAGCCCATGCCCGAGGGCTGGATGGTGGGCCGCGACGGCCGCCCCCTGACCGATCCGGCGCGGCGGTCGGAGGGTTTCATGCTGCCCATCGGCGGGCCCAAGGGCTACGGCCTTTCGGTCGCGATCGGGCTGCTGGCGGGCGTGCTCAACGGCGCGGCCTTCGGCTCGGACGTGGTGGACTTCACCGCCGACACCGGAAGCGAGACGAACACGGGTCAGTTCGTCATGGCGCTCGACCTGCGCGCCTTCGGCGTGGAGGAGAGCTTCGCCGAGGCCGCCGCCCGCGCCTTCGCCGAGATGCGCGCCTCCCCGCCGCTGCCGGGTCACGACCCCGTCCGCCTGCCGGGCGACGGCCGCACCATGCGCGCCGAGGCCCGCCGCTCGGAGGGGCTGCCGCTCGGCGCCGCGCTGCGCCGCGACCTCGCCGCCATCGGCGAGGCCGAGGGCCTGCCGCCGCCCTTCGCCGCCTGACGGGGGCG
>CAZWWR010000071.1:8167-9662 GCA_964637265.1 uncultured Jannaschia sp.
CCATCGCCCGCACGCGGGACCGTCGCCGCGGACATGGGGCAATTCGCACCCCCTCCGCCCCGACCTCCGCTCGCCCGTCCGGCGCCCAGGCGGGCCACCCCGCCACGCGCCCCGCGGCGGCCCCGTCAGGCCTGCCCGCCCCCCGCGCCCGGCTCCCCGTCGAGCCAGTCGAGAACGATCTCCGCCTTGGCGGCGAGGTGCGCCCGCAGCACCCGGGCGAGCCCCGTCCCGTCCCGCGCCTCGAGCCGGCGGATCATTTCCTCGTGCTCCTCCACCGCCCGGGCCCATTGCGCGTCGCTCATCCGGGCGACGTAGCGCACCCGGCGCACCCTGGCGGCAAGCGAGCGGTACTGGGCGGCGAGCGTCCCGTTGCCCGCGCCCGCGAGGATCGCCTCGTGGATCCCCTCGTTCGCCGCGAAGAACCCCTCCCGGTCGCCCGCGCGGTAGCGCTCCAGCATGGTCTCGTGGAGCGCCCGGATCCCGGCCACGCCCTCGTCGGAGAGCCGCTCGCAGGCCAGCTCCCCCGCCAGCGCCTCGAAGGCCCCCATGATGGGGTAGATCTCCTCCACGTCCGCCCGCGTGATCGGGGTCACCCAGGCCCCCCGGTTGGGTTCCAGCGACACAAGTCGTTCCGAGGCAAGAACTTTAAGCGCCTCGCGCAGCGGCGTGCGCGATACGCCGTAGGCCTCGCAGAGCTCCCGCTCGGGCACCTTGCGCCCGGCCTCCAGCTCGCCCGTCTCGATGAGGCCGCGCAGCTTGCCGGCCAGCTCCTCGTGGAGGCTCGCGCGGCGGAGCGGGCTGGCGCGGTCGGCAAACGCGTTCATGGCCCGACCGCCGCCCCGTCGCCTGTCAGCGCCATGTCGAGGAGGCGGGCGACGTGGATCGCCTCGCGCCCCGTGCCGTCGGCGATCTGGTGGCGGCAGGAGGTGCCGTCGGCCACCACGAGCGTGTCCCGTCCGGCCCCGCGCACCGCCGGAAAGAGCGCCAGCTCCCCCATCCGCCGCGAGACGGCCTCCGTCTCGACGCCGTAGCCGAAGGCGCCGGCCATGCCGCAGCACGAGCTCTCGATCATCTCCACCTCCGTGTCGGGCAGGAGCGCCAGCGTCCGCCGGATCGCCGGCATCACGTCGTGGGCCTTCTGGTGGCAATGGCCGTGGAGCATGACCCTGGCCGCGGGCGAACGCAACGGAAGGGACAGCGCGCCCGCCTCGCTCGCCTCGGCCACGTACTCCTCGAGCATCTTCGCCGCCGCCGCGACCGTCTGCGCCTCCTCGCCCGGGATCAGCGCGGGGATCTCGTCGCGCAGCGTGAGCAGGCAGGAGGGCTCCAGCCCCACGATGGGCCGCCCCGCGCGGGCGTGGGGCAGCAGCGCGTCGAGGAGCCGCCGCCCCGTGCTCCGGGCCTTCCCGACGAGGCCGGTGGCGAGGTAGGTGCGCCCGCTGTCGAGCGGCCGCCGGCCCCCGTCGCGTGCGACCGCCACGCGCTTGCCCCCCGC
>CAZWWR010000071.1:9672-13710 GCA_964637265.1 uncultured Jannaschia sp.
CGCAGGACGCGGACCGCGGCGCGCAGGTTCTCGGGCTCGAAGTAGCGGTTGAACACGTCCGCGAAGAGCACGACGTCCGGGTCCGGGTCCTGCGCCTCGGAATCGCGGAAGGGCCGGGAGGACCACTCGGGCAGGGCGCGCGAGGCGGCGAAGCCCGTGGGGCCCTCCATCAGCCGGGCCAGCGCGGGCACCCGGTTGCGCAGGTTCATCGCCCAGGGGACGCGCGCGGCGAGGGGCGCGTAATCGGGCATGTAGGCGACGAGCCTCTCGTGGAGGCCCAGGCCCCGCGCGTCGGCGCGGGCGGCGAGCACCTCGATCTTCATCTTGGCCATGTCGACGCCGGTCGGGCACTCGCGCTTGCAGGCCTTGCAGGAGACGCAGAGCTTCATCGTCTCCATCATCGCGTCCGAGGTGAGCGCGTCCTCGCCGAGCTGCCCCGACAGCGCGAGGCGCAGCGAGTTGGCCCGGCCGCGGGTCACGTCCCGCTCCTCGCGGGTCGCGCGGTAGGAGGGGCACATGGCGCCGCCCTGGAGCTTCCGGCAGGCGCCGTTGTTGTTGCACATCTCCACCGCACCCTGGAACCCGCCGCCCTCGCCTGGCCAGGCGGACCAGTCGAAGGCCGTCCTGAGCGGCTTCACCGCGTAGTCGGGGCCGAAGCGGAACAGCGTCCGGTCGTCCATCCGGGGCGCCTCGACGATCTTGTTCGGGTTGAGGCGGCGGTGGGGGTCGAAGCGGTCCTTCACCTCGAGGAAGGCGGAGGCGACCTCCGGCCCGAACATCCGCTCGTGGAACTCCGAGCGCACGATCCCGTCGCCGTGCTCGCCCGAGTGGGAGCCCTTGTACTGGGCCACGAGGTCGAACGCCTCCTCGGCGATGGCCCGCATCCTGGCCACGTCCTCGCCGCTCTTCATGTTGAGGATCGGGCGGACGTGGAGGCAGCCCACCGAGGCGTGGGCGTACCATGTGCCCGAGGTCCCGTGCTTGTGGAAGATCCCCGTGAGCCGCTCGGTGTAGTCGGCCAGGTCCGTCAGCTCGACGGCGCAGTCCTCGACGAAGGAGACGGGCTTACCCTCCTGCTTCATCGACATCATGATGTTCAGGCCCGACTTGCGGACCTCGGCGACCTGCGCCTGGAGACGCTGGTCCGTGACGTCCACCACGCCGCCCCAGCGGTCGCCCTCCCGCGCCCAGTCGAAGCCGAGATCGGCCATGACCTGATGGAGGGCGGCCAGCTTCCGCGCGTTCGCCTCCTTGGAGCCCTCGTCGAACTCCACGAGCAGGAGCGCCTCGGGCGCTCCCCGCACCACGCGGTCGATGGTGGGGCGGAACATCGGGATCTGGCGCGAGAGGCCGATCATCGTCGCGTCGACCAGCTCGACCGAGAGCGGGTCGGTCGTGACGAGGTGCTGCGTGGCCTCCATCGCCTTGCGGAAGGTGGGGAAGTGGCACACGCCCAGCACCTTGCGGCCCACCACGGGCCAGAGGCGCAGCTCGATCCGGGTGAAGTAGGCCAGCGTGCCCTCGGAACCGACGAGCAGGTGGGCGAGGTTGGGCGCCGCGCCGTTCGGCACGAGCGCGTCGAGGTTGTAGCCGCCGACGCGCCGGTTCAGCCTGGGGAAGCGCGCCTCGATCAGCGCTGCGTTCTCCGCGCCGAGGCGCAGCATGTCGCCGGCCAGCGCGTCGTAGTCGGTGTTGCCGCCGGTGCGGCCGGGCTCCACGGGCCCGAAATTGGCCACCGTGCCGTCGGCCATGACCGCCTCGATGGACAGCACGTTGTCGCGCATCGTGCCATAGCGCAGCGAGCGGCCGCCGCAGGAGTTGTTGGCGGCCATTCCTCCGATGGTGGCGCGGGACGCCGTCGACACGTCGACGGGGTACCACAGGCCGTGGGGCTTGAGCGCGCGGTTGAGTTCGTCGAGCACCACGCCCGGCTCGACCACGGCGCGGCGGTTCTCGACGTCGATCTCGAGGATGCGGTTCAGGTGGCGGGCGTTGTCCACGATCAGGCCGTGGTTCACCGTCTGGCCGCATTGCGAGGTGCCCCCGCCGCGGCCCGTCACCGCCACGCCCGCCTCGCGCGCGGCCGCCAGGGCCACCTCCACGTCCTCGCGGGTCCGGGGCGCCACGACGCCCTGGGGCATGATCTGATAGATCGAGGCGTCGGTGGAGTAGCGGCCGCGGGAGAAGGCGTCGAACAGGATGTCGCCCTGGAAGTCCCTGCGAAGCGCCTGCTCGAGCATCGTCCCGTCCCCCTCGCCGCTGCGGAGGTCCGCCTTTCCGGCACCACGACCTCGAAAACCAGTTGACGCGGGTGTAGCTCGCCGTGATACTTAATTCAAAATAAATAATGCCCGAATGTGACCGGAGGCGCTCGATGTCCCCGGATCGCGCCGGAACCGACGGAGGAGGTCAGCATGGCACGCAGGGCGGGACGCCATTTCCTTCAGATCCCCGGACCGTCTGCTGTCCCGGAGCGCATCCTTCATGCGATCGCGCGGCAGGTGATGGATCATCGCGGCCCCGGTTTCGCCGAGGTGGGGCGTTCGGCGCTCGAGGGCATGCGGACGATCTTCCGCACCGAGGCGGGCCGCGTCTTCATCTACCCCTCCTCGGGCACCGGCGCCTGGGAGGCCGCGCTCGTGAACACGGTGGCCGAGGGCGACCGCGTGCTGATGTACGAGACGGGGCATTTCGCGGCGCTCTGGTCGAAGATGGCGAGGCGGCTCGGGATCGAGGCCGAAGTGATCGAGGGCGATTGGCGCGGCGGGGCGGACCCGGAGGCCATCGAGGCGCGGCTGCGCGCGGACGAGGGCCACGAGATCAAGGCCGTCTGCGTCGTGCACAACGAGACGTCCACGGGCTCGGTCTCGCCCGTCGCCGACGTGCGGGCGGCCATCGACGCGGCCGGGCACCCCGCGCTCCTGATGGTCGACAGCATCTCGGGCCTCGCGTCGATCGACTTCCGCTTCGACGAGTGGGGCGTCGACGTCTGCGTCGCGGGCTCCCAGAAGGGGCTGATGCTGCCGCCGGGCCTGGGCTTCAACGCGGTTAGCGACAAGGCGATGGAGGCCTCGCGCGCGGGCGGGATGCGGCGCTCCTACTGGGACTGGGGCGACATGGAGGGGCCGAACGCGGGCGGCTACTTCCCCTACACGCCCGCGACGAACCTGCTCTACGGGCTCAACGAGGCCATCGCCATGCTCCACGAGGAGGGGCTCGGGAACGTCTTCGCGCGCCACGCCCGGCACGGCGCGGCGACCCGCGCCGCGGTGCGCGGCTGGGGGCTGGAGGTGCTCTGCGCGCGCCAGGGGCAGGAGAGCGGCGTCCTGACCGCGGTGCTCATGCCCGAGGGCCACAGCGCCGACGCCCTGCGCCGCACCGTGCTGGAGCAGTCGGACATCTCGCTGGGCAACGGCCTGGCGAAGGTGGCCGACCGGGTGTTCCGCATCGGCCATCTGGGCGACTTCAACGACGCGATGCTGCTCGCCACGCTCACGGGCGTGGAGCGGGGCCTCGCGCGGGCGGGCGTCCCGCACGACCGGGGCGGCGTCGACGCCGCCATCCGCGTGCTCGACGAGACGCCCGCGCCGGTGCTGGAGGCCGCGGAGTAGGACCGGAGGATCTCGGGCGCGGCCGGTCGAGGAGGGCCGGGCCGCGCCCGCGCACACAGACCCAACAGGGAGGAGGGTTCATGACCGTACTCAAGCGGAGCACCGCGGCGCTCGTCGCCGGAGCCGCGCTCGCGGCGACCGCCGCCGCCGCGCAGGACTACCCCGAGCGGACCGTCGAGGTCATCCATCACTACGGCCCGGGCGGCGGCACCGACCGCTTCGTGCGCGCCGTGGCCGACCCCTTCGCCGAGATCGCGGGCCAGCAGATGGTGCCCGTCTCGATCCAGGGGGGCGGCGGCATCCCGGCGATCGCGAACTTCACGCGCCGTCCGGCCGACGGCTACACGCTCATGGCGATCAGCCCCGCGCAGATCATCAGCCACGTGCAGGGCCGCACCGACATGGCGGAGTTCATGCCGCTCGCGCG
>CAZWWR010000072.1:0-13508 GCA_964637265.1 uncultured Jannaschia sp.
GGACGGCGGGGCGTGGAGGAGGTGATGGTGGCCGGGGCGGTCGCGTAGGGGCATACTTGGCGGGACGTTCCAGTTCAGCCGATGGCTATACCCACGCGCCCGTCCGCTGTTGCTGCGAAGCTCGCGCGGTATCGCTTCGGGCTGACGCCAAGCGCACGGCGAGACCTGTCACGCAGCCCTGACGCTTAGGCGAAACCGCTCCAGGCAGCGACCTCTTCGATACCAAATCGTGCCGTGTCTTGGAGAGCTTGCGCGCCCGACGGATGCGCGCCTCGATCAGCCGCCGTCGGGGTGTGGTTCCTGTCTCCTCCACGAAGCGGCGCAGCAACGTGCGCGTGCTCATCTGGGCATGGGCAGCCATCGCGTCGAAGCTGCCCGGAACGACGATCGTGTCCACGTCCGCGGGCCATTCGAGACGGTGCCTGATATCCTTTCGCTGCGCAGACCTTCGCGGGGTGGAGGCTGCACATTTTTGTAGGGTGTCCGGTTCGGCCACCGAGATGAGCGATCATTCGCCTTCTGCCGCGAAGGTTTCGGTACCCACACGGGGTATCTTGACGCCTTGGCGCCTGCCGCCCTAGAAGGTCCCATGCAACGGTTGTCCGCCATTGTGAACCTGATCCGCGCCAGCCTTGTGTTGGCGCTGGTGTGCTTGCTTGCCTTCGGCTCCCTTGCAACGCATGCGGCGGCCGGTCAAGACGCGCACCATACGGCAGTGGCTCTCGATGAACGCGAAGCGGGTCATGCCCATACGGGTGCTGCATGTTCCAAAGATCACGCCGAGGGCAGCCATGAAGCGGATGGTGCTGCCTGTTGTGTCGGAACCTGTTCGATTGTCATCGATATGGCGGCTCTCGCTGTCACGCCGACCATGATTGTGCGGTCGCATGCGACCGTCTTCCAGCCGATGGCCGCGCGTCCAAGCCCCGTCGATTTCTACCGTCCGCCGTCCCTGAAATCCTGATCGCGGCCCGTTCGCGGGCCTGACATCGGATTGCGATCCCGCAACGACGGGATTCGCACAGGACGAGCAGGACTACTCATGACATCGAGATTCTTCACAGTCGGGGCGTTGCCCCTGGCCTTGGCCGCTTGCACCACTGCAACACCGCTTCCGGACAGCTCCTATCTCACCGCAGCGGCGACGCCCACGGTCGCCGTCCGGCAAACCGGATACGCCAACCCCATCCGCAACTACACGCCCCGCCCCGTCACCGACCCGGGCGACTGGCGTCAGTCCAACTCCGCGCAGGAGGGTCGGTGATGGCCGGATTGAAGACAGTGGTCGTCGCGCTACCGCTTTTCCTCGGTGCCTGCGCGACGACCCTTCCGGCGGGCATCACCGCACCCGATGCAGGTTTCAGCCTCGTCGCGAGCCGAACGCAAACCGCGACCGGTCGGCGTTCGGTCTGGCTCCAGAACAGCGCGCAGTCCCGGCAGATCGCGGAAGAAGTCCATTCGCTGGTGCATCGCAGGACCATCTCGGCCGATACGGCGGTTCAGGTCGCTCTTCTGAACAATCGTGGTTTGCAGGCATCCTATGCTGAAATCGGTCTCTCGGCCGCGGAAGTCTGGCAGCAAGCAACACCGGAGAACCCTGTTGTTTCTGTCGGTGTGCTCGGTATCGGCGCGCCTGAGCTTGGGCTTTTCCGGGCGCTCGAGACGCTGATCGCGGTCAATCTGCTGGACGCGAGGACCCGCCGACAGCGTGTCGCGGTCGCGCAGGCCGATTTCCAGCGCGCGCAGATGCAGGCGGTCGTGGACACGCTGGCACTGGCGAACGAGACGCGCACGGCGTGGATAGATGCTGTCGCAGCCTTCGAGGCGGTCGTCCTTCTCAACCGAGCGGCGCAGGCGGCCGATGCCTCGTCCGAGCTCGCCTTCGAGCTTGGCAGGACCGGCGCGCTCAACCGTGCGGCGCAGGCACGCGAGCAGGTCTTCGACGCCGAACTCGCCGCGCAGACCGCCGAGGCACGACTGGCCGCTGCGGGCGCCAAGGAACGGCTCACACGGTTGATGGGCCTCTGGGGGACCGAGGTGGATTACTTCGTTCCCGACGTTCTGCCAGCCTTGCCCGGAAGCCTGCGATCCACGGCGGGCATCGAGGCGCGGGCCCTGCAAAACCGCGTTGATCTCGAAGTGGCCCGCCTGAGCCTCGCGGCGACGGCCGCCGCCTACGGGCTGACCGATGCGACCCGCACCGTGACCGATCTCGGCCTCGTCGCGGGGGTCGAGCTTGAGCGCGAGGCGGAGGACGGCGAGATCGAGGAGGAAGTGACGCCTCAGATCGAGGTCGATTTCGCGATCCCGATCTACGACAGCGGCAAGGCGCGGCTGCGGCAGGCGGAGCTGGCCTATCTGCAAGCGGCCAACGTTCTTGCGGAGACCGCCGTCGGCGTCCGTTCCGAAGCGCGGATGGCCGAGACGCAGTATCGCGGCAGCTACGCGATCGCACGGCAATATCGCGATGTCGTCCTGCCCCTGCGGCGGATCATCGACGAGGAGTCGCTCCTCGCCAACAACGGCATGATCACGAGCACGTTCGAGCTTCTGGCCGATGTCCGCGAGGGTCTCGGCAGCCAGCTCGATGCTGCCGAAGCCAAGCACCAGTTCTGGCTCGCCGCGGCCGGCCTCGACGCCGCGATCTACGGCGGCGGCGCGGCCGGCGGTGGCGGCGAAGCCGGTGGCGTCGAACTGGCCGCTGGCGGCGGCGCCGGACACTGAACCCGAACCCCAGAGTAAGAGGAACATACAGATGCTCAGCAGACGTCAACTTCTTGGAACCGGGGCGGCGGGCGCTGCCCTAGTGTCCACGCAGGCTTGGTCGCAAACCGCAAACCGCAGCCTTCCAGAAGCCGCGCTGACCGGCACGGCCGGAACCCAGGCGCCCGTCGCGCCGACCTCGGGGCCGGACTACAACCCGGTCGTCACGCTAAACGGGTGGACCCTGCCGCACCGCATGAAGGACGGCGTGAAGGAGTTCCACCTCGTCGCCGAACCGGTCGAGCGAGAGCTGGCCGAGGGGACGACGGCCTATCTCTGGGGCTATAACGGCACCTCGATCGGTCCGACCATCGAGGCGGTCGAAGGCGACCGGGTCCGTATCTTCGTCACCAACCACCTGCCCGAACACACGACGATCCACTGGCACGGCATGATCCTGCCATCGGGCATGGACGGCGTTCAGGGGCTGAGCCACGCAGGCATCCCCCCCGGCAAGACCTTCGCCTACGAGTTCGACCTCGTGAAGTCGGGGACGTTCATGTACCACCCCCATGCCGACGAGATGGTCCAGATGGCCATGGGCATGATGGGCATGTTCGTGATCCACCCGAAGGACCCGTCCTTCCGCCGCGTCGACCGCGATTTCCTCATCATGTTGAACGCCTTCGACATCGACCCGGGCACCCACATCCCGCGCGTCATGGAGATGACGGACTTCAATCTCTGGACGTGGAACAGCCGCATCTTCCCGGGCATCGACCCGCTTGTGGTGAACAAGGGCGACGATGTGCGGGTGCGCGTCGGCAACCTGACCATGACCAACCATCCGATCCACATGCACGGCTACGATTTCAAGGTGTCCTGCACCGATGGCGGATGGGTGCCCCCCGAGGTTGCCTGGCCTGAGGTCTCCATCGACATCCCCGTAGGCGCGATGCGGGCCTTCGACTTCAAGGCCGATCACGAGGGCGACTGGGCGATCCACTGCCACAAGTCTCACCACACGATGAACGCGATGGGTCACGAGATTCCGACCTATATCGGGGCCGACAAATCACGGGTCACGCAGAAGATCCGGCAGTTGCAGCCCGAATACATGCCGATGGGCACCGCAGGCATGGCCGATATGGGCGAGATGGAGATGCCGATCCCGCGCAACACCACGCC
Source organism: uncultured Jannaschia sp. (assembly GCA_964637265.1). Classification (GTDB taxonomy): domain Bacteria; phylum Pseudomonadota; class Alphaproteobacteria; order Rhodobacterales; family Rhodobacteraceae; genus Jannaschia. The sequence goes on from CAZWWR010000072.1 coordinate 3,892, forward strand.
GATGATGAACGGCTGGGGCAAGCACGGTCCGATCGAGATGGGCGGCATGTTCTCGGTCGTGAAGGTGCGTCCAGGCATCGCCTCGAACGACTATTCCGATCCCGGCTGGTACGAGAACCCGCCGGGCACGCAGGCCGTCGAATGGACGGGCGACCTGCCGGAGCCGGTGCAAGTCGCCGATGCGGCAACCCGCTATACCGACCCGCCCAGAAGCCGCGGCTGATCGTCCTTCAATCGAGCAGAAAACAGGAGTCTTACGATGAAGAAGACCTTGATGATGGCTGCACTGCTCGGGGCGCTCGCCGCTCCGGCCTCGGCCACTCAATATCACCGCGGCGTTCATGAAGGCCCCGTCCTGCACGCCGATACGATGCCGATCGGTCATCCGGGCGCGCCGGTGCTGATCGAGCGCACGATCAGGGTGACGATGCTGGACGTCGCCGACGACATCATGGCCTTCGACCCGCCGTCCATCGACATCGCCGAGGGCGAGACCATCCGGCTCGCCCTGAGCAACGAGGGGTCGGTGCCGCACGATTTCGTCATGGCGACGCCGGAGGAGATCGCCGACCACCGGGCGGACATGGCCGGCGTCGACGACATGATCCACGAAGCCGGATATGCCGCCCGTGTGGAGCCGGCCGGTGACCGCGCGCTCATCTGGACGTTCGCGAATGCCGGCGAGTTCGAGTTCGCCTGCCTGATTCCTGGCCACTACGAGGCCGGAATGCACGGTCGGCTGACCGTGAAATGACCACCACGACTGCAACCAATTCTGAAGGAAGAACCATGAGCAGACTACCGATCCTCGCCACCCTGATGCTGTCCCTGGCCGCGCCCGCATTCGCAGACGGCACCCATGCCGGAGGTCACGGCGATGAAATGGCCGTCGGCCAGCCCGGCGATGCGTCGTCCGTCGACCGCACGATCGAAGTTTCGATGCTCGAACCGGATGAAGGCGGCATGGCGTTCGAGCCGAGTGAGCTTTCCTTTGAGGAAGGCGAGACCATCCGGTTCGTCGTCACCAACGCAGGTTACCTAGAGCACGAGTTCGTGCTCGACACGGCCGAGAAGAACCAGGAGCACAAGGCCCTGATGGAACGCTTCCCCGAGATGGAGCACGACGATCCGAATGCGATCCGTCTCGAACCGGGCGAGACCGGCGAGATCGTCTGGACGTTCTCGAATGCCGGCGAGTTCGAATTCGCCTGCCTGATCCTCGGTCACTACGAGTCCGGCATGCACGGTCCGGCCCTCGTCAACTGACTGACGATCGACGACATCTAGATCACAAGAGGAAATCCGATGATCAAATACTTCGCCACCGTCTTCACGACCGCGGCTATCACGTTTGGCACCGCCGCGATGGCTCAAGACACCGCATTCACCAAGGGAAGCGTCAAGACGATCGATGCCGAGGCCGGAAAGGTGACGATCATCCACGAGGAGCTCGTCAACCTCGACATGCCGGCGATGACGATGGTCTTCCGCGCCGCCCCGGAAGTGTTGGCGAACATGTCCGAGGGGCAGGACATCGAGTTCGTCGCCGAGCGCGTGGAGGGCAAGCTGACTGTCGTAGATTTGCGAGAGTAGAGCTTTCTCAGCCGAAGACCGAGCGGACTTGGCACCCCGCTCGGTCGAGACCATCACCGTCGAGGTGACGGGCATCCATATCGTTTTCTTCTAGAAACTTGTCGATTGTTTCGAGATCTCGACCAAGTTTCTTTTGCGTAAGTACACCCTGAGAATCGTTTCTCAGATCCGGTTCAAGCACCGGAGCAGGCTGGCGGAGGTCCCTCTCCCCGCTCCACCTCTATGACACGTGCGAGTGTCGGTTCGTCGACGTCGCCTACGATCACGGTTCGCCCGATCACGATCGCGGGCGTGCCCGCGAAGCCGAACAGGTCGCGCAGCGCCAGGCCGCGCGCGATCCGGTCCGAGACCGCCTCGCCCGCCATGTCGGTCGCGAGCCGATCGTGGTCGAGATCGAGATCGGCGGCCACGGCTTCGAGGTAGTCCGGCGTCGCCTGGAAAGGACTTCGCAGCAGGCGATCCTGGAAGGCAGCATAGGCGCCTTGCCGATCCGCGGCCAGCGCCGCGCGCGCGGCGAGAAGGGAGGTCTCGCCGAGGATGGGCAGCTCGTGCCATGTGATCCGCGCGCCGCCTTCCGCGACCTCGTCCAGTTGGGCGAGGCGGCGCGTGGTGATCCGGCAGATCGGGCAGTTGTAATCGGAGAAGGACGCGATCGGGACGACGCTCGGATCGCCCGACCATCCCGCGAAGAGGGCGCCGCAGAGGTCGTCTTCGACGTCAGCATGCGCGTCCGCCGTGTCGGGACGGCCCTGGGGGTCCGCATCCAGCCCGACGAACGGATCGAAGCCGCCGGAACTGGTCTGTCCGCCCGCGATGCGCCGGAATCCTTCGGGGCGGTCGAGTGCGGTGAACTCCAGGGCCGCGAAGCGCGACCGCAGGGCCGGAAGCCCGTCGCGTATCGCGAAATAGGCGCCCGCGACGGCGAGGCCGCCAACGAGCAGGCCGCGGCGCGACCCGCTCATGCGGTCGCGCTGGACGCCGGCGAGGACGGCCTCACGTCAGCAGCATCCAAAGCATGACGATCGACATGCCCATCATGGCGAGGTTCTCGGTCAGGCTGACGAAACCCAGCGGCACGTTCGTCCCGCCGCCCACGCAGGCGCACTTGAGTTCGCGCTTGTCGAGATAGACCGCCTTGAACACGCTCCACGCCCCGATGGTCGAGATGACGAGCGCGGCCGGGGCGGCGAGCCACGTGAGCAGCATCCCCATCATCAGCACGCCCGCGAAGGTCTCGACCCAAGGGTAGATGTAGGCGTAGGGCACCCACTTCCGGGCCAGCACGTCGTAGTTCAGGAACATCGTGCTGAAGCTCTCAATGTCCCGCAGCTTCTGCATTCCCAAGAGGATCATCATCATCGAGATTGCCCAGCCGAGCGTCTGCCAGGTGATCGCGCCGAGGAAACCGATGGAGAGCGCGAGCGCCGTCGCCGCTGCCACCGCGAAGATGTAGAGGACCGGCTTGTAGGTGGTAGCCTTCGGATCCCAGTCGGTGAGCCGCTCGCGCAGGTCGGTATATCCGCCCACCCGCTCGCCCTCGATCCAGACCTGCGGGGTCGTCGGCACGCCGTGCTCGGCCTTGAAGGCATCGACCTCCGCACGGGTACGGAACAGGCGGTCGTCCACCTCGTAGCCCTTGCGGTCGAGCAGCCAGCGCGCCTTCTGCCCCGACGGGCACAGATGGTCCGGCAGCGCCATGCGGTAGAGCACGGCCGTCCTGCCCGTCGCGGCGGCGGCGGGATCGCCGCCGACATCCGAGACGTCGCGCGTGCCTTCGAGAATATCCTTGGGCATGGGGCCTCCTCAGGGATCGGTCCGGTCGCGGGGCGTGCCGGGCGCGGCGTCGCCACCTGCTTCGATGTCGGTGATGTAGCGCGTCATCTCGGCGATCTCGGACCGCTGCGCCTCGATGATCGCGTCGGCCAGCGCGCGGACCCGCGGGTCGGAGAGGTCGGCCCGCTCGGAGGTCATGATCGCGATGGAGTGGTGCGGGATCATCGCCTTCATCCACGCCACGTCGCCCACGGTGTCCTGGCTACGCACGAGGTAGAGGAAGGCGCCGAAGGCGATGGCCGCGCCGGCGAAGATCGCGAGGTTTACTGTCCGGTTGGCATACATGCCCAGCATGAAGGCGAGCATGATAATGGCCATGACCGCGCCCATGTAGAGCGCCATCCACATGCGCGTCTGGCTGAAGAACACGTGGTCTAGCGCGTAGGTGTTCAGATACATCAGGCCATACATCACGACCGTGGAGGTCGCGATCATGGCGGCGAAGCGGGCGTATGAGCCGCCTTGGTGGTCTTGGGTCTTCATCGGTCTTCCATATACCCCTATAGGGTATCTCAACAAGGCTGGGTATAGTCTGGTTCCCACATGTGCTCTTCATTGGCCCGCCCGCGGCGGATAGGATCATGCGATGCACCAGAACCGGGATGCCGCGCTCAAGCGCCTGAAGCGCCTCGAAGGCCAAGTCCGGGGAATCGCCCGGATGGTCGAGGAGGACCGCTATTGCGTGGACGTCCTCACCCAGATCGCGGCCGTGCGCGCGGCGCTCAAGGGCGTCGAGAAGCTGGTGATCGATGACCACGCGGCGTATTGTATCGAGGACGCGCTGGCGTCGGGCGACCGCGACGACCAGCGCGCGAAATTCACCGAGCTGCTGGAGCTGCTCGACAAGGCGCGGGGCTAGCCCGTCCGCGGCCAGGGCCGCGCGATCAGAAGCCACGCCCCCAGCACCACATCGACCCCCAGGCAGAACGGCCCCCACCATCGCGGCGCCGGGCCGTCCGAAAGCATGTGCGCGGCGAAGTCGAAGACCCCATGGCCGATCATGGCGGCGGCCACGAGCACCAAACCGCGCCTGTGCCCGATCACTGCCATCGCGACGAAAGCGAGCGCGATGGCGATGTGAAGCGCGATCTCTACCGCGTCCCCGTTCTCGATGGCGAAGACTGGGTAGAACAGCGCGATGGCGGCGAGAAGGAGCAGCCCGGTCGCGCGGTCCCGATCCATACCCGTCACGCGCAGCAGGCCGATCGTCGCGCCCCCGAAGGCGATCCCGGCGAACAGCGGCCACACCGCTCACCCGACCTCGAACCAGGTCAGCATTCCCGATGCCTGGTGGTCGAGCATGTGACAGTGCAGAAGCCAGCGGCCAGGATTGTCGGCGACGAAGGCGATCTCGACCGGCTCGTCCGGCATGACCAGCACGGTGTCGCGCCGGTCGCGATGGGGATCCGGGCGACCGCCGCGGCTGCCGGGGCGAGCGGCGCAGCGGGCACGGCGTGGAACGCGTCCACCGGCTCCAGGCCCGTCTCGCGCTCGATGGCGACCTCCGCCCCGTCGCGGGTCAGCGTGACGGAGATCACCCGCATTGGCGCGTCGGACGCGATGTGCAGCATCTCCACCTTGGCCACGATCGCGCCATCGCCGGGGGTCGTGCCCTCGGTTTTCGTGTGGGCGGTGGCCGCCCCGGCCAAGAGAGCAAACGGCAGCGCAAGGATGATCGTTCGGATCATGGGTCTTCCTCCGGGCGCGGTCACGGCCGGGCCCTTCCGTTGATGGCGTCATGACGAGCCCGCACGTCGTCCGGCCAAGTCGATTTGATGTAGGACAGCACGGCGACGATCTCCGCGTCGGTCAGCACGCCCTCGTAGGCGGGCATGCCCGAGCGCGGTGCGTCGTCCATCAGCCCGGCCAGCCCGTGCTTCGTCAGCATGAAGAGCGTGGCGTCGTCGTGATGCCATGTGTGGCCCGAGGCGTCGTGCGGCGGCGCGGGCAGCAGGCCGTCCGGGCCGGGGCGGCGCCAGTCGGGCTGACCTTCCAGCGCGTCCCCGTGGCAAGCGGCGCATTCGGCGGCGTAGACCCGCCGTCCCTGCGCGACGATGGAGGCGTCGTCAGGGCGAAGCGTCACCTCCTCCGCCCCGGCGGGGCGCAAGAGGATGACCGCCAGAGCAATGCCGACGAGCGCGAGCCCGCCAGCCCCGAACAGCGCGAGACGGCGCATCTCAGCCCGCGAAGGGCTCGGCCGTCCCGGCGCGGTAGAACACGCGGTCCGCGCCCGCCTTGCCGCCGAAGGCGATCACGTCGTAGCGAGCGGCCGGGTCGTCCCCCATGCCGGGCGAGCCCATGGGCATCCCGGGCACGGCGAGGCCTGCGATGTCGGGGCGGTCCCGCAGCACAGCCTCCAGCGCCTCGAAGGGGACGTGCCCCTCGAACACGTAGCTCCCCGCCTCCACCGTGTGGCACGAGGCGAGCTCCAGCGGCACGCCGAGGGCCGCCTTCTCGGTGTCGGGGTTCACGAGTTCGGAGACGGTCACGGCGTAGCCCCGCGCGCGGGCGAGGTCGGCCCAGGCGTGGCAGCAGCCGCAGGAGGGCGCCGTATGCACGTGCATCGGCACGGCGGCGCGGGCGGGCAGCGCCGCGGAAGACAGGGCGGCGGCGGAGAGGGCGAGGAAGTCGCGTCGAGTAATCATGGGATCGGTCCTTTGTCCGTGAGGTCTGAGCGGGAAGCCCCTGCTAGGCGGCGCTCAGACCTTCGGAGGACCGGTCGGGACGGCGATAGGGACGCCGCGCGTCGAGACGACGTCTGCGGGAGAGACGCGAAACATGCGCGCCGCGCCGGAAAGGACGATGGGCGCGTTCGGTGCGGTCACGTCCAACAGACAGCCCATACCGCCCTGCGCCCCGAGGGCATCGCAGCACTCGGCCAGGGCGACCGCATGGGCATCGTGTTCGCCGTCCATCGACATGGCGCCATGCCGTTCGCCGGGCGCTCCATGCTCGACGCCATGCGCCGCCGAGGCGGTAGTCGTCGCGGCCAAAAGCACGACGAGGAAGAGAGAAAGGGCGAGACGAACCACGCCTCATACCTACCCAGGGTATAGATCAGCGGCAAGGGACGGGTCGCCGCGCCCTGCCATCACGGAATGCTGAGGATCATCCGCAGCCGTTATGGCGCCGCCACATCTCCAGGTCGTGGCCCTCCGGGACGGCCTCGCAGGGATCGTCCGCATAGCCCCGCAGCACGCCATATCGCTCGATCTGCTCAGCCGTCAGCAGGGGCGTCGTCCGCAGATGGGCCGCGAGATGCACCAAGCGCAGTTCGGACCGCGCGATGCCCGCCTCCCGGACTAGGCGTTCGAGGGTCGCGGCATCCGGGACGGCCCCCGTGAACGCGGCGTCCAGAGCGCGCTCGGCTGCGACGAAGCGCTCGCCTGCCGCGATGGCATCGGCGCGCATCTCGTCGCGGATCGCCCCAACGGCGGCCCGTTGACCGGCATCGAGCCCGATCTCGTCCGCCAACTCCAGCAGGTGCGCCGGCCCCGGCACGCCGTTCAACTCGGCCGCGCGGGCTAGGCCCCATCCCCAGCCCTCGGCCAGCTCGAGAAGGTCGTCGGGGGACAGGGACGCGATCTCGCGCGCCTGCTCTCCAGCATAGGGGGAGTGGTTCGAGGCGTCGTCCGCCATCACCGGCGTGGCGAGAAGCAGGATCGAGAGGGTGGTTCTTGTGAAGGACATGGCTGGCATCCGCGTGATTGATCGGGCTTCTGATTGCATGCGGGTCCGCCCATCGGACATGATCGCGATCATGTCCGACGCATTCCATGACGCCTTCGCCGCCGCGCCCGAACGCACGCTCCCCTGCGGTGCGGTTCTGTTCCATCGCGGGGATCCGGTGCGGCACGTCTTCCATGTCCGGGAAGGCCGCGTGGCCCTGCGCCGTATGCTGACCGACGGTGGGGCGCTTACGCTTCATCGTGCCGGACCCGGAGAGACCGTCGCCCTAGCCTCGCTGTGGGCCGAGGCGACGCATTGCGATGCCATCTGCGAAACGGACACGCGCGCCGCCGTGCTCCCCGCCGCCGCACTGCGCGATTGGATCGGGACCTCTCCGGCGGCGGCGGCCTTGGCCCAGACCGCCCATGCCGTCCAGGCGTTGCGCGCCCGCATCGAAGTGCTGCGCCTACGTCGGCTCAGCGACCGGCTCGATGCCTATCTCGACCTGCATGGCCCGCCGGAGACGGGCGGCTGGATTGGCATCGCCGACTGGATCGGTGTGACGCCGCCCGCGCTTTACCGCGAGCTGGGGCGGCGACGGGCGCTCCGGTAGGGTGCAGCCCAACGGCACGGCTGCATGGAACGGTTCGACGGTCCCATAAGGGTTTCCCGCGCCTTCCAGAACGTGGTCGGGCGCAGGTCTGGACCCTGATGGAACGCTCTCGTTCGCTGTCCTGTACCATGATCCGGGGGGCGTCGGCGTGGCAGGTTATGACCCCTCTCGGCGCAAGGAGGCGTTTCCGACCACTTCGCCGCATCGGACCACGACCCCGTCTCTGGGTCCTCCGTTCGGCCCTCTTCCCGCCACCCCATCGGGCGTGGCTGCGGCGCGCACAGCGCCGGTCCGGTCGGGCGGGGGCCCTCGCGGCCTCCGCCCGACCGGACATCCCCGGCCCCGCAGGGGCCGCGCCGTCGGGCGGTCCCATGATGCGGACACGCCGAAGGGCGACCCGCCCAGGGCCGCCCTCCTGTCATCTTGTCGGGTGGATGGGGGCGCTCGGCCCCTGGCTCACGCCGCGCGGGCCAACTTCGGCTCGACGGCGACCCGCGCCACGTGCAGCCCCTTCTTCTCGGCCTTCTCCGCGAGGTTCAGCCCGATCCCGCCCCCGCCGAAGAGGATCACGCCGCGCAGGCGGGCCCGCAGCATCTCGTCGTTGGCGCGGAAGGGCGCGGCCTTGGCGTGGGCGTTCCAGTTGGGGCGGAACAGGACCTGCGGCACCTTCCGATTGCGCGCCCATGCGGCGGCGATGCGCTCGGCCCCCTTCGATCCCTTGTGGCAGAGCACCATGTCGGGGCAGCGGGCGCGGGCCGCGTCCAGCCGGGCGAAGACGCGGGAGTGGTCGGTCCAGTCGGACGCCCCCGCCACGGCGATGAACGTGCCCTTGACGGTGTTGCGCTCGGCCTCGGCCCGGTCGGCGGCCTCCAGCAGGCGCTTGGCCTCGAACACGGCGCCGGTCTCCATCGCGCGGCGGGTGGTGCGGTTGCCGGTGACGGGCACGTAGGCGTCCCCGGTCTCGCGCTCGTAGGCTTCGGCGGCGGCCTCGGCCATGAGCCGCAAGGCGTCGGCCTTCTCCTGCACGGTCTCAAACTGGCGTTGCGCCGCGTCCAACTCGATCTCTGCGACCTCGCTGCCGTCCTGCGCCCGGATCAGCGCGGCGATCTTGTCCTTCAAGCGGTCGGCCGCTTCCTCGGTCACGGTGGCCCGGCGCTGGAACATGGTGGCGAAGGCATGGGCGAGGGGTTCCACCTCGGACCCGAGGCCGGTGTTCTGGATGGTCCCGATGATGGCGTCGAAGGCGTCGCCCACGGCGCGGCCCTGCAACTCCAGGTCGTTCGGGATGGGCAACTCGTCGGTGCCGGTCTCGGTGAGGCCGAACAGCTCGATCTGGTCGTAGGCGGTCATGGTCATGGGGTGGTCCTCTCTCGTATCCGGGTGCGCCGGGCGTGCCGGCCTTGGCGGGAAGCGCCTCGCTTCCTCTGCCCTTAGAATACCCCCTAACCCTCTGGAACCGAAGAAATATATCGACCTGAAACGCAAATATATCGTTTGCAATCAGACCCTTACCCCGCTTGTTTCGATCCCCGACCGAGGGAGCACACGGCCCCCTGCCGGAGGCGGGGGGCAAGCAAACCCCCGCGGCCCGAAGGGCCTCCGCTTATGAGAACCGGACGCATCCGGGACGCGTCGCTTGTTCGTCACCCGTCGGTCGGTCGCACAGGCCCAGCAGGGCAGGCCGGTCCGAGGGAGGGGTCAACAGGACCGTGGAATACCGCAGCCCCGCAGGGGCGAGGATATGCCGCGAAAGCCTGTTGATGCCGACCGCCGGCCTGCCAGGCGTCCGGGCCGCGACCGATCCGGCGGGTGACGGACGAGCAGGGCAGGGGGATGGTCCGGCGCGTCCTCCGTCCGAGCGGCGTTCGTCGCCGAAGGCGGCGAATCCCCGAGGGCGGGGCGCAACGCT
>CAZWWR010000073.1:0-13459 GCA_964637265.1 uncultured Jannaschia sp.
TGGTGGAGGACGACGAGATGTTCGCCTCCTTCCGCCGCTGCGCCGAGCTGGGCGCCCTGCCCCTCGTCCATGCCGAGAACGGCGACGTCGTGGCCGCCCTCCAGGAGCATTACATGGCCGAGGGCGTCACCGGCCCCGAGGGCCACGCCTATTCCCGCCCGCCGGAGGTCGAGGGCGAGGCGGCCAACCGCGCCATCATGATCGCAGACGCGGCCGGCACGCCGCTCTACATCGTCCACGTCTCCTGCGAGCAGGCGCACGAGGCCATCCGCCGCGCCCGCCAGAAGGGGATGCGCGTCTATGGCGAGCCGCTGATCCAGCACCTGACGCTCGACGAATCCGAGTATTTCGACAAGGACTGGCAATACGCCGCCCGCCGCGTCATGTCCCCGCCCTTCCGCTCCAAGGAGCACCAGGACGGGCTCTGGGCCGGGCTCGCCGCGGGCTCGCTCCAGGTCGTGGCGACAGACCACGCGGCCTTCTCCGACGAGCAGAAGCGGATGGGCGTGGACGACTTCACCCGCATCCCCAACGGCACCGGCGGGCTGGAGGAGCGGATGGCGATGCTCTGGACCCGCGGCGTCGAGACGGGGCGGCTGACGCCCGAGGAGTTCGTGGCCGTCACGTCGAGCAACATCGCCCGCATCCTCAACATCCAGCACCGCAAGGGCAGCCTCGTGCCCGGGGCGGATGCCGACATCGTCGTCTGGGATCCGTCGATCACCAAGACGGTGGAGGTGGCGACGCAGAAGTCGATCATCGACTACAACGTCTTCGAGGGCCGAGAGCTCAAGGCCCAGCCCCGCTACACGCTGAGCCGCGGCGAGGTCATCTGGGCCTGGGGCCAGAACTCCCAGCCCCGGCCCGGGCGGGGGAAGTTCGTCAAGCGGCCGGCCTACGCATCGGCATCGAAGGCGCTGTCCAAGTGGAAGGCGCTGAACTCGCCGCGGAAGGTGGAGCGGGATCCGCTGAACATTCCGGCGGGGGTTTGACCTCTGGTTTTCCCTCTGTTTCGCCGCACTAGGCGTTCGAAGGTTGGTGGCGATATCTTCCGATATGGGCTTTGTGACTGGTGGTTCGAAACCTTCACCGAAGATCAGAGAGCTAGAATAGCCAGTGCCTACCGACCGCTCGGTTCTACCGGCCAACCACTGATTGACGGACCAACCCCGAGACAGCCCGAGTTGCATACTGGAGCATTTTTTGCGAACTTGGCCACATGGCTGGCAAAACCAAAGTACGGGAATCTGGCCCTTACTGTCGCCGATCACGCGTCTACTCTAGTGAAGCAACGCGGCGATCCTTGGGAAATTCATTTCATGTATGCCAATTTATGCAAAGTCTACTATCGCTCCAGGGGCGAGAGTGACGCGCTTCAGAAAGCTGTTTGGGCATGTGAGGCCGACATAGAGCTTTCGAAGATGCTCAGGCCGCGGGATGGCGGCGGTGAAATACCGGTCGCCCATCATTGCTACAAGTAACTTGCAATCCTAGAAGAAAAGAGGGGCAATCACGAGCGCGCCATCCGATTGAGCCGAGATGCCAAGAGGGGTGGTTGGGCTGGAGACTGGGATAAACGAATAAGGCGGCTTCAGAGCAAGAGTTTGCAGATACAGTAATTGCCGCGACGCTACAGAGATTTCAGCAAGGCCTTAAGGTAGATATCGAGAACCGCCATGCCCACCTCCATCATCGTCGAGACCATCCACGGCAAGCTCCACAAGTACGAGATCGTGAAGACCACCGATTTCATTTCGACCACCTTCTCGATCCACCGCGACGGGAAGCGGTGGAAGGGGTCCTACGACTCACTCGCCCGGGCGGTGGAGGTGGCGCGGGCGGCGGGGTGAGGCATGGCCCCCCCGCCCCGGGCCTGACCCGGGGCCTCGATCCGCTTCGCACCACCCTCACGGATATCGACGCGAGGCCCCGGCTCGGGGGCCGGGGCGTGACGGAGGGTCCTGCCGTCCGCCAGGGCCCGCCGGGCGACGGCCCGCCAGCCACGGGAACGGCCTCGCCGCGGTGGCCCCTCGGACCCTCCTACACCCCCTCCGCCAGCACGAGGTCCGTCTCCGAGACCGCCTTCCGCACCCGCCGGGCCTCCGTGTAGGCGTCGGATTCGTAGAACGCCCGCGCCGCCTCGAGGCTGTCGAACTGGATCACGATGGCCAGACCCTCGGCCCCGCCCTCGCGGTGGTCCGGCGCGGGGTTGCGCACCAGCACCCGGCCGCCATGGGCGGCGATGGCCTCCCCCGACATCCGCTTGAACGCCTCGAACCCCTCGGCGTCCCGTACGCGGATATGTGCGATCAGGTATCCCTTCGGCATCGCGGCCTCCTCCCCTCCTTTTCACGGGTCCGATCCTGCCACGGCGGACCACCTCGCGGAAGCACGGACGCGCGCCCACCGGGCCCCGGCGCAAGACACGTCACGACCCGCGTCACGACCATGGTCACGACCCGCGTCACGACGTAGGTCCGCCCCATGCCGCTCCGCCTCGCCCTTGCCGCCCTCACCTACGCCAACGCCGTGCTCACCTACGGCCTGATCACCTATCCCGAGACCGGCGCCCCCCTCGCCGCCCTGCACAAGGTCGCCGCCTCGCTCCCCTGGCTCCTCCCTCTCGCCACCCCCTTCGCCCTCCTCTTCGCCCTCGCCGGCGCGCCCCTCGTCCGGCGCACCTACGCCGCGCTGCGCCCCCGCGGCCACGCCCTCGCGCTCGCCGCCGCCCTCGCCGCCTTCCTCGTCCCCGCGTCGCTCGTCACGGAGGCGGCGCTGGCGTTCCGCGACGGCTGGTCCTGGCCGCGGCTCGGGTTGCAGCTTGCGGGCGGCGCCCTGATCGGCATGGTGGGCGCGGCGATCTTCGGGAGGCCGCATGGCGGACGTCGTGGAGGCGAAGGGCCTCGACCTGACATTCCGGACGAATGACGGACCGGTCCATGCGCTCTCCGCCGTGGACCTCTCGGTCGGCGCGGGCGAGTTCGTGAGCTTCATCGGCCCCTCGGGCTGCGGCAAGACGACCTTCCTGCGCTGCGTCGCGGCCCTCGAGCACCCCACCGGCGGCAGCCTCACGGTGAACGGCATGACGCCCGACGAGGCCCGCCAGGCCCGCGCCTACGGCTACGTGTTCCAGGCCGCGGGGCTCTATCCCTGGCGGACCATCGAGGCCAACGTCACCCTGCCGCTCGAGATCATGGGCACCCCGCGGGACGAACGCCGGGCCCGCGCGCGCCAGGTCCTCGAATTGGTGGAATTGTCCGGCTTCGCCGCGAAGTATCCCTGGCAGCTCTCGGGCGGCATGCAGCAGCGCGCCTCGATCGCCCGGGCGCTGGCCTTCGACGCGGGCCTCCTGCTGATGGACGAGCCGTTCGGCGCCCTCGACGAGATCGTGCGCGACCGGCTCAACGAGGAGCTTCTGAGCCTCTGGGCGCGCACCGAGAAGACCATCCTCTTCGTCACCCACTCGATCCCCGAGGCGGTCTATCTCTCCACCCGCATCGTCGTGATGTCCCCCCGCCCGGGCCGCATCACCGACGTGATCGAGAGCCCCCTGCCCGCGACGCGCCCGCTCGACATCCGCGACACGCCGGAGTTCCTCGCCGTCGCCCACCGCGTCCGCGAGGGTCTGCGCGCGGGCATGGACGAGGCGGCATGACCGGGTTGCGACCGGCCCGCCCCCGGCCCCCCGCGGGTGCGGCGGAGGCATGCAGGCCCTCCCCGCGCGCACGCACCGCCGTCGTCCCGGCCGGTCGGCAGGTTCCCGGATCACCGCCGCGGTCGCGCCAAACGGTGCCCGCCTCCATCGCCTCGACGATCGCCGCCGTCCGGGCGCCGTGGCGCCGCGCGTCCGCCGGCGGCACAAGGAGCCTGCACGCGACATGACCCCGAAGCGCCAGTTAACCTTCTCCGCCGTCGCCGCCGTCCTGCTCGGGCTGCTGCTGCTCTTCTCCGAATGGACCGGGGTGAGCACCTTCACCCTGATCGTGAACGTGCTCCTGCTGCTGGCCTTCGTCGCGAACGTCTACGTGGCCTGGAACGCCTGGAGGAGGATGCAGTGACGGCCAACCGGACGCCCGCCGCCCCGCCGCCGGACCGCCGCGGCACGAGGACCCCCGCGTGATCCTGCGCCCGGCCTCCCCGGCGGACGCGCCCGTCTGCGCGGCCATCGTCCGGGCCTGGATCGAGGCGAGCCCGTGGATGCCCGGCGGCCCCTCCGAGGCGGAGCTCATCGGGATCCTCGAGCGCGGCTTCGCCCCGGGGTCGGGCCGCGAGGCCTGGGTCGCCGAGCAGCGGACGCCGCTGGGGTACCTCTCGCTCGACCCCGAGGAGGGGCATATCCACGGGCTCTACGTCGGCCCCCGCGGCCGCGGCACGGGCAAGGCTCTGCTCGACCGGGTCAAGACGGGGCGCGGCTTCCTCCAGCTCAACAGCCACGCCCCGAACGCCGCCGCGCACCGCTTCTACGAGCGCGAGGGCTTCCGCGTCGCGGCGCGCAACCTGCCGGGCAGCGACGGCGTGCCCGAGATCCGCATGGAGTGGCAGCTTTGAGCGGGCTCGCGCGGCACGCCGGCGACGCGGCGGGCGTGGTCGTGGCCCTGTGGTTCCTGCTCGCCCCCCGCTTCGACGGGATGCCGGCCCAGGGGCTGCTCGACGCCGTGGCGGTGCTGGTGCTCGGCCTCTCGGCGTGGCGGATCTGGCGAAGGGCCCGCGGGGGCGCATGAGCGACGCGCCCCTCTCCGCGCCCGCGGCCTCCATCGGCCGCTCGGGCCGCGTGGACCTCGCGCTGCGGCGGGCCGCGGGGGCCGTGCTTCCGGTGCTCGCGGTCGTGGCCGCGATCGTGGGGCTCTGGCTCCTCGCCTGCATCCCCATGAACGCGCAGCAATCGGCGCTCGAGGCGGAGCGGGCCGGCGCGGCCGTCACCCCAGCCACGGCGGCGGAGCGGCGGGAGATGTCGGGACTCGCCATCGCGCTCGCCAACCCGGGCGTGGCGGTCGCCGGCGCCTACGGGCAGGACCGGCCGCGCCTGCCCGCGCCGCATCAGGTGATGGCCGAGCTCTGGGACACGACCGTGATGCGCGACCCGACCTCGCGCCGGAGCCTCGTCCGCCACGCCGGGGTGACGCTGGCGCCCACGCTGCTGGGCTTCGCCATCGGATCGCTGCTTGGCGTCGCGCTGGCCATCGGGATCGTCCATTCCCGCGTGATGGACCGGAGCGTGATGCCCTGGGCCATCGCCAGCCAGACCATCCCGATCCTCGCCATCGCGCCGATGATCATCGTGGTGCTGGCCAGCGTCGGCCTCCAGGGGCTGATCCCGAAGTCGATCATCTCGGCCTACCTGTCCTTCTTCCCCGTCACGGTGGGCATGGTGAAGGGGCTCCGCGCGCCCAGCGCCGCCGACCTCGACCTCATGCGGACGTGGAACGCCGGCGCCGGGCGGATGCTCTGGTCGCTGCGCCTGCCGATGTCGGTGCCCTACCTCTTCGCGTCGCTCAAGGTGGCCGTCGCCGCCGCCCTCGTCGGCGCCATCGTGGGCGAGCTGCCCACCGGCGCGCAGGCGGGGCTGGGCGCCCGGCTGCTGGCGGGGAGCTACTACGGCCAGACGGTGCAGATCTGGTCCGCCCTCTTCATGGCGGCGATCGTGGCGGCCGCGCTGGTGGGGCTTCTGGCGCTGCTCGAACGGGCCACGCTGCGGGGGATGGGGATGGCGCGATGACCGGACGACCCGCCTCGCCCGCCCCGGCCCCCGGGCCGGGGCCCCGCGCGGCGATGGATGCCTCGGCCCCGGGACGGGCGAGGCCCCGGCTCGGGGCCGGGGCGGGCGGGGCCCGATGAACGCGCTCGCGAGGCCAGCCGTCTGGGCGCCGCTCGTGGCCCTCCTCGTGGCGGGCGCGCTGGATGGCCGGCTCGCCCTGATCGGGGCCGTCTGGGCCGCGCTCTGGCTGCTCAACGTGCGCCTCTCGGCCACGCGCGCAGGAACGTGGGCCTCCCCCGCCCTGTTCGGCGCCACGCTGCTGATCCTGTGGGAGATGGCCGTCCGCCTCTTCGGCATCCCGTCGGTGATCCTGCCCGCGCCCACGTCCATCGCCGCCGCCTTCGCCGCCAACGCGGACATCCTCTGGGCCGATTTCGTTCAGACCGTGCTCAAGGGCGCGCTGACGGGCTGGCTCGTCGGCTGCGGCGCGGCCATCGGCGCGGGCGTCCTCGTCGCCCGCTCGCCCTTCCTGCGGCGCGGCCTCCTGCCCGTTGGCAACTTCCTCGCCGCGCTCCCCATCGTCGGCACGGCGCCCATCCTGGTGATGTGGTACGGCTTCGGCTGGGAATCGAAGGCGGCCGTCGTGGTGGTGATGGTGTTCTTCCCGGTGCTGGTGAACACCGTGGCGGGTCTTGCCGACACGAGCCCGATGCAGCGCGACCTGATGCGCACCTACGCCGCCACCCCCGGACAGACGACGCGGCACCTCTCGCTGCCCGCGGCGCTGCCCTTCATCTTCAACGGCCTGAAGATCGCCACCACGCTCGCGCTGATCGGGGCCATCGTCGCTGAATTCTTCGGCAGCCCGACCGTCGGCATGGGGTTCCGCATCTCGACGGAGGTCGGGCGCTTGAACCTCGACATGGTCTGGGCCTCCATCGCGGTGGCCGCTCTGGCCGGCTCGCTCTCCTACGGGCTCATCGCGGCTCTGGAGAAGCGGCTGACCTTCTGGCATCCATCGCAAAGGGCCCGCGCCTGAGACGGGCCCGCACGACAGGGAGAACGACCATGAACAGACTCGCGCTCGCCGCGGGGCTCGGCCTTGCTGCCTCGCCCGCGCTTGCCGCCGACGAGGTGACGCTCCAGCTCCAGTGGGTCACCCAGGCCCAGTTCGCCGGCTACTACGTGGCGCTGGAGAACGGCTACTACGAGGAGGAGGATCTCGACGTCACGATCCTCCCCGGCGGTCCCGACATCGCCCCGCCCCAGGTGCTCGCGGGCGGCGGCGCGGACGCGATGCTCAACTGGATGCCCTCGGCCCTCGCGGCCCGCGAGCGGGGCGTGCCGGTCGTCAACATCGCCCAGCCGTTCAAGTCGTCGGGCCTGATGCTCACCTGCTGGAAGGACACGGGCATCGAGTCGGTCGAGGACTTCCGCGGCAAGACCATCGGCGTCTGGTTCTTCGGCAACGAGTACCCGTTCCTCTCCTGGATGAGCCAGGAGGGCATCCCGACCGAGGGCGGCGAGGACGGCGTGACCGTGCTCAAGCAGGGCTTCAACGTCGATCCGCTGCTCCAGCGGCAGGCCGACTGCATCTCGACCATGACCTACAACGAGTACGGCCAGGTGCTCGACGCAGGCGTCTCCGAGGACGAGCTGGTGACGTTCAAGTACGAGGACATGGGCGTGGCCACGCTCGAGGACGGCATCTACGTGCTGGAGGAGAACCTCGAGGACCCGGCCTTCGTCGACAAGATGACGCGCTTCGTGCGTGCCTCCATGCGCGGCTGGGAATGGGCCGGGGAGAACCCCGAGGAGGCCGCGGGCATCGTGCTCGAATACGACGAGACCGGTGCCCAGACGGAAGCCCACCAGGTCCGCATGATGGGCGAGATCGCCAAGCTGACCGAGGGCTCGGACGGCGCGCTCGACCCGGCCGACTACGAGCGCACCGTGCAGACGCTGCTCGCGGGCGGCTCGGACCCGGTGATCACCGAGGAGCCGGAGGGCGCCTGGACCCACGCGATCACGGACGCGGCGCTCGGCGACAGCTGAGGCCTGGGGGGGCCGCGGCACATCCGGCGGCCCCCCGACGCCTGCCCGCCGGGCCGTCCGTGGCCCGGCCCTCGCCCCTCCTCCGGCCGGTCAGGACGCCGCCGCGCAGGCCCACCAGACGAGACACGGCCGAACGAGCGCTCGTCTCACGCGCCGGGGCGGCGGCCTCTCCATGGCGCCGTCACGCGCTGCCCTGACGGACGCCGGACCGGACCGCCACCTGCAGTCCTGCCCCCGGCACGGAACCGAGGGGCGTCAGACTTGCCGTGCCGGCGCCGGATCGTCCCCAGAGGCCGCCGCTTCCGAAATGATGACCCCGAGAAGGGGGGCGCCCGGCCGTCGCAGGCCTAAAGCATGCGGCACGACTCGGTAGTCTTGGCGAACAAAGGCGGCGTCTCCCCGACGTTTCGCCGGAGCGGAACGCTTCGGGGATACCTGCTACGTCCCCACGCAGAACGGCCCAGACGCGCTATCTGCCCCGCAGCAGGCCCCTGACCACGGGGAGGCGATCCGGAACCGTCCTGCCGAACCCGGTCTCCCGCCGCGGCGGCGCGCGCCGCTGCATCGGCGCGGCCTTCCACCCCGGCACCGGCAGGTCCCGACCGGAAGATCCCGTCCGAACCTTAGCCCCGCGCGCGGCGTTGACTGGCGAATGATCCGAATGAGGAGACGCACGCCATGACCACCCCCGCCGAACTCGAAGCGGCCTTCTGGTCGCACCTCAAGTCCGACCGCATCGTGATGCTGAGCACCAAGGGCGCCGCCCCGCGCCCGATGGCCGCGCAGCTCGACGACAGCGCCCATATCTGGTTCTTCACCGGCTCCGACACGGATCTGTTCGATTCGCTCGGCAGCGGCGGAGAGTCGGCGGCGCCGGCGCCGTCCCTCCTGATCTTCCAGGCGAAGGGGCAGGAGCTTTGGGCCTCCGTCATGGGGCAGCTCTCGCACCACGCGGACCCGGCCAAGATCGACGAGCTCTGGTCGCCGATGGCCGCCGCCTGGTTCAAGGACGGCCGCGACGACCCGAAGCTGCGCCTGCTGCGCTTCGATCCGGGCCAGGCCGAGATCTGGAAGGACGCCTCCACGCTGATTGCCGGGTTCAAGTCCCTCCTCGGGCGCGACCCGGGCAAGGACTACGCCGACCACAAGACGGAGCTGCGCATGGGCTGATCGCCCGCGCGCGGACGGAGGCGGGACCGGGGGCCGCGGCCCACCGGCCCCGCTTGCCACCCGCCCGGCCCGCCGCTACGCCGCGCCCATGCGCATCTTCCGCGATCCGGGCGCCGTGCCCTCCGATGCCCGTGGCGCCGCCGTCGCCATCGGCAACTTCGACGGCGTCCATCTGGGCCATGCGCACGTGATCGCGCATGCCCGCGCCTCCGCGCCCGGGCCGGACCGCCCCCTCGGCGTCGTCACCTTCGAGCCCCACCCGCGCGAGGTGTTCGCCCCCGACGCGCCGCCCTTCCGCCTGATGAACGCGGGCGCCCGGGCCCGGCGCCTCGAGAAGCTGGGCGTCGACCTGCTCTACGAGCTCCCCTTCGCGGCCATCGCCCCCCTCACCGCCGAGCGGTTCGCGGGCGAGGTGCTGGCCCGCGATCTCGGGGTCTCCCACGTCGTCACCGGCGCGGATTTCCGCTTCGGCAAGGGGCGGACGGGCGACGTCGCTGCGCTCGCGTCGATGGGCCGCCCGCTCGGGTTCACCGCCACCGTCGCCCCGCTGCTGTCCTGGCGCGAGGGGCCCGTCTCCTCCACCGCCATCCGCGACGCGCTGAGCGAGGGCCGCCCCCGCGACGCGGCCGCCATGCTCGGCCACTGGCACCGCATCGAGGGCCCCGTGCTGCACGGCGAAAAGCGCGGCCGCACGCTGGGCTGGCCGACCGCGAACATGGGCCTCGCGGGGCTCCACCTGCCGCGGCTCGGCGTCTACGCGGTGACGGTGGACGTGCTCGACGGCCCCCATGCGGGCGCCTATGGCGGGGTCGCCTCGCTCGGGGTCAGGCCGATGTTCGGCGAGAACGCCCCGAACCTGGAGACCTACCTGTTCGACTTCGCGGGCGACCTCTACGGCGCCGAGCTCTCGGTCGCGCTCGTGGAGTTCCTCCGCCCCGAGCTGAGCTTCGACGGGGTCGAGGCGCTCGTCGCGCAGATGGCGCGAGACGGCGAGGAGGCGCGGGCCGTCCTCGCCGCGGCCCCCGCCGTGCCCGTCCTGCACCCGGCCTGATGCGCCCGCGCTTCTGGGAGCTACCGCTGCGGCGGCTCACGCCGGAGGAGTGGGAGGCGCTCTGCGACGGCTGCGGCAAGTGCTGCCTGAACAAGCTCGAGGACGACGAGACCGGCGAGGTCGCCTTCACCCGCATCGCCTGCCGCCTGCTCGACGACGCGACCTGCCGCTGCGGCAACTACCGGATGCGCAAGCAACTCGTGCCCGAATGCGTCGTGCTCACCCCCGCCAACATCGCCGAGACGGCCTACTTCATGCCCACCACCTGCGCCTACCGCCGCCTCCACGAGGGGCGCGGCCTGCCCGCCTGGCACCACCTGCTGACGAGCGATCCGGAGGCCGTCCACCGCGCGGGCGCCTCGCTCCGGGGCCGCACGGTGCCCGAATGGGACGTCCCGGAGGAGGACTGGGAGGACCACGTGATCGAGGAGCCGCTCGGCCCGGAGGAGGACCTGTGACGCTCAACTTCGCCTCCGACAACACCGGCCCCGCCGCGCCCGAGATCATGGAGGCCGTGCTCGCGGCCAACGCCGCCGACGCGATGCCCTACGGCGCCGATCCGCTCACCGGGGAGGTGGAGGAGCGGCTGCGCGCGCTGCTCGGCTGGCCCGACGCGGCGGTGATGCTCGTCTCGACCGGCACCGCGGCCAACGCGCTCGCGCTCGCCACGCTGGTCCGGCCCTGGCAGACGGTGTTCTGCCACCGCGCCGCGCATGTCGAGGAGGACGAGTGCGGCGCCCCGGAGTTCTTCTCCGGCGCCAAGCTGACCCTCGTGGAGGGGGCGCACGGGCGGATGACGCCCGAGGCGCTGGCCCGCGCGATGGCGCCCGTGGGCGCGCGCGGCGTGCACGGCGTCCAGCCCGGCGCGCTCAGCCTGACCAACGTCACGGAGGCGGGCACGGTCCTCCGCCCGGCGGAGATCGCTGCGCTGGCCCGGGTCGCGCGCGAGGCGGGTCTGCCGGTGCATCTCGACGGCGCGCGCTTCGCGAACGCCTGCGCGGCTGCGGGCTGCGACGCCGCGGAGATGGCGGCGGAGGTCGACGCGCTCTGCTTCGGCGGCACGAAGAACGGCGCCCTGGGCGTCGAGGCGGTCGTCCTGCGCGATCCGTCGGCGGCCGCCGAGCTGGGCTTCCGCCGCAAGCGCGCGGGCCATCTGTGGTCGAAGCACCGCGTCCTCTCGGCGCAGATGGCGGCCCTCCTGCGCGACGGGCTCTGGCTCCGGCTCGCCGCCCGTGCCAACGCCGCCGCGGCCCGCCTCGCGCGGGGGCTGGAGGCGATGGGGGCCGAGCTGCTCCACCCGGCCGAGGCGAACATGATCTTCGCCCGCCTCCCCCGCGAGGCCCACGACCGCGCCCTCGCGGAGGCGCGCTACTACCTGATGGACGACGGGAGCGGCGCCGGCGGCCGTCCGCTCTGCCGCCTCGTCTGCGACTGGTCCAAGACGGAGGAGGAGGTCGACCGCCTGCTCGCCCTCCTCGGCGGCGGCCACGCCCGCACCGCGCTGGCGGGTCAGTGACGGGTCCGAGCGGGCCTGCGATCCCCCGCCGCGCCGCCCGGACGGTGCCTCACAGCCGCGGAGCGGAGGCGGTTCGGAGGGTCATCCGCGCCCGTCCCATCCTGCGGCACGCACCGCAGTCCCGGCTCTCCCCGAGGAGGCATCGTCCTAGGAAGCGCGCCGGACCCCTCCGGCCGTAGCGCCGATCTCCGTCCGTCGGAGCCGCGAGGCGCGCGGACCCGGTTCCACTCCATCCATACGAACTCCGTGCGGACGGCGGAGCACCCTGTCCGGGGCCGTCACGGCCCCCGGGCGATGGCGTCGCGTCTCAGCGCTTCCACCCCCGCCGTGCGCCCGGCGTCTTGCTGTGGAAGTCGGGCGGGCGCTTGCGGACCCAGCCGATGAACCGCGCGAGGCGGGGGTGGCGGCGCAGATCCTCGGGCGTGTTCCAGATCCGCGCCAGCTCGGCCTCCGACGCGGTGGCGTGGATCTCGTTGTGACAGATCTGGTGCATCAGGACGACGGGTCCGCCCTTCCCGCCGCGCAGCTTCGGCACGAGATGGTGCCAGCTCTGCGGCGCGCCCGGCGGCACCGGCCGCTCGCAGAGCGCGCAGAGGGGGAAGCCCGTCTCGGGATCGGCCGCCGTCGCGGGGGCATCCGGTCCGGCGCCGCCCCGGCCGTCGCCGCGGCCGTCCGCCGACGCGGCCTGCTCGCGCGCCCTGCGGCGCGGCCGTCGGGTCATGGTCGCTCACCTCCGTTTGATGCCGCCCCGGGGCGCGCGGCCCCTATCTAGAGCGAAACGCATCTCGGCCCGCTCCCGTTCGGGCCCTCCAGAGGAGAGCCCCCATGCTCCGCCACGTCTTCGCCTTCCTCCTCGCCGCGACGCCCCTCGCGCCGGCCCTCGCGGCCCAGCAGACGGCCACGCTCGCGGGCGGCTGCTTCTGGTGCGTGGAGGCCGATTTCGAGGGGGTCGACGGCGTGGGCGACGTCGTCTCCGGCTTCACCGGGGGCACCACCCCCGATCCAATCTACCGCGCCTCGGGCGACCACATCGAGGCTGTGACCGTGCCCTTCGACGACGAGCGCGTCTCCCTGCGCGAGATCTACGACATGTTCCTCCGCTCGATCGACCCGTTCGACGCGGGCGGGCAGTTCTGCGACCGGGGCCGCGAATACGTCCCGGCGATCTTCGTGGACGGGCCCGAGCAGCGCGCGGCCGCCGAGGCCGCGGTGGCCGACGCGGAGGCCGAACTCGGCCGCCCCGTCGCGGTGCCGGTGCTCGACGCGGGCGAGTTCTACCCGGTGGACGACTACCACCAGGGCTACTACGCCTCCGACGAGCGCATCGCCATCTCCTCGGTCGGCCTCGCCGTGCCGAAATCGGTCGCCTACAAGCGCTACCGGGAGCGGTGCGGCCGCGACGCGCGGGTGCGCGAGGTCTGGGGCGAGGCCGCGCCCTTCGCCTTCTGAGGCTTGCCCCGGCGCCGCACGTGCGGCATCCGCCGCGCATGGAGGATGCGGAGGCCGTGGTGGTCGGCGCCGGCCCCGCCGGTCTCGCGGCGGCCGAGGCGCTCGTCGCGGCAGGCCGGCGCCCGCTGATCCTGGATGCGATGCCCTCGCCCGCGCGCAAGCTGCTGATGGCGGGCAAGTCCGGCCTCAACATCACCAGGCGGGAGGACGGGGCGGCCTTCCGTGCCGCCTACGCCGAGGCCGAGCCCTGGCTCGCGCCGATGCTGGACGCCTTCGGCCCGGACGACGTCGTGTCGTGGATGGAGGGCCTCGGCCAGCCCGCGACGACGGGCTCCACGGGCCGCGTCTTCCCGCGCGTCTGGAAGGCCTCTCCGCTCCTGCGGGCCTGGCTCTCGCGGCTCGACGCGGGCGGCGCGCGGCTGGCGCAGCGGCACCGCTGGACGGGCTGGGAGGAGGACGGCGCGCTCCGCTTCGAGACGCCCGCCGGCCCGAGGCACCTGCGCCCACGCGCCGCGGTGCTGGC
>CAZWWR010000074.1:0-13396 GCA_964637265.1 uncultured Jannaschia sp.
TGGGAGCAGGCGCTCGACCGCAACATCGCCTTCATCGTCAACCGGATGAACGAGCGCGTCATCGCCGGCGCCTCGATCGAGACGCTGCTCGCGGTGCTCATGTTCGTGATGATGGGCATCACTCTGGAGCGATCCAAGATCGCCGAGGATCTGCTGACGACGATGGCGCGCGTCTTCGGGCCGCTGCCCGGCGGCCTCGCCGTTTCCATCGTGATCGTCGGGGCCTTTCTCGCGGCCTCGACCGGCATCGTCGGCGCCACCGTTGTCACGATGGGCCTCCTCGCTCTGCCGACGATGCTGCGCAACGGCTACTCGCCGGAGCTCTCGACGGGCGTGATCGCAGCCTCGGGCACGCTCGGGCAGATCATCCCGCCCTCCATCGTCATCGTGCTGCTGGGCACGCTCGCAGGCGACATCTACTCCACCGCGCAGGAGAACCGCGCGCAGCTCGCCGGCTGCTCCGACGCGCTGACCTTCCTGGGCGAGCCGGCCGTCGTCTCGGTGGGCACGCTGTTCCAGGCGGCCCTCTTGCCGGGCATCCTGCTGGCGGGGCTCTACGGCGCCTACGCCTTCGGCTTCGCGCTGCTCAACCCGTCGAAGGCGCCGCCGGTCGAGCTGGGCGGCACGCGCGGCACGCCGACGACGCGCAACGAGGCGCTGACGTGGTACCTCGGCGTCCCCGGCGCCATCCTGATCGGCGTTTCCGCGCTGGCCGCGGCGGGCGTCGTCGGGTCGCAGACCATCTCCGTCAGCGCCTTCACCAGCGGTGGCGACCAGGCGGTCCTCCGGACGAACGTGTCCCCGCAATGCGCCGAGTCGATGATCGCGCTGCACGGCCAGGCGACCTGGGACGTGGCCGTGGCGCAGCAGCGGGAGATCGACGAGGCGGGCGGCGCCGAGCTGCGGCGCGAGCTCAGCGAGGAGGAGCGGGCGGAACGTCTCGCCGTCGCCCTCGAGGACGCCGCGCCGATCGGCACGGGCGTGGCCACGATCATGGTGCTGCTCGGCCTCACGCTCTCGCTGGCCCGCGGCATCAATCCGCTGGCCGATCCGCGCCCCCTCCTGATCGGTCTCGGCGGCATCGTGCTGGGCCTGCTCGTGGACCTGTTCCTCATATCGCCCGGCACGAGCGCCGCGGCGACCTTCGTGCTCATGGCGATCCCCGTGGGCCTCGCCTGCTACGGCGCCTGGTTCGGCACGCTCAGGCTGGCGGAGAACGAGCTCCTCAGCGTCGTCTTCCCGCCGCTCGTGCTGATCGTGGCGGTCCTCGGCTCGATCCTGGGAGGCATCACCAACCCGACGCCCGCGGCCGCGCTCGGCGCGGGCGGCGCCATCATGCTGGCCGCCTACCGCAAGCTCGGCGACGAGGGCCGGACGGGCAAGATCATCCTGATCGCATCGCTGGCGCTGGTGATCATGCTGCTCTTCGGGGTGAACTTCGACCTGCGGGTCGGCGTCGGAACCACCACGCTGGGCGACCGGGTGGCGTTGCTGATCGCGCAGGTCTCCTACCACGTCGCCTTCTTCGGGCTGCTCTACGGGTGCTGGGTGCTGTTCCGCACCGGCGTGCTGGGGCCGGTGGTGCGGGAGACGGCGAAGGTGACATCGATGGTGTTCACCATCCTGATCGGCTCGCAGCTCCTCAACCTCGTGCTCATCTCCTTCGGGGGCGAGCACTACATCCAGGAGTTCTTGCGCGCCTTCGACAACGAGATCGTCGTCTTCCTGCTGGTGATGGCGATCCTGTTCATCCTCGGCTTCGTGCTCGACTTCCTCGAGATCATCTACATCGTCGTCCCGATCGTCGGCCCTGTGATCTACGGCGGCTCGCTCGACCCGAAATGGGTGACGATCATGATCGCCGTGAACCTCCAGACCTCGTTCCTCACGCCGCCCTTTGGCTTCGCCCTGTTCTACCTCAGGGGCGTCGCGCCGAGGGAGGTGACGACGGGACATATCTACCGCGGCGTGATCCCCTTCGTGCTGATCCAGGTGGTCGGGCTGGGGCTCCTGTGGGTTTTCCCCGAGATCGTGACCTTCATCCCGGACATTCTCCCCGACGGCTGAGCACCTATGTAGGGGTTGGCAGACAGGGAGATATGCGATGTCGCTCAAGAAGATGGCCATGAAGATGGCGATCGCCTTCGCCGCCGCGAAGGGATACGAGGCCTTCCGGAAGCAGGGCGGGATGAAGGGCCTGCAGGGCAAGCTCACCCAGATGCAGGGCGGGCAGGCGGGGGGCGGCCTCGGCGGCATGATGGGCCGCGTCGGCGGCTCCGGCGGCGCCTCCTCGGGCGGTCTCGGAAGCCTCCTCGGCTCGCTTGGTATGGCCGGCGCGACGGGCGGACGGGAGTCGGGCATGGCCGGGCAGGGTGCTCCGTCGGGCGGGCTGGGCGGCCTGCTGGGCGGGCTCGCCGCCATGGCGGGCGGAACGGCCGTCCTCAACCAGGATCAGGCCGCGCAGGCCGCCGAGCAGGGTCCCTCCGACGAGGCCACGGCCGGCGTGATGATCCGCGCGATGGCGCAGGCCGTCCGCGCCGACGGCGTGATCGATGGCGAGGAGCGCGAGGTCCTCATGCAGCTCCTCGGCGACGCGAACGATCCGGGCGACGAGGAGGCCGTCCGTGCGGCCCTGTCCGAGCCCGTCGACCCCGAGGGGCTGGCCCGCGACGTGCCGAAGGGGCACGAGGCCGAGGTCTATGCCGCCGCTCTCACGGCCATCGACCCGGACGAGGAGGCCGAGAAGGACTACCTCCGGCGGCTGTCCTCGGCGCTCGACATGCGCCCCTCCGAGGTGCGCCAGATCCACGACGCGCAGGGCAAGCCCATCTGAACCGCCGCGCATCTCGCGGAAGTCAGGCGGGATCCCCTCCGGGGTTTTGCGCCCGGGGAGCGGGTGCCCTACATCCGCTCCCGAACGAACAGGGAGGCCCGAATGGCCGATATCAAGGATCCGGAGAACGCCGTCATCATCGAGCTGAAGGACGGCCCCGTGACGATCGAGCTCCTGCCCGACGTGGCGCCCGGGCACGTCGCCCGGATGAAGGAGCTGGCCCGCGAGGGCGCCTATGACGGCGTGGTGTTCCACCGCGTCATCGACGGCTTCATGGCCCAGACCGGCGACGTGGAGAACGGCAAGGACGGCGGCGACCTGCGCCGCGCCGGTACGGGCGGGAGCGACAAGCCGAACCTGAAGGCGGAGTTCTCGGGCGTGCCGCACGACCGCGGGACGCTGGGGGCCGCGCGCTCGCAGAGCCCGGACTCGGCGAACTCGCAGTTCTTCATCAACTTCGCCGACAATCACTTCCTGAACCGGCAGTACACCGTCTACGGCCGGGTGGTCGACGGCATGGAGCACGTCGACAAGATCGCCCGCGGCGAGCCGCCGGCGAGCCCCGACAAGATGATCTCGGTGAAGGTCGCCGCCGATGCGTAGCCTCGCCGCCGTCCTGTGCCTTCTCGGCGCGCCCGCGATGGCGACGGGGATCGAGATCGACGTCGCCGGCGAGGCCGAGGGCACCATCGTCATCGACCTGTTCGAGGATGTGGCGCCTGCGCATGTCGAGCAGATCACCGCGCTGGCCGAGGCGGGCGCCTACGATGGCGTGGTGTTCCACCGGGTGATCGACGGCTTCATGGCCCAGACGGGCGACGTCCAGCACGGGCGGATGGGCTCCGACATGCGGCTGGCCGGGACGGGCGGGTCGGACCGGCCGGACCTCGAGGCCGAGTTCTCGGACCGGACCTTCGCGCGAGGCGTCGTCGGGATGGCCCGGTCGGCGGATCCGGACAGCGCGAACTCGCAGTTCTTCATCATGTTCGCCCCGGCGCCCCATCTCGACGGCGCCTACACCATCGTCGGCGAGGTGACGGAGGGGCTCGACGTGCTCGATTCCGTGAAGCGCGGCGAGGGGCCGAACGGCGCCGTGATCGGGCAGCCCGACGTCATGGAGGACGTTCGGGTGGTGAAGGGCGAGTAGCACATCGGGGCGGCCCGATCAGGGCCGTCCCTGCCACAACCGGACCCGGATCGCGCCATGGGGGACCCATGGACCGGGGGAGAGCGGGAGGCCCGTCGCGCGGGCGAGTTCGTCCTCGCTCGTGACGATGCCGACCTGCCAGCCGGCCATCCGTTCCCGCAGGACGGCCCCGAGCGTGCCGTAGAGCGCCCGCAGGGGCCCGCGCCGGCCGATCCTCCCGCCGTAGGGCGGGTTGCACATCACGAGGCCCGGCGGTCCGCCGGGCCGTGCGAGCGAGGAGACGGCTCCCCGCGCGAAGGTGCAGCGATCCTCCACGCCCGCACGCTCCGCGTTCGCGCGCGCCATGGCCACGGCTCCGGCATCCCTGTCCGCGCCATGGGCGGTGGCTTCCGAGGGGCGCAGGGTCTCGGAGCGGAGCGCCTCCCATCGGGCCGCGTCGTGCGAGGGCAGCAGCTCGAACGCGAAGTGCCGCGCCCGACCCGGCAGGAGGCCGGCCGCCCTCTCCGCCGCCTCGATGGGAATGGTGCCCGAGCCGCACATCGGGTCGAGCACCGGGACGTCGCCCTGCCATCCGGCCGCACGCAGGAACCCGGCGGCGAGCGTCTCGCGAAGGGGGGCTCGCCCGACGGCTTGCTTGAAGCCGCGCCGGTGCAGCGGCTCGCCGCTGGTATCGAGTGACAGGGTACAGAGGTCGCGCTCGAGCCGGGCTAGCACCCGGAGCGGCGCGTCCTGGGAAACCGTAAGGCCGGCCCGTTCCAGCGCTGCCGCGACATGCCCGGCCAAAGCCCCGCCATGAGCGAGGCGCGACCGTTGCGCCGACGCCTCGACGCGCAGGGGCACGTCCGCGGGCAGGACGTCGCTCCAAGGCACCTCGCGCAGTCCCGCGGTGAGGGCAGGGTAGGCGCGTGCCGGGAACGCACCGAGGCGGGCCAGCACCCGCGAGGCGATCCGCGAGCGGAGGTTCGCACGCCGCACCCCCTCCCAGCCCCCCTTGGCCTCCACGCCGCCGAGCACGAGCCTGGGCCCCGGGAGCCCGATCTCGCGCGCCTCCTCCAGAAGCTGTGGCTCTAGGCCGGGGGGGGCGACGAGAAACAGATCCGGGTCCATCCGCGCGCCCTAGCGCGCTGTCGACCCCGGCACCATCTCGGCGTTCGGGGACCATGCGGCATGGAGCGCGAGGAGCTGCTGGCCAAGCCACGAATCCGATGACGGAGATACAACTTCGTCGTCCCACTCCAAAGAGCCCAGGGGCGTGCTACGTGGCAGGCTCGTCTTGGCGCCACCGATCTTGCGGGTGTCGGGCGACCGTCCGCCACGGCGAAGCGTAGTGATGGTGATCTGTCTCCGACGGGCATGCCGCCTTCGCGCATTGGAGGGCGCTAATCGGAGACCGGATTGGGAATTGGTGACGGACGACCATAATGGCCGCCCGTCATCTACGGCGGGCTCAGCTACACCCCGAGGTCGCCCCGCAGGTGTTGCATTTCATGCAGGTCCCGTTGCGGACCAGGGTGTAGTTGCCGCATTCGCCGCAGGCCTCGCCCTCGTAGCCCTGCATCTTCGCCTTGGTCCGGGCGTCCACCTCGGGCGCGGTCGCGACGGCGACCACCGCTTCCCCGTCGGAGGCGGCCACCGCCGCGCCGCCCGGCTGGGAGGCCTTCGCCTCGGCCATCGCCCCGTTGCCGGCCAGCGCGCGGGCCGCGCCGTCGACGCCGCCTTCCAGAGCGTAGAGCGTCCGGGGCAGGCGCTTGCGCAGGTAGCCCGACGACGTGACCTGCCGTATCACCTCCAGCGAGCGGCTGGCGCCGTCCTCGGAGACGGGCGACACATTCGTCGCCCCCTCGCCCTCGGTGTGGAGCGCATCGAAGCTCGCGCCCTGGGGCTTCACGTGGGCGAGGTCGGTGCGGTCGAGGTAGCTGACGGCGAGCTCGCGGAAGATGTAGTCGAGCACGCTCGTCGCGTTCTTGATCGCCTCGTTGCCCTGCACCATGCCGGCGGGCTCGAACTTGGTGAAGGTGAAGGCGTCCACGAACTCCTCCAGCGGAACGCCGTACTGGAGGCCCACCGAGACCGCGATGGCGAAGTTGTTCATCATGGCGCGGAAGCCCGCGCCCTCCTTGTGCATGTCGATGAAGATCTCGCCCAAGCTGCCGTCCGCGTACTCGCCCGTGCGGAGGTAGACCTTGTGGCCGCCCACGATGGCCTTCTGCGTGTAGCCCTTGCGCCGATCGGGCATCTTCTCCCGCCCGCGGGGCACTTCCCGGACGACCTCGCGCTCGACGATCTTCTCCACGATCTTCTCGGCGAGGACCTTGGCCTTCTCCTGCGGCGTGCCCGTCTCGAGCGCCTCGGCGGCCTCGTCGTCGTCCTCCACCAGCGAGGCGGCAAGCGGCTGGGAGAGCTTCGAGCCGTCGCGGTAGAGCGCGTTGGCCTTCACCCCGAGCGACCAGGACAGCTCGTAGGCCTTCTGGCAGTCCTCGATCGTCGCCGCGTTCGGCATGTTGATCGTCTTGGAGATGGCGCCCGAGATGAAGCTCTGCGCCGCGGCCATCATGCGGATGTGACTCTCGACCGAGAGGAACCGGCGGCCCTTCTTGCCGCAGGGGTTCGCGCAGTCGAAGACGGCGTAGTGCTCCTCGCGCAGGTGGGGGGCGCCCTCGAGCGTCATCGTCCCGCAGACGTGATCGTTGGCCGCCTCTATCTCCGCGCGGGAGAAGCCGAGGTGGCGGAGCAGGTCGAAGGACGGATCGGCCAGCTTCGCCGCCGGGATGCCCAGCGTCTGGGTCAGGAAGGCCTCGCCGAGGGTCCACTGGTTGAAGACGAAGCGGATGTCGAACGCGCTGGCCAGTGCGGCCTCGACCTTCTCGATCTCGCCCCGCCCGAAGCCGTGCCCGATCAGCGAGGTATGGTTGATGCCGGGCGCCTGCCCGAGCGAGGCGTGGCCCACCGCATAGGCCACGATCTCCTCGATCTGCGCCTCTCCATAGCCCAGCTTGCGCAGCGCGGCCGGGACCGACTGGTTGATGATCTTGAAGTAGCCGCCGCCGGCGAGCTTCTTGAACTTCACGAGGGCGAAGTCGGGCTCGATGCCCGTCGTGTCGCAGTCCATCACGAGGCCGATCGTGCCGGTCGGCGCAATCACGGTGGACTGGGCGTTCCGGTATCCATTTGCCTCGCCGAGGCTCACCGCCTCGTCCCAGACGCGCGCGGCGAGCTCGGCCAGCCGCGCTTCCGGGCATCCGGCGACGTCGAGCGCCACCGGAGCGACGTTCACCGCCTCGTAGCCCTCGGCCTCGCCATGCGCCGCCAGCCGGTGGTTGCGCATCACGCGCAGCATATGGTCGCGGTTCTTGGCATAGCCGGGGAAGGGCCCCAGCTCCCCCGCCATCTCGGCGGAGGTGCGGTAGCTGACGCCCGTCATCACCGCCGTCAGCGCCCCGCAGAGCGCGCGCCCCTCCTCGGAGTCGTAGCTCAGCCCGAGGTTCATCAGCAGGCCGCCGATATTGGCGTATCCCAGCCCCAGCGTGCGGAAGTCGTAGGATCTGCGCGCGATCTCCTTCGACGGGAACTGCGCCATCATCACGCTGATCTCGAGCGTGACGGTCCACAGGCGTGAGGCGTGGACGTAGAGATCGGCGTCGAACGTCCCGTCCTCGCGGAGGAACTTCAGCAGGTTCATCGAGGCGAGGTTGCAGGCCGTGTCGTCGAGGAACATGTACTCGGAGCACGGGTTCGAGCCGCGGATGGGCCCGTCCGCGGGGCAGGTGTGCCAGCTGTTCACCGTGTCGTGGAACTGGATGCCCGGATCGGCGCAGGCCCAGGCGGCGTGACCCACCTTCTCCCAGAGCTCGCGTGCCTTGACGGTGCGCGCGACGGATCCGTCGACGCGGTTCACGAGGTCCCACTCGCCGTCATCGGCCACGGAGCGCAGGAACGCATCCGTCACGCGGACCGAGTTGTTCGAGTTCTGGCCCGCGACGGTGCCGTAGGCCTCGCTGTCCCAGTCGGTGTCGTAGACGGGGAACTCGACGCTCGTGTACCCCTGCGCCGCGTATTGCAGGACGCGGTTGATGTAGACCTCGGGGATGCAGGCGCGCTTGGCCTCGCGGATCGCGGATTTCAGGGCGTCGTTCCTGGCCGGATCGGCGCCATCCTCGGCGCTCCCCTCGAAGCCGGTGACCGCGCCCATGACCTTGTTCAACTCACGCTCGTGGGCCTTGGAGCCGGCCACGAGGGCCGCGACCTTCTGCTCCTCGATCACCTTCCAGTCGATGAAATCCTCGACGTCGGGGTGATCCATGTCGACGATCACCATCTTCGCCGCGCGCCGCGTGGTGCCGCCGGACTTGATCGCGCCAGCCGCCCGGTCGCCGATCCGCAGGAAGCCCATCAGCCCCGAAGACTTACCGCCGCCCGAGAGCTTCTCGCCCTCGCCGCGCAGCGCGGAGAAGTTGGTGCCCGTCCCGGACCCGTACTTGAAGAGGCGCGCCTCGCGAACCCACAGGTCCATGATGCCGCCGTCGTTCACGAGGTCGTCCGCGACCGACTGGATGAAGCAGGCATGGGGCTGCGGATGCTCGTAGGCCGAACGCGACTTCACGAGCTTGCCCGTGAACGAGTCGACGTAGTGGTGCCCCTGCGCGGGCCCATCGATGCCGTAGGCCCAGTGGAGGCCCGTGTTGAACCATTGCGGGCTGTTCGGGGCCCCCATCTGGCGGGCCAGCGTCACGCGCATCTCGTCCATGTAGGCGCGCGCATCCTCCTCCGAGGAGAAGTAGCCCCCCTTCCACCCCCAGTACGCCCAGGCACCGGCGAGGCGATCGAAGACCTGCCGACCGCTCGTCTCGCCACCAAAGCGCTCCGCCTCGGGGAGTTCGGCGAGCGCCTCCTCGTCGGGCTCCGAACGCCACAGGAACTCCGGCACGCCCTCTTCGGGCACGCGGCGGAGGCGGGCCGCGACGCCGGCCTTGCGGAAGTACTTCTGCGCGATCACGTCGGCCGCGACCTGGCTCCAGCCTTCGGGGATCTCGACGGCGTCGAGGCGGAAGACGACGGTCCCGTCGGGGTTGCGGATCTCGGAGGTCGTGGTGGTGAAGGGCACGCCGTCGTAGGCGTCGCGTCCCCCTGCCGTCAGCTTGCGTTCGATCCTCATGTCCGCCTCTCCCTTTCTCTCTCACGTTCCGCTTGGGGGCCTTCCCCACGCGCCTCCACGCTCGGAGACGCGGGGTTCGGCCGTCCGATCGGACGTGCTTTACCGGCACGGTTCGGCCGTCGTCTTATCCGCTCGATACCACCAGATGTGGTGGCGCCCGCAGGCAAGACCGCAAACTGAGCCGCCTCCCTCCACCCGTCAACGATTCGGGGGCGATTCTTCTGGGGATAAGATTTGGTGGAACGCGGGCGCCACGGTGGACGTTTTTCATGCCCGTTCCAGAGGTGCTTAGCTACATTGCCGCCGGCGCCATCCGTAGCTTCCGCCAGACCTCCGCGCACCTGTGGAGAGAAATTCCAGCGGGGCCAGTTCCGCGGACTAGGAGGGGGGCACGCCGGGCCGATTCGCGATCAGCTTCAGGCCTCGATCTTTCGGTTGAATACGACAGTTCGTGCTGAACTACCCTCAGTCGAGAACTGTCGCCGCCATCATCTAAGTTCATGAAGAGAGAACAGCGTACCGATCCTGGGCCGTGTTGACGATGCAGCGGGTACCGGAGTTTCCCGTCTTTAAATCAACGTCAGCCGACGGTCCGTCTGGCTGGGATGCTGGCGGCGGTGAGGCCGATGAGGGCGACGATGAAAGCCTTGGACTGAGCGGTCTGGTGGATGAGGCCCGCGACATCCACTGCCGGCCGGACAGTTTCATCGGGGTCATCCTGCTCTTGGTACTGCCTGGGGCACCCGATGACGTACAGACCGTCGTTGCCCGGCCTGCCTTGTGGCTTTCCCCCACCCGCGGGGTTCGCCATCTTCGCTTTGCCCATCTGTGGATGACCTTTCGGCAGGGTTCTGTTTGGACCTGGCGTGTTGGTCGGTCGCGACGAGACATACGGGGGCAGTTCAACGGCGTGATCTGCTGGGTGCCCTAAAGGGATCTGCAAGTGGCGTCGGGCCCCGATCAACGGCCCGAGGTCTCGGGTGCACCGGTGCGAACCGGTTGCCCCTTCTCGTCTCCTTCTTGTGCAATCAGCTTACGCGGCGCCGTATCGAGGTACTGGCAGCTATCTTGGTCTTAATCGTGCACGTCCCGGTGGCTACCGCCGCGCGCGGGTGGGCGATGTGTCTCCATCGGTTCGAAACCCTCGGCGAACGCTTGGACCGTGCTGGTCATATTGGCCACGGGTCCCTAGGCGGCGACCTTCACCGCCTTAAGCGCGAGCAACCGGTCGAGCCGATTGGACACGGAGTTGGTTGGTGCGGCACGTCGCCTTCGGCATGCACTGATCGTTCGCTATCGGTCTCGAACGGATGGCGACGCGATGGCTCATCATGGCGCGATGGGAGAGCGGCGGGCGCAGATGGAAGGTGCCGGCCTTGCTTATCTGGCCCAACCGCTCCTTGCCGCTCGACTAGCTTGCGCGCGGGGTGAGCCCGAGCCAAGCCGCGTACCTGCTGCCCGAGAGGGAAGCGCCAACGTCCGTCGTGCTCGTCGCAATGGCCGAGGATGCGATCAGCCCGTGGCCGGGCATGGTAACCGGCCGCCGGGCGAGCGCATTGGCCTCGGCACCGGGTCGATTCATAGCTCCGCGCCTAGAGATCGCGGAGCTTAACGGCCAGCAGGTCGAGCGCGGGCGGCGCGGGCGGCGCGGGTAGCGCGGCCTCGGACTCGTCCCGCGCTGCCGCGAGCAGCCGGTCGTTCGGCATTAAATCGTAGCCCCATCCGCGATCGCCTTTTTGCCTCGCTGGATTTGCCATTCGCCACCGCAACCCCGAACCCGCAGAGGTGCGCGTGGAACGAGTTCACTGTCGCGTCCGTAGCCGCACAGAGAGGTCCTGTGCCTGATGGTCGAGCAGCGCTGCCTGCTATTCAGCCGACCCTAGCGGAACGAAGTGCATCGTCGAATGAGTGGCCGCCTCGCATGTCGCTTCGGCATCTTCCGAGGGCCCGCGCTGCCCCGCCTCGGCCGCGGTAGTGCCCCGCCGGTTTGTTTGGGAGCGTGGTCTGGCGATCACTTCCGGTCTTCTTGAGGTCTGGGTTGCGAGACCTGAAACCGACCGGGGGCGACGACGACCGATGGCAGAATGGAGATTATGGAGTTGGTGAGGAAATCCGCCGATGCGGACCTCGTTTGCGAGATATCGGCTGTTGGCACTAAGGGGCTAATTGAGGAAGCTCGGACGGGGGCGCCGAAGGGCACGCGAACGCCGGATCGGGCGACGCAGCGCACCGGTCGTATCCACTCGGCGATCCCGAAGCTAAGGAAGGGTTCGCTACCCGCCATCATTTCCGGAGCCACGTCGGACGACCAGAAGGCGCTCTTGGCGGTGATATAAAAATCTAGGTGTACGGCGTCTCGACGCGTTCGCTCGATCATCTTATTCGCGCAATTTGCAGGACGGGGGTGTCGAAGCCAGACTAACGGGTTGTGCGCGGAGGCCGACGAGAGGGTTGGGCGCCCTCCTGCCCCGGACGTTGGAGGGCGCCCGGCGCGCGCCGGCGGTTTCGAACCGGTGGCACCGCATTGGTACGCCGGTGGCTAGACGAGAGCTGCTTCGGGGGTGCGTGAGGCCGGGCGGATCGTCGGCTGCGCCGTGATACTGGCCGTGACAGTCAACGAGGACGGACGGCGCGAGGTCCTTGGCGTGGTCACCGGCCCCTCGGAGGCGGAGACGTTCCGGACCCGGCGTCCTGCGCTCGCTCGGCCGATCGTGGCCTGCGCGGCGTGCGACTCGTCGTGGCCGACGATCACAAGGGGGCTGCAAGCTGCCGCGCGCCGGGTGTTCGATGCCACCCACCAGCGGTGTCGCGCACACTGGATGCGCAACGCGCTCGCGCAGGCCGCCACGAAGAGTTGCCCGGCGGTCGCAGCCATGCTCGAGACGGCCTTCGCCCAGGAGGCGAAGGCCGAGGCGCAGGTTCCGTGGGACGCCGTCGCCGACGCGCTGCACGACGAGCAGCCCCGCCTGGCCGCCATGATGGGCGCCTCCTGCGAGGATGTCCTGGCCTGCATGGGCTCCCCCCGCGAGAACTGGGCGCAGATCGCCTTCACGACCCCCCCCCAGCGCGTCGATAAATAGATCAAGCGTCGCTCGGACGGCGTAGTGATCTTCCCCGACGACCAAGTCATCATTCGCCTCGTCGGCGCGCTGATGATCGCGCAGAACGACGAGTGAGCAATCGCCCGGCGCTACATGGGACCGGAAACGCTCCGCCCTCATCGCAGATACTCAGAACACCAAGCTGCCCCCCGTGGCGTCCCAACAAGCCACGGCCTCCCCGAAGGCCCACGATCCCACACCACCCCGCGGGGCACTAACGGGGCCAAGGTCCTGGTTCACCATCAGCCGCGCCTCGTGGCTAGCCGCCGAGAGTACCGGCGCACGGTGACGGGGCAAGACGGACCGGCAGGGCGCGCGGCGGACGCCTTGTCCCTCAAACGAAGAGACCTCTACCCCGACGAGGCACGGCCCGGTGCGCTCGAAGAGCCCGAGCACATCGGCTCGGCGCAATCGATTGCGGATCGCTGGTTGCTCCGCCGCATCAATGTCGTGCACCTCAAGAACGGACGTGGCCCGATCGAGACCGACTCGCCTGCCCCTGGCCGACGGCCAAGTGCACGCCGCAGCAGACGCGGTGCCCAGCCCCGCCGTGCCTGCGCGCGTACCGTTCGTCGGAGTCGACGTTCACCGGACCGAGGATTGGTTTCCTCACCCTCCGCGGCGAGATTCTATCCTTGTGCATTCGCCAAGCAGATGCAGCGGGTCGTCCGAGCCTTGGCAGGGCCGTCGCACGGACGGGTCGGGTCTTCTGCCGCCGCCGGAACTGCGAGAAATCCGGCGCCGGTCGTTCGAGCCTGCGAGTTGCAATGTGACCCGTTGGAATTCGATCGTCCGGCACGAAGGCGCTCGGGAAGCGATCCGATCGTCAGGCATGACCGAAACGGGTCAGTTGGGCAGTCGCTCCCCCAGACCGACCGCCGACCTCACCCGACAAAGACGGTCCGCTGCCGGTCGCGCCTGCCCGAAAGCGTCGCGTGCCACACCACGCTGGGAGGAACCGGAGGGTCGACGAGTCTCGCTCACGCGACGCCGTGTCTTAGGTGGACGATCTTCGAGTTCATTAGCGGGTCGGGTTAAGCTTCGACATCGCGCAAGGCCATTCCTTCGGACCCACGATCCGAACCCCGGGCAGCCCCTGTTTGCTGGGCTCCCGGTTCCACCTCCACCGGGAGCCAGGGTCTGGTCCGACGAGAGGACTGGAC
>CAZWWR010000075.1:0-13369 GCA_964637265.1 uncultured Jannaschia sp.
CTCCTTCGCCCGCGCCTTCCTCAAGGCGCAGATGGGCGCGGGTGTGGCGCTGCCCGGCGGCGGCACCGCCTTCCTGTCGATCAAGGACGCCGACAAGACGCCCCAGCTCGTCGACACCGCGCGCCTGCTGATCGACCAGGGCTTCTCGCTGCTCGCCACCTCCGGCACGGCCGACTTCCTCGGCAGCCACGGCCTGCCCACCGCGCGGGTCAACAAGCACTACGAGGGCGGCCGCACCATCGTCGACGTCCTCATGGACGGCGAGGTGGCCCTCGTCATGAACACCACCGAAGGCGCCCAGGCCGTCGAGGACAGCCGCGCCATCCGCAACGTGGCGCTGATGGACCGCATTCCGTACTACACGACTCTGGCTGGTGCGCACGCCGCGGCTCTGGCGATGCGCGCGCGGGCGGAGGGGGCGGTGGAGGTGCGGGCGTTGCAATAGCCTTCTTCTCCGACCATTGTCCCGACTATATAGACTAGAAAACGCCAATCGAGAGGCGAAAACTACACCGCATTTTTCTTTTAGAGGTTAAATCTCTATTCGCGTGCAAGTTAAAGCATTGTTTTCATACCTACTCCTATTAACCTATGGCTTATTGGTCCGTTGAAAGGTGGGCTTATGGATATGTCGAACCAGCTGGCGATACCACCGTAAGCGACTGCAAGAGTATTAAAACCAGTGCGAGGAACAACGTAATACACAAAAGCGCCCTGACCGGGTAGTCAATGACAAAATTCCAGCGAGTTGGTAGCTGAAGAAGTCGGGCAAGTCCATTCGCAATACTAGATGCCGTTCTGAAAAAGAAGAATAGCGCGATCCAGAACTGTATAGAAAAAGTGGTAAGAAACGCGAGCGTATACTGAACCTGCGCTACCTGAGTATCCATTTGCATATCCGCGATGACAAGTGTCCAGGCGCCCTCTGAAACATACAGCTGCATCATCTTCACTAGGATCGAAGCAACGCCCATTGCTAGTGAAACTAGGAAAACGAAGAGGGTAGATATAACAAAATAGAGAATTCCGGAAGTTCGAAGCTTCTCAATAGCCCATCTAGAGGCTCCGACTGCAATGAAATCCGGTATAAGGTTGGCGGTAACTACGCCTGTTGCCAATAGGGGGCCAGCCGCCAGAAGGCCCACTATGCCCATTCCTGAGGGAAGCGTGGAGGTCGAGCTCCAGGCGTAAATCATGAGCGCATAGACCAGAACAACGCATAGCAGATAGGACTGGATACCTGTTCGAATCAGCGCCTTCCCGGAGAACTTTCTACGGCCAAAAATTCGGTCCAGTAGACTGATGAGTGCCTCGTGCCAAACAAAATCAAATTTCGTCTCGTTTAAACGAAGAAGGCACAGCCCGATACGCGTTTCACTTGCGGTGATTCGGTCGGCTATTTGGCTCCTCCTGTCTTCTGGAATAAGGATTATAAATAGTGATACAATGCCGGCCATCGAACCAATAATTCCGAGGCCAAGTGACAAGGTCACAAAATCGAGCTCCAAAGTAGTGGTACCTCTTTGTCCGCGGGTGGCGGCAGACCTTCAGTTTGTCGAATAGAATACCTCTGTATATGCCGCTGTTCGCGCACGTATAGCATTCAGCCTATCAGGGACCGCGGCGGAATGTGAAGGCGCTGACCATAGCAGGCGACCTTATTTGTGTCTAACCCCCAACCGCTCCACCTCCGCCAGCAGCTCCGCGACCGACGGCTTGGGCCGGCCCATCCAGCGCTCGCGGTACTCCGCCAGGAGGTCCTCCCGCTCGATCAGCCCCGCCAGCCGCGCCAGCATGAAGCTCCGCAGCACGTCGTTCATCCGGGGGCCGTAGCCCGGGCCCAGCGAGCGGAAGAACTTCACCACGTCCTCGTCGATCCAGAAGCTCAGCTTCCGCTTGCGCCGCGTCCGCCCCTCCCAGACCTCGCGCCACTCGTCCGGGATGCGCGCCTCCCGCGTCGCCCGGTGCGCCATGTCCCACTCGAAGCGCGACATGATCGCGACCATCTCGTTGAACGCGTCCCGCTGCGGCTTCGTCGGCTTCCAGTCGTCCATCCGCCCCTCCCGGCCCCTGCCCGGCCACCGGGTCTCCCCCCGAGCGGTGAACGGATCCCTAACGCGGCCACGTCACGACCCACGTCACGACCTGCGTCACGACGCGGATCACGACGTCCATCCTCCCCCCGCGCTGGACCCCCGCCCCGACCTGCCCTAGACCCCGGGGCGGAGGCCCGCGCGGCCCCCCGGGAGGGGGCCTGCGCGGCGGACGGGGGGAGGACCGGATGGAGGCAGCGACGACCACCGACGCGGTCCGCACGCTCGAGGAGGCCAACGCCCGCAGCATCGCCCGGCGCGACCGCTTCCGCCGCGAGCTCGCCGAGGGCCGCACCGACCGCGACGAGTTCCAGACGCTCAAGCACCAGTTCCCCTACATGGGCTTCGTCCCCTGCCGGGCCGAGGGCCAGCGCTTCCAGATGTTCCACTGCAACGACGACGTGGTGGCCTGGGAGTACTTCTGGCTCGGCGACGACGCCTACGAGCGGCCCATCGTCCGGCAGTGGCTCGCCTGGGCCCGCACCGCCGAGCGGGTGCTCGACGTGGGCGCCTACACGGGCCTCATGTCGATCCTGGCCTGCCTAGCCAACCCGCGCGCGACCGTGCACGCGCTCGAGCCCATCGAGCGGACGGTGGAGCGCACGAAGATCAACGTCCGGGCCAACGGCGTCGGCGGCCGCGTCACCCTGCACGCCCGCGCCGCCTCCGACGAGTTCGGCCTCGACATGATCAACTACTACCGCGACGAGAACTTCCTCGGGACGGGCAACAGCCTCCACGACAAGGGCATGAAGGTGATGGCCCGGCGGATGATCCAGACGGTGAACCTCGACCAGTATCTCGGCTCGAAGCACACGTTCGACCTCGTGAAGATCGACGTCGAGGGCTTCGAAATCGCCGTCCTGGACGGCATGTCCCGGATGCTCAGGCGCGACAGGCCCCGCATGGTGCTCGAGGTCTGGAAGGAGAACGAGGCCGCCGTGCACGAGCGGCTCGAACGCCTGCGCTACGACTGGCGCCAGGTCGAGGACAGGCCCGCACGGGTGGTGAACTATTTGTGCGCGCCGAGGAACTAGAGGAGGTCGGGCCCGGGCGGCGGCATCCCTGCGGCCCCGTCCGGGACCGCGCCCCGCACCGTCCCGGCAAGCTTGGAGCTGCGCGATGAGCAACGAGGTCTCGATCACCGGATGGGGGGTGTTCACCCCCGAGGCGGTCATCACCAACGAGGAGCTCGTACCCGCCTTCAACGCCTATGCCGACCGGGTGAACGCCGAGCGGGCCGGGGCCATCGCGGCGGGCGAGGCGGCGCCGGTGCCCCATTCGGACCCGGACTTCATCTTCGGCGCCTCGGGCATCCGGCAACGGCACGTGATCGACCGGGACGGGATCCTCGATCCGGACCGCATGTACCCCCGCCTCCGCCCCCGCACCGACGACGAGCCGTCGCTGATGGCGGAGATGGCCCTCGACGCCTGCGGCAAGGCGCTCGCCGAGGCCGGCGTCGCGGCGGGCGACATCGACTGCATCCTCTGCGCGGCCTCCAACCACGAGCGCGCCTACCCGGCCATCGGCGTGGAGATTCAGGAGCTTCTGGGCGCGGGGGGCTTCGCCTTCGACATGAACGTCGCCTGCTCCTCGGCCACCTTCGGCATCCAGGCGGCCGCCGACATGATCCGCGCGGGCTCCATCGCGCGGGCCATCGTCGTGAACCCCGAGATCTGCTCGGCGCATCTCGAATGGCGCGACCGCGACTGCCATTTCATCTTCGGGGACGTCTGCACCGCGGTCGTGCTCGAGCGGTCCGACCTCGCCACGGGCGGCTTCGCCATCCGCTCGACGCGCTGCGCGACGAAGTTCTCGAACAACATCCGCAACAACGACGGCTTCCTCCGCCGCACGCACGACCAGATGGAGGACCGGCGGGACATGCAGTTCATGCAGGAGGGCCGGAAGGTCTTCCGCGAGGTCCTGCCCCTCGTCTCGGCCCACATCGCGGGCCACATGCGCGACGCCGGCTGGCAGGCGGCGGACCTCAGGCGCCTCTGGCTCCACCAGGCGAACAAGACGATGAACGACTTCATCGGGCGCAAGGTGCTGGGCCGGGAGCCAGCGCCGGAGGAGCAGCCCGACATCCTGCAGCACTACGCGAACACATCGTCCGCCGGGTCGATCATCGCCTTCGCCCTCAACTGCGAGGACATGGCGTCGGGCGACCGCGGGATCATCTGCTCGTTCGGGGCGGGCTACTCGGTGGGCTCGGTGCTGCTCACGCGGAGCGGCTGAGGCAGGGTCTCCGCCGGGGGGTCACGCCTGCTCGAGGTGGAGCTTCATGTCGATCAGCACGCGCTGGAGCTCCACGGTCTCGGTCAGGAGGCGGCGGCGCTCGATCGGGGTGACGGCGCCGTTCGCGACGGCCTCCGCATAGGTCTGCAGCAGCATCGCGAAGCGGTGGCTCAGGGCGGCCACGTCCTCGTGGAGCAGCGTCTCGGGCGCCTCGTTGCGGTTCGGCGGGCCGGCGGTGAAGCGACGTGCGACGTCGAGCCCCGCCATCTCGGCCAGCGCGGTGGTCACGTGCGGGAAATGGGCCTTGGCCTCCAGGGCCGCCACCGCGTCGACGGGGATGAACCTGTCGGAGTGCTCCGCGTGGAGGGAGTAGTACCGCCCCAGCGTGGCCTTGGAGCGGCCGGTGATCTGGCAGGCGGCCTCGACGCCGATCTCCTTGACCAGGGCCTCGGTGTGAAACTTCAGGCGGGCGTCGGAATCGGGCACGAAGGGAAAGACCTCAAGGAATGGGGTGCGGCTCGGGGAAGAATCCTATTCCCGCATCACTCCGCCGTAAAGCACGACGGCCCGCACCGGCGCCGTCCCCGGCCCGAAGCTTGCCCCCGTGATCCCCCGCGTGCAGGACCGCGGCATGGCGAAGCTGCACTTCTTCTACTCGACGATGAACGCCGGCAAGAGCACCCTGCTCCTGCAGGCCGATTACAACTACCGCGAGCGCGGGATGGCAACTCTTCTCCTGACGGCGGACTTCGACGACAGGGGCGGAGAGGGGCGGATCGCCTCAAGGATCGGCATCTCGGCGCCCGCGCGGACCTACGGCCCGGGGACGGACCTGCACGCCGCCATCGCCGCCCGGCTCGAGGAGGGGCCCTGCGCCGCCGTCCTGGTGGACGAGGCGCAGTGGCTCTCGCGCGAGCAGGTCTGGCAGCTCGCGCGCGCGGTCGACGACCTGGGCGTGCCGGTGATGGCCTACGGGCTCCGGGTGGACTTCAGGGGCGAGCTCTTCCCCGGCTCGGCCGCGCTCTTGGCGCTGGCGGACGAACTGCGCGAGGTGCGGACGATCTGCCATTGCGGGCGCAAGGCGACGATGGTGATCCGCGTCGGGCCGGACGGACACGCCCTGACCGAGGGCGCGCAGGTCGAGGTCGGCGGCAACGACCGCTACGTCTCCCTCTGCCGGCGGCACTACCGAGAGGCGATCGGCGATCGTGAGGCCGGCGGCTGAACCCTGCCACGGGCCGGTGGGCGGCCTTGCCCAGCCGTCGGAGTATGCCCGGGCCGCCGGCACTTGACGGGTCATGCATGGAGGGCTGCTGGATGTCCGCCCGTGGATGGTTCGCGGGCGTGGCAGGCGCGTCCGCTCTCCCAGCCCTTCGGGGGGATCACGGATCCGCAGCGCGCGGGGGGAGGTGGGCGGGCGCGTGGACCCGTCCGCACTGCGCAACACGGAGGCGGGAGGACCTGTGTTCCTTGGCCCCCTGAGCCCCCGTACGAGGCGGCCAGACCGGTTTGCGCCCCCTCGGCGTCAGTCCATGAGGCCCGCCACGAGCGTCCGCGCGCGGCGGAGTTCGGCGTCGAGGTCGAAGCTCACGATCCGTCCGTCCGCGACGATGCGCCGCCCCTCCACGTAGAGATCCCGCACCGTGCGCGGCCCGGCGAGCAGGAGGGCGGCCGGATCCCAGCTGCCGGCGCTCTCGACCCCGGAGACATCCCAGATCGCGAGGTCGGCCCGCATCCCGGGCGCGAGGACGCCGATGTCGTCGCGGCCGAGCGCGGCGGCGCCCCCGGTCGTCGCGAGCTGCAGCGCCTCGCCCGGGGACATCGCGTCCGCGCCCCGGTGGAGGCGCTGGAGGAGCATGGCCTGCCGCGCCTCGCCGACGAGGGAGGCCGCATCGTTCGAGGCCGAGCCGTCGACGCCGATCCCCACGGTCACGCCCGCATCGCGCATGGCCCGCACCGGCGCCACGCCGGACCCGAGCCGGCAGTTCGAGCAGGGGCAATGCGCCACGGCCGTCGCGGTGCGGGCGAAGAGGTCGATCTCCGAGGCATCGAGCCGGACGCAGTGCGCGTGCCACACGTCCGCGCCCGTCCAGCCCAGATCCTCGGCATAGGCCCCGGGCCGGCACCCGAAGCGTTCGAGCGAGTAGGCCACGTCCTCGTCGTTCTCGGCAAGGTGGGTGTGGAGCCGCACGCCCTTGTCGCGCGAGAGATCCGCCGCGTCGCGCATCAGGTCGCGGCTCACCGAGAAGGGCGAACAGGGGGCGACCCCGACGCGGCACATGGAGCCCGGTGCCGGGTCGTGGAAGGCGTCGATCACGCGGATGCAGTCCTCGAGGATGGCCGCCTCGTCCTCCACCAGCGAGTCGGGCGGCAGCCCCCCCTGCGACTCGCCGATCGACATCGCCCCCCGCGTCGGGTGGAAGCGCATCCCCACCTCGGCGGCAGCGTGGATCGTGTCCTCGAGGCGGACTCCGTTCGGGAAGATGTAGTGGTGGTCCGAGGATGTCGTGCAGCCGGAGAGGGCCAGCTCCGCGAGCCCGATCCGCGTGGCGCAGGCGACGTGTTCGGGGGTGAGGCGCGCCCAGACGGGGTAGAGCGCGCGCAGCCAGCCGAACAGCGTCGCGTCCTGGCCCGCGCGCACCGCCCGGGTGATCGACTGGAACAGGTGGTGGTGCGTGTTCACCAGCCCGGGCGTCACGAGGCACCCCGTGGCGTCGAGCGTCTCGCGCGCGGCGAGGTCCGACCCGATGGCGGCGACTGTCCCTCCGCGGAGAGCCAGATCCGCCCGGACCGGCGGCGCGCCCGCCTCCGCGAGCAGAAGGCCGCCGCGGATCGCGAGGTCGAAGGTCTCACCCATGGAGGAGCTCCAGCGCGGCGGCGTGGAGCTCGGGCGTCGCCGCGGCCACGGCCCGCCCGCCGTAATGCGCCGGGCCACCGTTCCAGTCGGTGACGATCCCGCCCGCGGCGCGGACGACGGCGATGGGGGCGGCGATGTCGTAGGGCTGCAGGCCCGCCTCGATCACGAGGTCGACCTGGCCGAGCGCGAGCAGGCCGTAGGCGTAGCAGTCGAGGCCGTAGCGCACGAGCCGGACGCGGGACGCGACCCGCGCGAAGGCCTCGCGCTCCTCCCCGGTGCCGATCTCGGGGAAGGTGCTCAGAAGCGTCGCCTCCTCGAAGCGACGCGTACCGCGAACACCGAGCGGGCGGCTCTCGCCTCCGCGGCTCCAGAGCGCCCGCCCCGCACCACCCTCCCAGCGCTCGCCGGTGAAGGGCTGGTCGATCACGCCGAGCCGCGGCCCTTCCGCGTCGGACAGGGCGGTGAGGACGCCCCAGACGGGGGTGCCGGAGACGAAGCCGCGCGTGCCGTCGATGGGGTCGAGCACCCAGGTGAGGCCGGTGGTCCCGTGGCGATCGTCCTCCTCCTCGCCCAGCACCGCGTCATGGGGGCGGCGGGAGACGATGACCCGGCGCATGGCCGCCTCGGCGGCGCGGTCGGCCTCGGTGACGGGGTCGAAATCGGCCCGCTTGCTCTCCACCTCCAGCGCGGTGCGGAAGCGCGGGAGCGTCTCGGCGCGGCCCGCATCGGCCACGGCGATCGCCGTGTCCCACAAGTCCCGCAGCGTCGCGTCGTCCATGCCCGCCCCCCGGGCGCCCCTCGCCCATCGGTCGAGGGGTCGCATGGGGGGAATGACCGGGCAAGGGCGCCCGGCGGCCCGGCGGAGTGTCAGGCGGCGTCGGAGAGGACGCGGGCGAGGTCGAAGAGGCGGCGGCGCTGCGTCTCGGGGATCGCGTAATAGCTGCGCACGAGCTCCATCGCCTCCTTGTCGGCGAGCACGTCGCCCCCCGCGCCCTCCTCGGCGCCGTCCTGCAGCCCCTCGAAGAAGTGGCTCACCGGCACGTCGAGCGTGCGGG
The DNA here is from genome assembly GCA_964637265.1 of uncultured Jannaschia sp. Lineage (GTDB taxonomy): Bacteria > Pseudomonadota > Alphaproteobacteria > Rhodobacterales > Rhodobacteraceae > Jannaschia. The sequence goes on from CAZWWR010000075.1 coordinate 8,250, forward strand.
CGATCTCCCAGAGCCGTGACGCGGAGACGCGGTTCATGCCGGTCTCGTACTTCTGGATCTGCTGGAACTTGATGCCGACCTTCTCCGCAAGCTGCTGCTGCGTCATGCCGACCATCCAGCGGCGGTGGCGGATCCGCTTGCCCACGTGGACGTCCACGGGATGTTTCATGGGTGCCTCCCTCGCGATAAACGTTTCAGGAATCTTCCGCGCAAACGATTCGCGTCGAGGTTTTGTTCACTCCGGTCGGGCCTGCGGCTCCGTGACGCGCCGTTCCGGCGGGCCGGCGGCCCCTGCCCCGCGCTTCCGATCCGCCGCATGGGGCGGTGCCATCCGAGGACTGCCATGAAGGCCCTGATCATTCGCGACCACGACGCACCGCCAGCCGTCGAGGAGATCCCGGCGCCCGAGCCGGGCCCCGGCGAGGTGCTGCTCGAGGTCGAGGCCTGCGGACTGAACTTCGCCGACCTCCTCATGCTCAAGGGGACCTACCAGGAGACGCCTCCCCTGCCCTTCGTGCCCGGGCTGGAGATGGCAGGGCGCGTGCGATCGCTCGGCCCTGACGTCTCCGGGGTGGCGCCGGGCGACCGCGTCGCGGCCTTCGCCGGACAGGGCGGGCTCGCCGAGCTGGCCGTGGTGCCGGCGGCGCGCTGCGTGCGCCTCCCCGACACGATGCCCTCCGAGACGGCGGCCGGGTTCATGATCGCCTACGGCACGAGCCATCTGGCGCTCGGACACGTCGCGCGCCTGCGGGCCGGCGAGCACCTCGCCGTGCTGGGGGCCGCGGGCGGCGTCGGGCTGACGGCGGTGGAACTCGGCGCGCGGATGGGCGCGGAGGTCGTGGCGGTCGCGCGCGGCGAGGAGAAGCTGTCCGTTGCGCGGGAGGCCGGCGCGGCACACGGGATCGACGCCGAGGCGCCCGACCTGAAGGACCGCCTCCGCGCGCTCGGGGGCGTGGACGTCCTCTACGACGCGGTCGGCGGGGACGCCTTCGACGCGGGCTTCCGGGCGATGCGACCGGGCGGGCGGATCCTCGTCGTCGGCTTCGCCTCGGGCCGCGTCCCGGAGGTGAAGCTGAACCACCTCCTCGTGAAGAACATCACGCTACACGGGTTCTACTGGGGCGGCTACGCGGGCTTCGCGCCCCGGGTCGCGGCAGACAGCCTCGCCGAGCTCATGGCGATGCACGGACGCGGCGAACTGCACCCCCATGTCAGCCACGTCCTCCCGCTCGACCGGGCGGTCGAGGGGCTGGAGCTCATCCGGTCGCGGCGATCGACGGGGAAGGTCGTGGTGACGATCTGAGCGGTTCAGCCGGGGCCGGGCGGCCGTAGACCCGCCCGAGCAGATCGACCAGATGCCGCATGGGCGCGTTCTCGCCGCTGCCCGCGACGTAGAGGCCGATCTCGAAGGTCGGGAGGGGCGGGAGCGCTCCCCCGTGCGGGATCGGCGCCGTGCCGGGCGGCGCCATTCCCTCGAGCACGCCGAACACCGCGAGGTCTGCGCCCACGGTGGCCTCCACCGTGCGGCTGCTGTCCGACAGGACGACCGTCGACCAGGGCAGGCCGGCCCCGTCGAGCGCGTCGCGGACGGGCCCCCGGAACAGGCAGTCCCGCTCGGAGGCCACGGGAACGGGCCGGCGGCGCCACGCGGTGCCGTCCGGCGCCCCCACCCAGACGAGCGGCCGACGCGCCAGCACCCGGCCGCCGGTGCCCACGGACGTCTCGGTGGTCACGATCACGTCGCACTCCCCCCGGCCGAACGCGGCCTGCAACTCCCGAGTGGTGCTGCTCGTCAACTCGACCGAGACGCCGGGGTGCTCGGCGGCCAGGGCCCGGAGCACCTCGGGGATCGCGCCGAAGACGACGTCGTGGGGCACGCCGAGGCGGATCGTCCGCGCCTCCGACCGCGGCGCCATCTCGCTCAGCAGCGCGTCGTTGAGGTCGAGCATCCTGCGCGCCAGCACCAGGGCCCTCTCGCCCTCGGGCGTCAGGTCCACGCCTCGCGGGCTTCGCTCCAGCAGGCGCGCGCCCAGCGCCTCCTCGAGCCGCCTGAGCTGCATGGAGACGGCCGACTGCGTGAGGTTCAGCAGGCCCGCCGCCCGGGTCACCCCGCCCGACGAGGCGACCGTCGCGAAGGCGCGCAGCGCCGTCATGTCGAGGTTCCGTGCCATCGCGTGCGATGTGTCCCAAGCCGCCATCAGATGTTCGCACGATCTATTCCTGCCCGGATGCGACATCAAGAAAAACGATTGCCGGAGGGTGGAACATGCCGGCTGAGAATGGCGCGGACCCGGCGGAGAGATTATAAGTGAGGCATCTAGCCGAGAAACGAGACGGCCAGTCCCATTGGCCACATCGCCTCCGACGTGTAAGGCCCGTTGACCCGGTGGCCTAATCGCCTGCCCCATGTCAGTAATTGTTCGAGACGCCACGACGCGGGAGCGCCAGTCACGACCATCTCGATAGCCTCCGCCTATCGTAGGCGCGGCGCGGGCAAGCTGCTCCCTACTTGAAATGCCGCCCCGTCTTCCCGATATTCCCCATCGAGGGGGCGGCTCGCCGCCGCCCGGTTTCACCATCGTGCTTATCCGGAGGACATCCATGGCACAGTTCGACACGAGGTCGGCCACGAGGGGCATCAATGTCTCCGCCGCCCGTGCCGCGCAGATCGACGAGGGCCTGCGCGCCCACATGAACAAGGTCTACATGACCATGTCGGTGGGCATGCTGATCACCTTCGCCGCGGCCTGGGCGATCTCGGGGCTCTCGGTGACCTCGGATCCGGCCGCAGCCGCCGCGCAGCTCGGCCCCGACACCTACCTGACGCAGCTCGGCTACGCGATCTACGCCTCGCCGCTGCGCTGGGTCATCATGTTCGCCCCGCTGATCTTCGTGTTCGGCTTCTCGGCGATGATCAACCGCATGTCGGCGGCGACCGCGCAGATCGTGTTCTACGCCTTCGCCGCGGTGATGGGCCTGTCGATCTCCTCGATCTTCCTGGTCTTCACCGGCGCCTCGATCGCGCAGACCTTCCTCGTCACCTCGATCGCCTTCGCGGGCCTGAGCCTCTACGGCTACACGACGAAGAAGGACCTGAGCGGTCTGGGGACGTTCCTGCTCATGGGCCTGATCGGCCTGATCGTGGCGTCGATCGTGAACATCTTCATCGCCTCCTCGGCGCTGGCCTTCGCGATCTCGGTCATCGGCGTGCTGCTCTTCGCGGCGCTGACGGCCTACGACACGCAGTCGATCAAGAACGAGTACATCCAGTTCGCCGCCCAGGGGGACAGCGAGTGGCTCGGCAAGTCGGCGATCATGGGGGCCCTGCGCCTCTACCTCGACTTCATCAACATGTTCATGTTCCTGCTCCAGTTCCTCGGCAACCGCGAGTGACCTGAGCACGGCGGAACGGAACGCCAGGGGGTCCGTCGGCAGCGATGCCGGCGGGCCCTTCGCGTTCAGGAGGACAGTTGCATCCGGCCCCCGGTCGGGGCATCAAGCCGCCATGACCTGACCTCGATCTCCGGCGCGATCGCACCCCGCCACGGTGGCGGGCCGATCCGCTATGGAGGTCGAGCCATGAAGCATCACGACATCGAGGACCGCCGCCGCGCGGGCAAGCGCGAGCGTCTGATCCGCACCGCGGAATGGGTGCTGGAGCAGGCTTACCGCAGCGCCACGCCCACGGAGATGCGCGAGAGCCAGCTCCGGGTGCGCGAGAGCGTCGTCCGGGAGATGCGCCGTCGCGTGAGGCGGTAGCACGGTCCGCCCCGTCCGGCACCGGCCGGGCGGGGCGCCCTCCCCCCGCCGGGCCGCACCTACCGCCTGAGCAGCCGGCCCTCGTTCGCGGCGCGGGGCCGGTGGACGTGGGCCGACTGGACGAGCCCGAAGGCCACCATCAGGACGAGCAGGGCCGACCCCCCGTAGCTCACCAGCGGCAGGGGCACGCCGACCACGGGGGCCATTCCCATCACCATCGACATGTTCACCGCGAAGTAGAGGAAGAACGTCACCGCGACGCCGAGGCCCACGAGCTGGCTGAAGCGGTCCTTCGTGCGCAGGGCCGAGGCGATGCAGAACGCGATGACGAGCACGTAGAGCAGCAGCAGCCCCATCCCCCCGAGGAAGCCGAACTCCTCGGCCAGCGTGGTGAAGATGAAGTCGGTGTGCTTCTCGGGCAGGAAGTTGAGCCGCGCCTGCGTGCCCTGGAGGAAGCCCTTGCCCGTCCACCCCCCGGAGCCGAGGGCGATCTTCGACTGCGTGATGTGGTAGCCCGCGCCGAGCGGGTCGTTCTCCGGGTTCAGGAAGGTGTCGATGCGGCGGTACTGGTAGTCCTGCAGGATCTGCCAGTCCGTTCCCCGCGAGCGCATCACCGCCGTGACGAGCCCGACCACGGAGACGATCACGGTCCCGAAGTAGGCCCAGTGGACCCCGGCGAGGAACATGACCGCCCCGCCGCCTGCGAGCAGCAGGATCGAGGTGCCCAGGTCGGGCTGCTGCAGGACGAGCATCACCGGCAGCGCCATCAGCACGAGCGGCACCAGCACCCAGAGGGGCCGGCTGACGCGGGAGGGGGAGAGCCAGTCGTAATAGGCCGCCAGCACCATCACGAGGGTGACCTTCATCACCTCTGAGGGCTGGAGCTGCATGAAGCCGAGGTCGATCCACCGCGTCGCCCCGCCTCCCGTGACGCCGACGAACTCCACCGCGACGAGGAGGAGCAGCGCCAGCGCGTAGAGCAGCCCCGAGACGTTGCGCCAGAACCAGATCGGCACCATCGCCACCACGAACATCGCCGCGAGCCCCAGCGCGAAGCGCTGAAGCTGCGCCTCCGCCCAGGGCGTCCAGGAGCCGCCCGCCACGGAGTAGAGGGTGAGGATCCCGACCGCCGTCGTCGCGCAGAGCAGCAGCACGAGCGCCCAGTTGAGCGCGAGCACCTTCTGCACCCCCTGCGGCACCCGGGCGAGGTTGTACTCGAGATAGCTCATGCGGCCCCCCCGCCCGACGGCGCGGCCGGGGACGGGCCCGGCGGGACGGCGTCGCGGCCCGGGGCCCCGGCTCGCAGGCCGGGGCGGGCGCTCGGGCGGGCTCGGGTCGATGTTCCTCTACGGCGTCTCCTA
>CAZWWR010000076.1:0-12875 GCA_964637265.1 uncultured Jannaschia sp.
GGCGGTGCGCGCCGCCCCGGGCGCCGACGGCCCGGCACGGTGGCTCGCCGTCCTGGCGGCGGACGGGGTCGCGCAGTCGCTCAGGGAGCGGCTGATGCGCGACGTCCTGCGCTGCGACGGGGCACCGCCCGACCCGCCCGTCCTGATCGTGACGGTGGGCTGCGAGGCGCTCGACGGGCCGCAGGTCGGGCTGCGCCTCGACATCGCGCGCGACCGGCCCGAGCGGCAGATCTGGTCGGGTGCGCAGGTCCTGATGCAACGGGGCGCGCCTCCGATCGAGAGCCCGGACGCCCGCCGCCTCATCTTCGAGGCGGCGGAGGCGGTGCTGCGCAATTCTTCGCCGCCACCCGCGCTGCGGGCCGACGCGGTGCCCCCGGCCGGGACGGTGCATCCCGACGACATGCTCTCGGCGGCGATCGATCATGCCTTCTCGATGGAGCCCGAGCGCCTGCTCACGGCCGATGCGCTCCTCCGGGAGGCCGGACCGATCCGCGGCCTGATCAACGCCTGGCGGGCGCAGGTCCGGGTGATCCAGTTCGTGGAGCGCCACCCGGGCGATCCGCGCGGCTTCCGGGAGGAGGGCGAACGCTTCGCCCGCCGCGCGGTGGAGGACGAGCCGGGGAACTCGACCGTGCTCGCCATCATGAGCAACGTGCGGCAGCACCTCTTCGGCGACACCCGCGGGAGCCTTGAATACGCCCGCCGCGCGGTGGAGCTCAATCCGTCGAACCCGCTGGCGCTCTGGTCGCGGGCGAGCGCAAACCTCTATGCCGGGGAGCACGTCGCCTCCCACGGCGACGCGGTGCTCGGGCGGCACCTCATGGGGCGGGCGCGGAACCGCTTCTTCTGGGACAACCAGCTCTTCGGGGCGGAGATGATGCTCGGCCGTCTCGACCGCGCGACCGAGCTGCTCGAGGGGGTGCGGTCGCAGAGGCCCGGCTTCCGGCCGCCCCACCGCTACCTCATCGCGCTCCACGCCCATGCCGGGCGCGAGGAGCAGGCGCTCGCCTCGGCCGAGCAGCTCAAGCGGCTCGAGCCCGACTTCAGCATCGAGCGGCTGCTGCGCGACGAGAGCTACCCCGCCTCGCTCGTCCGCCGGAGCGAGACCCTCGCCCAGGACCGCGTCGCCGCGTTGATCTGACCTCCCCGACGCGGGCGGCAGGCCAAGGGCCGCTCACCCGGCCGTGAACGGCGCCCATGCGGTTCTGACGCCCGTTTTACGGCGGTTTCACGCGATGCTTCGCCCCGACCGGTAGATTGAAGCCACCGACGCCCCCGGAACGGGGAGCCGGCTGACAGAAAGTCGATTTGGAGAAAGACGATGACCATTCAGAGCACCATGATCGCCACGGCGATCGCCTGCGCTGCCATCCTGGGCGGCGGAGCGGCGGGGGCGCAGAGCATCACCCCCGGCTTCCCCGGCGCGCAGAAGCTGAGCGACTACCCGCCCGTCACCCCCGCGGTGGCCCAGCAGCGGGCCCGCTCGGGCTGCACGCAGCTCGAGCAGGACGCCGGGATGGCCGGCGGCTCCTGCGGGACCGTTCCGCTCAACGCCGTCGCGTCGGCGTTCTTCGACCGGACGAGCGACGACGACGAGGACTGAGCCTCGCCCGTCCCCGCGGCCACGCACGGGCCGCGGGGACGGCTCCGCGTAACCCCGCCTGTCTGGCGGCGGCACGCGATCTCTCCACGACGCATCCCATTCGATCGACCCGTCCCTGTCGCGGGTCTTTCGCCTGTCCGACGGTCACGTATCGATGCGATCCCTCCCCTTCGGAAGTGAAGGTCGTCCCGGTCGTCAGGGCTTGCACCCGCAGGGAGTTCCGTCACCCGTCGAAGCGCCCACACGCAGGATGCTTGGTGCGGCGACCCGAGGCCAAGTCCGACCCGATCCATGCCATGCCGGACCGCCGACCCGTCATGTCGCGCCCGACGACGCCTCGATGGGACCGGGGCGATATCCTCGAGCCGATGCGCGGACCTCGTCCGATCCGGCCCGGCGGCGCACGGCGTCGCGCGCGCCAAGCCGAGCGAGATGCGCTTCGAGCGCGGAGCATCGGTTCGAGAGGTGACGGATCTCGCCGCTCAGGTCGATGCGGGTCCGCAGGGCGATCGTGGAAGCCATGCCCTCCGGTGCGCGGCCTCGCACGCGACAGGACGCGTGGACCACCGCGGCCCATGGGCGCGCGATGCGGGCACCGGCCCGCTCCAGCGCCGCGGCCAGCAGCTTGTCCTCGTGACCCGGCACAGGCGGGACACCGCCCGCGGCTGCATAGGCTCCGGGCCGGAACGCCATGAGGGCACCGGGTGTCTGCCGGTGCCGAGGCAGCGGGTCCCAAGGACGCGGCTCCGTCATTCCCTCGACCGCGGCGAGCAGCGCGTCGTGCCTGTCCTCGAGGAGGCCATGCGCGCGGACCTGCGCGGGGAGGTCCGCGAACTCGGAGGCCTCCGGCACGACCCGGCCGAAGGCGCAGTCCGCCCGGCGGAGCGCCCTCTCCAGCACGGCGAGGACGCCCGGGCCGATCGTGCAGTCCGCGTCCGTCGTGAGCAGCCAGCGGGGCCGCGCGGCGGCCGCGGCGGCGAGCCCGATGCGGCGCGCCTCCCCCACCCCGCCGGAGAGAGCCGGCGTCTCGATGACCCTCGCGCCCATCGTCCGGGCCGCCGCCGCTGTCCCGTCGCTGCAGCCGTTGGCCACCACGATCACGCGTGCGCCCTGCGCCCACAGCGCACGGATGGCGGCGGGCACACGCGCCGCCTCGTCGCGCGCGGGGATCACGGCCACGGGGGACGTCACCCGGAGGCGCTCCCGTCGGAGGCCGGGAGGGGTTCCAGCAGGTCGATGCGGAACCGGCGTTCGAGATGCAGGTGCCGGTGCCCCCGCGCCGTTGCCGCCCTGAACAGGCAGAACGCCTCCTCGCCGCCGAGCGGGTTGCCCGAGGGGCCGCGCCACGTCACGCAGACGACGTCGGCGTCGGGCCAGCGCCGGTCGATCTGGCGCGAGAGCGCATCGAGCCCGCCGGGATCGAGGAAGTAGAGCACCTCGCTGAGCAGGACGAGGTCGTGCGCAGCGTCCCCCGGCCCGTCCGGCAACGGGCAGGGCAGGAACCCCTGCACGAAGCGTCCCTCCGGAACGGCCCGGCGCGCCGAGATCAGGGCTTCCTCTACGGCGTCGAGACCGGCATAGGCGCCGCATCGCGGAGCGACCCGGCGCGCCAGCTCGCCGTTGCCGCAGCCGACCTCCAGCGCCGAGGCGTAACGCCTGCGGGGCAACGCCGCGACCGTGGCGGCGAAGCGGCCGATCTCGTAGGGATCGCTCCGGAAGGACCAGGGATCGTCCGTCGCGTCGTAGAGGCCGGCGAGGTGTTCGGGACCCACGCCCTTCATCGGGCGGCCTCGACGTAGATCTCCGGAGTATGGGCGAAGAACTCGGCGAAGCCCCGCGGCATGCGGAAGCCCTCCGGGTCGTCCCGGATCACCTCACCGTACTGGGAGCGGTGGGCGCCGATGGCTCGGGCCTTGCGTTCGCGCCAGGCCGGCAGGTCGAGCGACAGCGTTCCGTCCGCGGCCCCGTCCGGCGCCAGGCCGCGATCGCGCCAGCGCGACCAGATCGGATAGAAGTAGAGCCGCAGCTCGGGGCGGAGGGCACGGGCGGTGCGCGCCGCCCGGCCGCAGGCGACATGGTCGCAATGCGGATCCTCCGGCGAGGCGGCCACGAGGGTGCGGGCCCCGATCCGTGCGGCCAGCCCGGCGATCGTTCCGGCGAGGTCGCAGCCCGGGCCGTGGAGGCAATGGAGCGCCGCATCCGGGAAGCCCAACCACGTCACGTCGCGGGCCGGGTCGCCGCCGAGGCGCCGCACCGCCTCCGCCAACTCGGCCCTGCGGAGCGATGACAGACGCCCGGGCGGATGGCTGCGCGAGCGCGGATGCGACGCCGCCCCGTCCGTCAGGCAGGCGACATGCGCGCTTTGCCCGGCTGACCACCGGCGCGCGAGCATCGCCCCACAGCCGAGCGATTCGTCGTCCGGATGCGGGGCCAGCACGAGGACGGGGGCCTGCGCCTGCAGGAACGGGTCGGTCGCGGGCATCAGAGCGAGCCGACCCCGCCGTCGAACGCGACCCCGAGGGCCCGGTCGAGCTTCGCGTCCGGGCCAGCCTGGCGCAGGAAGAGCGACAGATCGCGGCGCATCGCGTCGATGGGCAGACGCTCGTCATGCGCCGCCATGCCCAGCGCGCGTTCGCAGAGCGACAGGATCTCGGTGCAGAGCATCTCGACGGCCTCCCGGACGAGCAGGCCGCGCGACACGACGCGCTCGATCTCCTTCGCCTCGCCCCCCTCGACCGCCTCGACCGCATCCGCCATCGACTCGACCGACGCGCGCGCCGCGACCGCCGCGGCCATCGCCCGGCCGAGGCGGGCGCGCTGGAGCGGATCGTCCCGGCGGTGCAGGCGCGAGAGGTGCTCCGCCCACCGGTCGATCAACCCTTCGGCCCCGCCGACATGGGCAGCGCAGTAGCGCCAGACGCCACCCTCGAACCACGGCTCGACCATCATGTCCCCGGGCCCGCCGATGCTCTCCTCCGGCTCGAGCACCATGCCACCGAGGTCGAAGGCGCCCGAGCGGGTCGCGCGCATAGCCGAGGCCGTCCAGTCCCCGTGGTCGTGCCGGGCGGGATCGTCGGCCGGGACGAGGAACATGCGCAGCGAGGCCTTCGGTCCGGCCTTCGCGGTGATCACCGCGAAGCGGACGTGGCCGAGGCCGGATGCGTAGCGCTTCGTTCCCCTGAGCTCGACCGATCCGTCGGCCCGGTCGCGGCACTCCGCCGGGCGCGGCCCGTCCGCGCCCCAGACCCCGAGCAGCGCGCCCTCGTCCACCGCGTGCCGCATCGCCTCCAGCACGCTGCGATCGCCATGCGTCTCTACGAGCAGAGCCGCGTTCACATGTCCCTCGAACAACCGGGCCAGCGACAGATCCGCGCGACCGAAGAGCCGCAGCATGTCACAGAGCGGGCGGGCCGTGCCCGGCGCACGACCCAGCGCGCAGCCCCCCATCGCGGAGGGCAGGACGGCGCGGAGAACGCCCCGGCGGCGCAGCAGATCGAGCTCGGCGCCAATATCCGGGCTCCGCGCCGAGGCGGCCGACGAGGAGCGGATCCGGCCGAGCAGGGCGGCCACCTCGTCGCGGAACCGGCGCGCCGCTGCGGGCGGGTCGTCCGATTGGTCGTTTCCGTTCGAACCGGCCTCTTCGGCCCACGCTTCGCCGATTGCCATGTCTCGCTCCGCCAATGTCCGTTAAGGGAACCTAGCCCGACCGCCGTCGGGCGGGTAGGCCGGTTATCTTTTGTTAATCAGTCTTCTAGCATCTTCCGCACCGAGTTATTCGCTGAGATATTTAATGATGGCCACCGCGCCGTCGCAGAGCTACTGATCTTCGGCCGGCATGCGCGTTCACGATACCATTCCGCCTCTTCCGGAGGCCCTGTACGCGGCTGCCGATCACACGCTTTCGGCATCGTCTCTGACTTGCGGCCGTCCGCGAAGGTCATGCCATCTGGAGAACCGATCCATCCTGCGCCTCCCGGACACCAATGGTCGAACCGGCATGCGAACGGCCGGTGCCGCGTCCGCCCCGCGGGGGCACGCCCGGCCACGTGCCGGCGCCCGCCTGAACCGGGACGGCCAGCATGTGCGACCCCGCGGGGAGGGGGCGCCGAACGCCGGCGGGGAACCGCGCTTCCGGGAACGCCGAACTTGCATCGCGCGCCGCCTTACGCTTGGGTCAGCGGCAGGCGCTGAGGGATCGGGCGCAGGCCCACCCCTGACGGCACGTGCGGGCGCCATCCGGGCCGCGGCGGGGAGGGCTGTCGGCCACCCGAACGACCGCGCTCCGAGGCCGGGCAGACGATGAGCCCCCTCTCGGAGCCCCGGCCATCGGTTCCTGCCATCCCTGGGAGGCGCGGAGCCGGACCGGCCGCGAAAGCGCCAAGGCCCCGTATCGGGGGAGCTCGGGCCGGGAAACGGCCCATGCGATGCGGAACCGGATCCACCGACACACGACCGAACTCACAGTCATGGAGAGCGAGGATGCCCCACTACCTCTTCGAGAGCCGCTTCACCGACGAGGCGATCCGCACGGCTTCGTCGTCGCCGGGGACGCAGCGACGCACCAGCCTGTCGATAGTCGAGAGCTTCGGCGACCAGCTGATGGAGGAGTTCACCTCCTGGGACATGGGGGCGTCCTACGTGATCGCCGACTGTCCGGACGACGACGCCGCGTCCGTGCTCGCCCGGACGCTGAAGAAGTCCTGCAGCTTCGCGTCCATCGAAATCACACGCCTCATCGACGCGACGCTCGCCATGGCCGTGATGCGCAACGCCGACCGGCACGCCGCCGGCTAGACCATCCGCCAGGACGCCCAGGCGGGGAGGCCGAAGGCGGCATCCCCCGCCCCGGCCCTGGGACCTCCCGGACCGTCCGAGTTTCGCGCCCGGGTCGCAGGAGGCACCACGCGATCGCCGCCCCGCAGGTTGTTCGCCCCCGGCGAGGCGCGCATGTCGCGTGCAGCATGTCGCGTGCAATAGAGCAGGACTGATCCCCGCGGCCGTCTTGCCGGACGGGAGGAACCTTTCGATCGGCTCGACCGAGCGGACGACCGGAGGGCACTGAAGGTCATCGATTCTTTGACCGCCCTCTGAGGAAACCTGCTGTGGTAGGATGGGTCAGTCGTGATCCACGAGGGGGTGGTCATACCATCGGGGCCTGCACCAGACATTCCGTCCGCCCGGACGCCGGCGATCAGCTCGACGACGGGCCCGGCATCCGCTTCGAGATCGCGGATGCGCGGACCGCAGGCGTTGCCCGTCGCGACCGGCAGTCCTTCGATCCGAGGGCGATGGCTCCGGGCATCTCCTTGCGCCTAGAGAGGCACCTGCGCGGGTGCCATGCGGACAGAGCCGCGCGTTCCCTTCGATGGTCGGATAGAAACGAGAATGCCAGCCGATCCCGGGTGGATGCCGAAGGGCCGCCTCGGCGCCCGCGGCCCCGGTAGGCTCGATTGCGGAGGAGGAAGCATCCATGACGAGACCATTCCCACTCTTGGCGGCCGGCGCCGTCGCCCTCTGGACGGGGACCGCGCTGGCGCAAGGATATGCGGGCGACGTCGCCATCGACGAGGAGGACGTGACGCTGGGGCAGCGGGACTACTCGCCCTATCTCGACCAGTCCTATCCGAACCGGGTGTTCTTCGGAGACACGCACCTGCACACGTCCTATTCCACCGATGCGGGCATGATCGGCAACACGCTCGAACCTGATGAGGCGTTCCGCTTCGCCCGCGGCCAGAAGGTGCGCGCCTCGGCGGGCCAATATGCCCAGCTGATCCGGCCGCTCGATTTCCTCGTCGTGGCCGACCACGCCGAGAACCTCGGTCTCGCGCCGATGCTGGCCGAGGCCAACCCCGATCTTCTCGCCAACGACTGGGGGCGGGACCTGTACGAGATCGTCAGCGGCGGCGATCTCTTCGCCGGCTACGTCAAATGGGGCGAGGCAATGGCCGCACTCAAGGATCCCATTGCCAACGATGATCTGACACGCACGATATGGAACCGGATCGTCGACAGCGCCGAGCGGTTCAACGAGCCCGGTGTGTTCACGTCCCTGCACGGGTTCGAATGGTCGTCATCGCCCGACGCCAACAACATGCACCGGGTGGTGATGTTCCGGGACGATGCGGACCGGGTCGAGGATCTCGTGCCGTTCTCCAACTACGACAGCAGCGACCCGGAGGATCTGTGGGAGTGGATGGAGGCCTACGAGGCGGACACAGGCGGTCGGGTTCTGGCGATCCCGCATAACGGCAACCTCTCGAACGGACTGATGTTCGACGACGTGCGGCTGAACGGCGACCCCCTGGACATCGTCTATGCCGAGCGCCGGATGCGGTGGGAGCCGCTCTACGAGGTCACGCAGGTCAAGGGCGACGGCGAGACCCACCCGATGCTGTCGCCGAACGACGAGTTCGCGGATTACTACACTTGGGATCGCGGCAATTTCGGCATGGAGCTCAAGACACCCGACATGCTGCCGCGGGAATATGCCCGTGAGGCGCTGGCGCGCGGTCTGGTCTACGAGGAGGAAATCGGCGCCAACCCGTTCAAGTTCGGCATGATCGGCTCCACCGACAGCCACACCTCGCTCGCCACCACGCGGGAGGACAACAGCTTCGGCAAAGCCAGCATCGTCGAGCCGGGCACAGGTGCGGAACGCTACGAGGATTACATCATCCAGCCCGCGTTCCTTGGCGAAGAGGTCGCGATCAAGCACTACGAGACGCTGGCCTCGGGCCTTGCCGTCGCCTGGGCGCGGGAGAACACGCGCGAGGAAATCTGGGACGCATTCCAGCGCAAGGAGGTCTACGCCACCACCGGCTCGCGCATGGTGGTGCGGGTCTTCGCCGGCTGGGATTTCGAGGAGGACGAGGTGCATCGCCCCGACTTCGCCGCCGAGGGCTACGCGCGTGGCGTGCCGATGGGGGCCGACATGTTCGCCGGACCAGAGGGCGCGGCGCCCACCTTCATGATCCGCGCGCTACGCGACGCCGACGGCGCCAATCTCGACCGGATCCAGATGGTCAAGGGCTGGGTCGGCGACGACGGCGAGCCGATGACCAAGGTCTTCGACGTCGCGTGGTCGGGTGACCGGGAGCGCGACGCCGATGGCAGGGTGCCGCCCGTGGGCAGCACCGTGGACGGTGCCGAATTCACGAACACCATCGGCGCGGCGGCGCTCGGCGGCTACTGGGTGGACCCGGAGTTCGACCCGGCTCGTCGCGCCTACTACTACGTCCGGGTGCTCGAGATCCCGACGCCGTCCTGGCTGGCCCACGACCGGGCGTTCTACGGCGACATCGACCTGCCCGACGACGCGGTGCTGGTGCAGCAGGAGCGCGCCTATACCTCGCCGATCTGGTACGGGCCGAGCTGAGACGGGGGCGCAGGAGGCCGGACACCCTCCGTCCCGGCCACGAACCGTCGAGCGTCGTCGGTTCGTATGACCGGATTGCTGGACTCGGAGACGTCTGCGCCGCGACCGCGCCTCATCGGCCTGGCCGGACGCGATGCGCGCAGGACGGAGGGCGCCGGGGCGCCCTCCGGACAGGGAGCGGTCAGCTCCGCTGGATCTCGAAGTACTTGAACTTCGGCTGGTCCTCGACGGAAACGTCCGCGTCGACGCCCTCGCTGAAGCCCCAGTTGAGCACCTGGTGGTGGAGCGGCAGGTAGATGGTCTCGCTCTGCACCGCCTCCCAGATCTCGGCGATCAGCGCGTCGCGCGCCTCGAGGTCCGTCTCGGAGGCGAGCCGCTGTATCTTCTCGTCGAGCTCGGGGTTCGAGTAGCCGGTGGCGTTCCACGAGCCGCGGTCCTCGGTCCTCGTGTGGGTGAGGAAGTTGAAGATGTACTCCGAGTCGAAGGTCGGCACGCCCCAGCCCAGCATGTAGAAGTCCGTCTCGCCGTTCTCGATCAGCGGGAAGTGCTGCGCCTTGGACTGGGCGTTGAGGTTCACGCTTATGCCGATCTGGCCCAGCATCCCCACGACGGCCTGGCAGATCGCCTCGTCGTTGACGTAGCGGTCGTTGGGGCAGTCGAGCTGCACCGAGAAGCCGTCGCCGTAGCCCGCCTCCTCCAGCAGCGCCTGCGCGGCCTCCATGTCGGGCTCGGAGACGGTGTCGAGCGCCTCGGTCCAGCCGTTCACGAAGGGAGGCATGATGACGCCCGCGGGCACCGACTGGTCGCGCATCACGACCTGGCGGATGGCGTCGCGGTTGAGCGCCATGTTCATCGCCTGGCGCACGCGGGCGTCCGCGAACGGGTTGGCGCCGTCCACGCTGTCGGAGGCGAGATCCTCGGCGCCCATGTTCAGGCCGAGGAAGATGACCCGGTTCTGCGGCGCGGTCTTGAGGACCAGCCCGTCGGTGCCCTCGACCCGGCCGAGATCCTGCACGGGGACGTCCTGGATGAAGTCCACCTCGCCCGACAGCAGGGCCGCCACCCGGGTGGCGGCGTTCTGGATCGGCGTGAAATCGATGCCGGTAACGGCCATCGGGAACTCGTCGGCGCCCCAGTAGTCCTCGTTCATCTCGAGCACGGTGCGCACGTCGGGCTCGCGGCTCACCAGGCGGTAGGGGCCCGTCCCGTTGGCGTTGGTGGCCGCGAAGGTGGACTCGCCGCCGGCGAAGTCCTGCACGTCCACGGCGTCGTTCGCCTCGGCCCAGCCCTGATCCATGATCATCAGGTTGGTCAGGTTCGCGGGCAGCAGCGGGTTGGGCCCGTCGGTCACGAACTCCACCGTCGTGTCGTCGACGACGCGGACCTCGGTGATCGAGTTGAGCAGCTCCTTGTATCCCGAGTTGGGCGACTTGGCCCGCTCGATCGAGAACTTCACGTCCTCGGCGGTGAACGCCTCGCCGCCGTGGAAGGTGACGCCCTCGCGGAGGGTGAACGTCCAGACGTTCGGATCCTCCTCCGAGACGGACCAGTCGCTGGCCAGCGCGCCCTCGATCTCGCCCGCGTGGTCGCGCAGCAGGAGGGGCTCGTAGATCTGGTGGGCCAGCGTCGAGGTTGGTCCCTCGTTCTGGGCGTGCGGGTCCATGGTGAGGGCGTCGCCGGCGCGGGCCCATCGGATCGTCTCGGCGGCGGCGAGGCTCGTCGAGGCGAGCAGCGCCGCGCTTGCCGCAAGGGTGATGCGGGTCATGGGTGTCTCCCTGGTGTTCTCGTTGGTGGGCCGGAGGGGACCAAGTTTGCGGCGGCTTCGCAAGGGGAGGGAGGCGCGCGCGTCCGGCCGCCGCCGCGCCGGCGGGCATCCGGGGCCGCGGCGATGGGCGGGCGGGCGGCGGGAGGACGGACGGCGCCCCCGCGCGCGGCGTACCCAGAGGGCGACCGCGGGTGCCGCGGAACGCTCCGTTAACTGCGATCGGGCTAAGCGGCCGGGGACGGATCCAGCCGGAGCCCCCCATGCCCATTCTGAGCCGCGCCGCCCTGTTCCAGCCGACCACGCTGATGGCGCTCGCGCTGATGGCCGTGATTGTCATGATGATCCTGCCGATGCCCGCCTGGGTGCTCGACGTCGGGCTGGCCGCCTCCTTCGCGCTGGCGATCCTGATGTTCACCACCACGCTCTTCATCGAGCGCCCCCTGGAGTTCTCGGCCTTCCCCACGGTGCTGCTCGCCTCGCTGATGCTGCGGCTGTCGCTCAACGTCTCGTCCACCAAGCTCATCATCGGCGAGGGGCACACGGGCACCGACGCAGCCGGCCAGGTGATCGAGGGCTTCGCCTCCTTCGTGATGGGCGGCTCGGTGTTCCTCGGGCTGGTGGTGTTCTGCGTACTGCTGATCGTGAACTTCGTGGTCATCACCAAGGGCGCCACGCGGATGGCCGAGGTCGGCGCGCGCTTCGCGCTCGACGGGATGCCCGGCAAGCAGCTCGCCATCGACAGCGACATGTCCGCCGGCGCCATCGACCACGCCGAGGCCAAGCGCCGCCGCGAGACGGAGGCACAGGAGACAAGCTTCTTCGGCTCGCTCGACGGCGCCTCGAAGTTCGTGAAGGGCGACGCGGTGGCGGGGCTGCTCATCACGCTGATGAACCTGCTCGTCGGCCTCTCGGTGGGGCTGATCGTCCACGGGATGCCGTTCGGGCAGGCGATGGAGACCTACGCCATCCTCACCGTGGGCGACGGGCTGGTCTCGCAGATCCCGGCCGTCATCATCTCCATCGCGGCGGCGCTCCTGCTCGCCCGCGGCGGCGCGCACGGCAAGATGGACGGCGCGATCCTGAGCCAGATCGGCCGCCACCCGGCCGCGCTGGCCACCGTGGGCGCGATCATGGCGCTCTTCGCGCTGGTGCCGGGCCTGCCCTTCCTGCCCTTCATCGCGGGCGCGGCGCTGTGCGGGGCGGCGGCGTGGTTCGGCCGGGAGCGGCCCGCCCCCGAGGCCGAGGAGGCGCCCGTCGACGCTGGCCCGCGCGAGCCCTCGATGGGCGACGTGCTCGACCTTGACGAGATCCGCATCGGCTTCGCCCCCGATCTCGTCGATCTCGCGCTCGACCGGGAGACGGGGCTCGAGGGCCGCATCACCGGCATGCGCAAGCACATCGCCGAGGGGTTCGGCCTGATCCTGCCCGAGATCCGCCTCACCGACGACCCGGCCCTCCCCGACGGCACCTATGCCATCTCGATCCAGGGGGTGGAGGCGGCGCGCGGGCTCCTGCGGCGCGACCGCACGCTTCTGCTGATCGGCGCGCAGGCGCCCGACGTGCCGGGCGAGGACGTGGCCGAGCCGGTCTACGGCGCGCCCGGCCGCTGGGTGGAACGCGACGCCGCCGAGCTCCTGATGGGCGAAACGCTGGTCACGCCCGGCGAGGTGCTGGCGACGCATCTGCTCGAGGTGATCAAGCAGTCCTTCCCGCGGCTGATGGGCCTCAAGGCGCTGCGCCGCCTGCTGGACGCCTTCGCCGGGGTGTCGAACCCCGAGCGGGCCGAGGCGAACCGCCGCCTCCTCGAGGATCTGGTCCCCGCGAAGATCCCGCACGAGGCGCTCCTCGCGGTGCTGCGAACGCTCCTGGCCGAACGGGTCTCGATCCGGAACCTGCCGGTGATCCTCGAGACAGCGGCGGCCGCGCGCGAGGCCAAGCTGCCGCCCGACCTCGCCGCCGAGCAGGTCCGCCAGGCGCTCGGGCCGCAGATCGCCGCCTCCGCTCGCCGCCCCGACGGTACCTTGCCCTTGGTGCAGCTCGCGCCGGCCTGGGAGGACGTGTTCCAGCGCCACGAGGTCGCCTCGGGCGGGGGCCTGCCCGAGGTCGCGCTGCCGCCCGACGCCTTCGGG
>CAZWWR010000077.1:0-12700 GCA_964637265.1 uncultured Jannaschia sp.
CGGCGGCCTCCGCCGTCTCTCGGCGTCTCTGAACCGCCCCTCGCCCCCTGCGTCGGCCGCCCTCGGCACCGCGCCGGCGACGCTCGCCGGGCTGGCCGCCGACATGCGCTCGACGGCCGCGGGCGCCCGGCTGCGGGCACAGGAGGACGCCGGCCATTCGACGAACCGGCTGGAGGCGCTCGTCGATCAGGACGCCGGCCGCCGGATCGACCTCGATGCCGAGATGCAGCACCTCCTCACCATCGAGAAGGCCTACGCGGCCCATGCCCGCGTGATCGAAGCCGCGAGCGACATGCTCGACCGCCTGACGAGGATCTGACGATGTTTCCCACCTATGCCGGGCCCGGTCCGACCCGAAGCTCGCCCTGGCCGTCGGCCCCGGACCTGAGAGACCTCCGCGCGCGGATCGATCGCCTCGCCACCGAGATGTCCACGGGGCAGTCGAGCGACGCGGGCGCAGCGCTGCGGGGGGACTTCTCGCAGCTCTCCGCCCTGCGCCACGGGGCCGCGAGGGACGCCTCCCACCTCGAGGCGATGCGGACGCTGGGGCGCTGGGGCGAGGCCGGGCAGCACGCGCTCGAGCGCATGGACGCGGCCATGGGCGGTCTCACGAACCGGGCGGCGACGATGCTCAGGCCGGATGCCGGCGAACTGGACGCGCTTTCGGCCACGGCGGAGGCGGCGGTCTCCGACATTCTCGATGCGCTCGGAACGCGCGTCGACGGCCGCGCCATCTTCTCGGGCGGCGATGCGGGGCCTGCGCCGCTCCCCGGGCTCGGCGCGGTGCTCGCCGCCGCGCGTGCCGCCGCCGCCCCGGCGGCCGGGATGACGGATCTCGACGCGCGGATGGAGGCGTTCACGGCTCCGGGCGGCGGGTTCGACGCGCTCATGCCCCCATCCGCCGGTCCCTCGGCCGCGCGTTTCCCCACGGGCGAGGGTCCGGACGGTGCCGGGACGGCGCCCTTCCCGCTCGACCTCTCCTCGCCGGGCATCCGCTCGGCCATCAAGTCCGCGCTGGTCCTCGCCGTGCTGCCCTACGCTCCGGCCGCCGGGGCCGAGGCGGAGGCGGGCCCCGTCCTCGGACAGATCGGATCGGCGAGAGCCGGCCTCGCCACCAGCGCGGGCCGCCTCGGGGAGGTCGAGGCGATGGCGCACGCGCGCGCGACGTCGCTGGAGGAGGGGCTCCTGCAGGCGGAAGGCGACGAGGCGGACCTGCTCGACGTCGACCCGGCGGAAGCCGCGACGCGTCTTCAGGAGGAGATAAACCGGCTCGAGACGGCCTATGCCCTCGCCGCCCGGCTGGGCCGGCTCAGCCTCGTGGACCGCCTCTGATGCGTGCCCTCGGTTTCCTCCTCGTGCTGACCCTCCTCCTCTCGGCCCCCGTCCGGGCGCAGGACGTGAGGATCAAGGATCTCGTGGAGTTCGACGGCGTGCGGGGGAACGACGTGGTCGGCTACGGTCTCGTCGTCGGACTGAACGGGACGGGCGACGGATTGCGGAACGCGCCCTACACCGAGGAGATCATGACGAACATCCTGGAGCGGATGGGGGTCAACGTCACCGGCGAGCAGTTCCGTCCTCGCAACGTCGCGTCGGTCATCGTCACAGCGACGCTGCCGCCGTTCTCCCGGACGGGCTCGCGGATCGACGTGACCGTGTCCGCGATCGGCGACGCCGAGAGCCTGCTGGGCGGCACGCTCGTGATGACCCCGCTCACCGCGGCCGACGGGGAGATCTATGCCGTCGCCCAGGGGGCCGTCGTGGCAGGCGGTGCGACGGCTGGGGGAGAGGCGGCCCGTGTCACGGAGGGCGTGCCTACCGCGGGGGTCATCCCCGGCGGCGCGCGGGTGGAACGGGAGGTGGCCTTCGACTTCCGGTCGATGGAGCAGGTGCGCCTCGCGCTGCGCGACCCCGACTTCACGACCGCGGGCCGTCTGGAGCGCCGCATCAACGAGGCCTTCGGGGGCGCGGTGGCCGTGATGCTCGACGCGGGGACCGTGCTCGTCGACATCGCGAGCACCGGGGCGAGGTCTCCCGCGCACGCGATCGGGCGCCTCGAGAACCTCACCGTCGAGCCGCAGCACCGGGCCCGCGTCGTCGTCGATCAGCGGTCGGGAACCATCGTGATGGGCCGGGACGTGCGCATCAGTGAGGTGGCCGTCTCCCAGAACAACCTGACGCTCCGGGTCGAGGAGACGCCCTTCGCGGTCCAGCCGAACCCGTTCGCCCCCGGGGAGACGGTCGTGATCCCGCGGAGCGCCGCGTCGATCGAGGAGGAAACCGGGCCGGGCCTCGCGCTCGTCGGGGCCGGGACGACGCTGTCGGACGTCATCGCCGGGCTGAATGCGCTCGGGGTCTCTGCCCGGGACATGATCGACATCCTCTCGGCGGTGAAGGCGGCCGGCGCCCTGCATGCCGAGTTCGTTGTCCGGTAGGGGTGGAATGCGGGGCCCTCGAGTGGGGCAGGGTTTCGCCACCCACGACGACGTCCCGCTTACGCAAACAACAGGCGCATTCCGGATCGACGGTCACGGCGTCAGCCCCGGGCGGGGCTACCACCTGAGGACCACGGCCCCCCAGGCCAGGCCGCCGCCGATCGCCTCCGTCACGGTCAGGTGCCCCCGCACGAGCTGGCCCGACCGGGCTGCGACGGACATGGCGAGCGGGATCGAGGCCGCGGAGGTGTTTCCGTGATCCTGCACGGTCACGACGACCTTCTCCATCGGGACGCCGAGCTTGTCGGCCGTCTTCGCGATGATGCGGGTGTTCGCCTGATGCGGCACGACGCGGTCGATGTCCGCGAGGCTGAGGCCGGCCTTCGCGAGGACGTCCTCCGTGGACCGGGCGAGTTTCTCGACGGCATGGCGGAACACCTCCTTGCCTGCCATCGTCAGGACGCCGGCCGTGCCGGTGGAGGAGACGCCGCCGGACACCTGAAGGATGTCGCGGAACCGCCCATCGCTATGGAGATCGCACGCGAGGATGCCGCGATCGGCTGCGGTTCCGCTGCCCTCCTCGGCCTCCAGGATCAGGGCGCCGGCGCCGTCGCCGAACAGGACGCAGGTCGTGCGGTCCTCCCAGTTCATGATCCGGGAGAACGTCTCCGCCCCAATCACGAGGACCCGCCGAACCTGCCCCGAGGCGATCAGCGCGTTTGCGTTCGCGAGGGCGAACACGAACCCCGCGCAGACTGCCTGCACGTCGTACGCGAACCCCCGCGTCATGCCGAGCTCGGCCTGCACCATCGTCGCGACGGACGGGAAGGTGAGGTCGGGCGTGGAGGTCGCCACGATCACCGCGTCGATCTCCTCCGGGCCGAGGCTCGCATCCTCGAGACACGCGCGGGCGGCACGGGTGGCCAGATCGCTCGTCGTCTCCCCCTCCGCGGCGAAGTGGCGGCGCTCGATGCCGCTGCGCGTGCGGATCCACTCGTCGGACGTGTCGAGGAAGCTCGAGAACCACTCGTTGTCGACCACGCGCTCAGGCAGGTAGTGACCCGTCCCACGGACCACCGCGCGGATCATGCTCACGCCGCGCCCTCCTCGTTCGTGGCCGCCTCGGCCTTCGTCGCGGCCGCCGCGATCCGGCTCCGGAGCCGTTCGCTGAAACCCGCCTTGGAGAGCGACCAGGCGAGGTCGATCGCCGCCGCCACGCCCGTCTCGTCCGCGGAGCCATGGCTCTTCACGACGGTTCCGTTCAGCCCGAGGAACACCCCGCCGTTGACCCGCCGCGGATCGATCCGCTTCGAGAGGCGCTTGAGCGATGTCATCGCGAGCAGGGCGGCGACGCGGGAGAGGGGCGTCGCGCGGAACGCTTCGCCGAGCATGTCCCGCACGAAGGCGGCCGTCCCTTCGCCCGTCTTGAGGGCGACATTGCCGGTGAAGCCATCCGTGACGATGACGTCGACCCGGTCGGAGGGGATATCGCCCCCTTCAACGAAACCTGCGAAGTCGAAATTCGTGTCGTCGGCGAACGCGGCGATGCGCTCGTGCGCCTCGCGCAGCTCGTGTCGCCCCTTGTGCTCTTCCGTTCCCACGTTGAGCAGGCCGACGCGCGGATGCTCGAGCCCCAGCCCGTTGCGGGCATAGCTCACTCCCATCAGGGCGTATTGCAGCAGGTCCTCCGCATCCGCGCGGATGTCGGCTCCCACGTCGAGCATGACGTTGAAGCCCGCCGCGCTGCGGGACGGCCAGAGAATGGCGATGGCCGGCCGGTTCACGCCCGGCAGCTTGCGCAGCCGCACGAGCCCCATCAGCATGAGCGCGCCCGTGTTCCCGCAGCTCACGCAGACCGTCGCCTCGCCGCCGCGCACGGCGTCGAGCGCCGACCACATCGACGTGTCCCGCCCCGTCCGCACGACCTGGCTCGGCTTGTCGGTCATCGAGACGACGCCCGGGGCGTCGCGCAGCTCCGTCCGCGCCGCAAGCTCGGAGCGGCGGTCGAGCAAAGGCCGGAGGTCGCACTCCGGTCCGTGAAGCAGGAACCGCATGTCCGGGGTCTTGTGCAGCGCGCGGGCCATGCCGGCGATCACCGCATCGGGCCCGCGGTCGCCGCCCATCGCATCCACGGAGAGCATTCCGCCGGGATCGGCCTCACTGACCATGGCCCGGCCTCCCGTCGCTCCGATCTCCCGCGCCGCCGGTCACGTCACCGCGCTCAGGCGGCGTCGTCGTCCAGATCGACCTCGTCGGCCGCGATGACCTCCCGGCCGGCGTAGTGACCGCAGGCCCCGCAGACGTGGTGGGGGCGCTTGAGCTCGCCGCAGTTCGGACACTCTGCGGGGTTGCCGGGCACGAGGAAGTCGTGCGCGCGGCGCATGTTGCGGCGGGAGCGGGTGACCTTGTTCTGGGGAACGGCCATGTCTCGTCCTCGGTCTGTATGCCCGGGCGGCCGGGCGTGGTCTGGGCCCGGCGGGGCCGGGAACGGGTTCAGCCCGGCGGGGCGCCGGTGCGTGTCAGGCGTCGGCCTATCGTGATGTGCGCGGCAGCGCCAGCCCCGCAGTCGCCGGTGCGAGCAGGGAAGGGCCGCCTCTTAACCGGATTCGGACGGAAAGCAAGCTTATCGTTGGCCTTCCTCGACGGGGCCTGGCCGGGCCCTCGGATTTGCCTGCGCGTCCTCGGGCATGGGGGGCGGAGGACGATCCGCCGATCCCTCCGGGGTATCCTGGTCCTTGCCGGGGGCCGTGGCCTCCCTCGCTCCGGCGTCCTGTTCTCCGAGGATGCCGGGCGCAGGTCCGGCGAAGAGGGGTCGGGGAGGCAGCCTGTCCATCGGCGGAGGGGCAGGTCCCTTTGCCGGGCGCGGCGGGACGAGGCGAGGTTCGTCCCGTCGGACAGCGGGCGCGCCGTGGCGGAACACGGGGGCGGGCGCTCCCGGCCTGCGATCGGTTTCGTCAGGCCTCCCGGGTCGCTCCGGCGCCGTTGGATCCCTCGCAGGGTGTGCGAGGACCGGATCCGAAGTCTGCTCCCGGGGAATAGGAGGCATCGCCCGCCCCGGACCGTCCGCCGCCGGGGGGCTCTCCGCCCCCGCGGATACGCCTTCGTCCAGAGGCGGTGCCTCCTCCCCCCCGACCGACGCCGCCTCCCGCCTGGCGGCACGCCGCCGGTGGAGGCGCCGGGCGCCGTCGTAGAGGCCGAACAGGATCGCTCCGATTGCGTAGAGGGTGATCGCGATGACGAGCCAGGTGACGAACGTCATGCCTCCGGCCCCTCAACCCGCCCCGTCATCGGAACCTCCGTCGCCCATCCGGTCGCGCAGGGCGGCGAGCCCGGCGAAGGGGCGGCGTGCCCCCTCGTCCAGGGGTTCGGCCCCCGGGGGCACGGCCTCGAGGTCGACGTCGTCCACGCCCGGAGCGCGCGGGAAGGGGGGCAACGCGAGCGCAAGCTCCTCTTCCAGCACGAGGCCGAGGTCGAGCGTCTCCGGCAGACCTTCCGTGCCGTCGTCGAGCGTTTCCTCATCCGCGTTGTCCGACGGTTCCCAACCTTCGAGCCAGCGGCGCGCGACCTCCTCCTCGATCCGGCTGGTCACGGGATCGGTCGTCACGCGGCAGGGCTGTACGACGGTCGCGCCGAGCCGGGCGGCGAGGGCCCAGCCTCCATCCACGGGGCTCAGTTCGCCCTCGAAACGCAGCTTGCGGAGATTCGTGAGGCCAAGCCGATCCGCGAGCTTTCCGAGTTCGTCGGCGTCGGGGACGATGCGTACGGGATGCACGCGGTTGCGGTGCAGCCGCGAGATGCGGAGGCGCTGGCTGATCACGGGGGCTGCATTCATTGCGCCGTCTCCGGGGCTCGGGCCGGACCGCGACGGCGCTCTGGACGGCCCCAGCCGGTCCGGATAAGCCATATGCGACCGGCCGAACGGGCGCAACGCCGCACCGGCGGAGGGCCATCGCGCGACGAGGGGCAGGCGGCGTGAGCCAGGGGAGTAACCTGACGGGACGGAGGGGGGCGCTCGGGCGCTGCATCCTTGGAGTCGTCGCGGCGGCGGGTCTCTCCGCCTGTTCGGCCACCTTCCAGGACCACGGCTACATCCCGCCGCCCGAGGACCTCGCCGGGCTCCGCCTGGGAGTCGATACGCAGGAGACCGTCGCCGAGGCCGTGGGCCGCCCGCTGACCGTCGGGGTGATCGACGAGAACGTGTGGTTCTACGTCCGCGAGCGCGTGCGCCACGATGGCTGGCGCCCGCCCGAGCCGGTCGAGCGGCAGCTTCTCGCCATGAGCTTCACGGAGGACGGCCGGCTGGTGAACGTCGCGCGTCTGAGCCTGCGCGACGGTCGGATCGTCGAGCTCTCGCGGCGGGTGACCGACACGACCGTCCGCGACTTCGGCCTCGTGCAGCAGCTCCTGCGGAACCTCGGCCGGGTCGACATCGCTCAGGACATCGCCGACGCGAACTGAGGCGCCTGCCAGGCGCCGGGCGACCCCCGAGAGCGCGCTTCCGAAGCGGCCCGCCTTCGTCTATGCGCCGGGCTCCAAGCCGGAGAATGGAGCCCAGGATGAACCTCTTCGCCGACATCCGCGCACTCGTCGTCGAGACGGTGGAGGACGCCGTGCTCGCGGGCGAGCTGCCGGAGGGGCTGGACACGGCCCCCGTCACGGTGGAGCCGCCGCGGGATGCGGCGCATGGCGACATGGCCTCGAACGTCGCGATGGTCGTGGCGAAGCCCGCGCGCCGGAAGCCGCGCGACATCGCCGAAGGCCTCGCCGGACGTCTGCGCTCGGATCCGCGCCTCACTTCTGTAGAGGTCGCCGGCCCGGGGTTCCTCAACCTCCGGCTCTCACCGGCCGTATGGCAGGGAACCGTCGCCACGATCCTGCGCGAGGGCGCCACCTTCGGGCAGGCGGACGTGGGGAAGGGGGTGCCGGTGAACGTCGAGTACGTCTCGGCCAACCCGACCGGTCCGCTGCACGTCGGGCACACGCGGGGGGCGGTCTTCGGTGACGCGCTGGCGAACCTGCTCGCCTTCACGGGCCATCGGGTCACGCGGGAGTACTACGTCAACGACGGGGGCGCGCAGGTCGATACGCTCGCCCGGTCCGTCTACCTCCGCTACCTCGAGGCGCACGGACGGACCGTCGAGTTCGCCGATGGAACATATCCCGGCGAGTACCTCCGCGAGGTCGGCGAGGTCCTGAAGGAGCGTGTCGGCGACCGCTACGTCGACGCCGGCGAGGATGTCTGGCTGGAGGACGTTCGCCTGTTCTCCACGGACGCGATGATGGACCTGATCCGCGCGGACCTCGCCCGCATCGGCGTGGAGATGGACGTCTTCTTCTCCGAGCGGTCGCTCTACGGCACCGGCCGGATCGAGGAGGCGATCGCGAGCCTCGATGCGAAGGGCCTCATCTACCGGGGTACGCTCGAGCCGCCGAAGGGCAAGCTGCCGGACGACTGGGAGCCGCGGGAGCAGGTCCTCTTCCGTTCGACGGCGCATGGCGACGACGTCGATCGCCCGGTCGCGAAGGCCGACGGGAGCTGGACGTACTTCGCGCCCGACGTGGCCTATCACCACGACAAGATCGAGCGGGGCTTCCGCCAGCTCATCGACGTGTTCGGCGCCGATCACGGCGGCTACGTCAAGCGGATGAAGGCGGCGGTCTCGGCTTTGTCCGACGGGCAGGTACCGCTCGACGTCAAGCTCTGCCAGTTGGTGAAGCTTCTGAAGGACGGGAACGAATTCAAGATGTCGAAGAGGGCGGGCACCTTCGTGACGCTGCGCGACGTCGTCGACATGGTCGGCCCAGACGTCACGCGCTTCGTGATGCTCACGCGCCGCAACGACGCCCCGCTCGAGTTCGACCTCGACGCGGTGCTCGAGCAGTCCCGCGAGAACCCCGTCTGGTACGTCCAGTACGCGCATGCCCGGGTGATGAGCGTCCTGCGCAAGGCGGAGGAGGCCGGGCTCGACGCCCATGACGACGCACTGCGTGGCGCCGACCTCTCGGGCCTCGTCCACGAGGCCGACCTGGCACTCGTCGCGCGCATGTCCGAGTGGCCCCGGACAGTCGGCATCGCTGCGCGGACGCACGAGCCGCACCGGATCGCCTTCTACCTCTACGACCTCGCCTCGGCGTTCCACGGCCTCTGGAACCGCGGCAACGACTTGCCGGAGCTACGTTTCCTGCAGGACGAGCCTGCGGCGGCGATGCCACGATTGGCGCTGGCCCGTTCGGTTGCCGTTGTCATCGCATCGGGGTTGGCTATCCTTGGTGTCGAGCCGGTCCGGGAGTTGCGCTAGGACGTTCGTCCGCACGCACCGGGAGATCGGCCTGACGGGGGTTCGCCCCCGCGAGGGCGGCGCGCGACGCGCGCCACGGGCAGTGAAGGCGGGCGGACCGGGCCGGTGGGCTTCGATCGCGGCCCGGCATCGAGGGACAGGCGCGATGGCGGACATGGATTATTTCGGAGCCGAGTACGACGGCACGAAACCCTCGGCGGGACCGGTCAGCCGCCCCCGCCGTCGCATCGGTGGAGCGCGGTTCGTGAACTGGGCCGGAGCCGCGACGTCGCTCGGGCTCATCGGGATCACCGGAGCATGGGCAGTCGACATTGCCCTGCGGGATGTGACTGACGTGCCGGTGATCCGGGCGGCGGAGGGGCCGATGCGCGTCGCGCCGGAGGAGCCGGGCGGAATGACGGCGCCGTACCAGGGCCTCGCGCTCAGCGACATCACGTCCGGAGGTGCCGCGGCTCCTACGCCCGAGCAGATCGCGCTCGCCCCCGCCCCGATCGAGCTGGCCGCCCCCTCGATGAGCGAACGCAGCGCGCGCGTCGCCGAACTCGAAACGCCATCGGAGCCGGAGCCGGCCGACCCGGCGCTCGCATCCGTCGGCGCGGACGCCCTCGCGCTCCCAGGCCCGCTCACGGCGCCCGAGGCGGGCAGGGGCGTCGACGTGGCCATGCTCGACCTGCCCGCGGAGCACCGCGCCGGGGGCGAGGACGGGTCCCGGGAAGCCGGCTCGCGGATGCGCGACGTTCAGGCCGACGTCGCCGAGATCCTGTCGCAACTTGCCGCGGAGTCCGGGGTGCCGGCCGACAAGCTGGGCGGGCTCGGCACGTCGTCACCGGAGGCGGATCCGGAGGCGGCGCGCATCGCGGCAGCCAAGCTCGAGGCCGCACCGATGACCATGCCGCAGGCGTCCGACCGGCCGGCGCGGCGTCCCGCGATCTGGCGTGCCTCGCTCTCCTCCGGCGCGGCGGCAGGCGCGGTGCATGCGCCGGGGACACCCGCGGCGCAGGTGGGAAGCTTCGAAAGCGAGGCCGGCGCGCGGGCGGAGTGGGATCGCCTGTCGGGCCTCTTCGCGCCGCTCATGGCTGACAAGCAGCGGCTGATCGACCGGGCGGAGGGTGGCGGCCGGTCGTTCTGGCGCCTCCGCGTGGTCGGCTTCGAACAGACGGCCCAAGCGCAGGCGTTCTGCGAGACCCTTCTCGAGGGGCGCGCCTCCTGCCTTTCCGTGACGATCCGCTAGAGCCCGCGTGCCGGGCGCGTTCATCCTCGGGGTCTCGGGGCCCGACCTCACCGAGCGGGAAGCGGCGTTCCTCCGCGATGCGGACCCGTGGGGCTTCATCCTCTTCTCCCGAAACGTCGACCATGGCCCCGGCGGGCGGGAGCGGCTGAGGCGGCTGACGGACGAGCTCCGCTCGACCGTCGGACGTGACGCACCGGTGCTCGTGGATCAAGAGGGCGGACGCGTCCAGCGGCTACGCCCGCCGCACTGGACGGCCTGGCCCTCGCCCCTGCGGCAGGCCGAAGCCGCTTCCGATCCGGACCGGGCGATGTGGCTGCGCGGTCGCATCATCGCGCAGGAGCTCCGGCAGGTCGGGATCGACGTGAACTGCGTTCCCTGCGCGGATGTTGCAGGACCGGGAACGCATCCCTTCCTCTTCGACCGATGCCTCGCCCGCGATCCGGACGCGGCAGCGAAGCGGGCGAAGGCGATGGCGGACGGGACCCTCGCGGGCGGGGTGCTGCCTGTCGTCAAGCACATGCCGGGGCACGGCCGCGGGACTGCCGACAGTCACGAGGCGCTGCCCCATGTGAACGTCTCCTTCGAAGTACTTAATTCCACAGATTTCGTGCCGTTCCGCGTCCTTGCCGACCTGCCGCTGGGCATGACGGCGCATGTGACTTACGGCGCGATCGATCCGACACGGCCGGGAACGATCTCGGAGGCCGTCCTGCGCATCGTACGGGAGTCGATCGGGTTCTCCGGCCTGCTCATGACGGACGACATCTCCATGGGCGCCCTGCCGGGAAGCCTCGCGTTCCGCTCTCGTGCGTCGCTCGCCGCCGGGTGCGACGTGGTCCTGCATTGCAACGGGGAACTGGCCGAGATGGAGACCGTGGCCACCGAGGCGGGGCTGCTCCAGGCGGAGGCGGAAGGGCGTGCGGCGGCCGCGCTCGCTCTCCGCGGGCTGGGGGAGCCGCTTGACATGTCGGAGGCCCGCGCCGAGCTTGCCGCCCTCTGCGCGCCCGCCGCCGCCACCGCCGAGGTATCGCGTGCAGGACGCATTGCAACGCGCTGATCCCTCCCGGGATGGACCGCCGCGGGACGACGCGGCGGAGCCGGATGCGCTGCTCGTCGACGTGGACGGCTTCGAGGGCCCGCTCGACCTGCTGCTGCAGCTCGCGCGGACCCAGAAGGTCGACCTCCGGCGGATCAGCGTCCTCCACCTCGCGAGGCAGTACCTCGGCTTCGTCGAAAGGGCCCGGGCGCTCCGCATCGAGCTGGCCGCCGACTACCTCGTGATGGCGGCGTGGCTGGCCTACCTCAAGTCGCGCCTGCTCCTGCCCCCCGGACCGGAGGAGGAAGGCCCCTCGGCGGACGAGATGGCGGCGCGGCTGGCGTTCCGCCTCAAGAGGCTCGAGGCGATGCGTGGGGCCGCCGGCAAGCTGATGGAGCGGGACCTCCTCGGACGCGACCGCTTCGCCCGGGGTGCCCCCGAGGTCCAGTCGGTCCGTCGCGAGACGCGGTGGGAGGCGTCCCTGCTCGATGTCCTGCAGGCCTACGCGAGGCTGCGCACGCGCGACGAGTTCAGGCCCTACGCGCTCGAGCGCGAGGGCGTGATGACGTTGGAGGATGCGCTGGAGAGGTTGAGGCCGCTGATCGGCGATGCGGGCGACTGGGCTGATCTGATGTCGTTCCTGCCGCAGGATTGGTCGACGCCCGAGCGGCGCCGCGCGGCCACGGCCGCCACCTTCGTGGCAGCGCTCGAACTCGCGCGCCATGGCGTCGCGGAACTCAGGCAGGACGCGACATTCGCTCCGATCAGGGTCCGGCGCAGATGAGCGTGCCACTCGATCCGTTCCCGATGCCCCCGCTGGAGGCGCAGGTCAGGATGGTGGAAGCCCTCCTCTTCGCATCCGCCGAGCCACTGACGACGGCGCAGATACGGGCGCGGCTTCCCGGTGCGCCGGATCCGGTGGCGGCACTCGAACGTCTGGCGCGCAAGTGCGAAGGGCGGGGTGTCGTGCTCGAGCGCTGCGGTGAGGGATGGGCGTTCCGAACGGCGCCGGACCTGTCCTACCTTCTGGTCCGTGAGCGGATCGAACGACGGGCGCTGTCGCGGCCGGCGCTCGAGACGCTTGCCGTGATCGCCTACCACCAACCGGCGACCCGCGCGGAGATCGAGGAGGTGCGGGGCGTCTCGGTCAGCCGCGGGACGCTGGAGCGACTCATGGAGCTCGGCTGGGTCGGCCTCGGCCGCCGCCGGGAGACCCCGGGGCGGCCGGTGACCTTCGTGGTCACACGGGGGTTCCTCGATCATTTCGGCCTGACATCCGCGAGGGACCTCCCGGGCCTCAAGGAGCTTCGCGCGGCAGGGCTCCTCGATCCGGACCCATCTGCGCCGGGAGGCGCGACGGCATCCGCGGACACGGAGGAAGAACTCCGGCCGGCGGCGGAGTGAGAGGTTCCTGCCGGGCATGTAACGACACATGCTGTAAGTCCGCAGCCCAAAAAGCTTCGCCTGGTTAAGAACGAATGTTGCAGGGCGCCTCAAAGCCCGGGTCCGGCACATTGCGACCCGTCCGGAGTGAAACATGCGGGGCTCATCCCGGGTCGGCGGCGACCATAGGTATCCGCCCATCGCGATTGGCACCTCGTCGGACGAGCGCGTTGGGCGGACGCAGAAGCATGAGGACTATTCGTAAGCGGTGCTCCGGCCCCATTCCCTTATTCAGCGAGCTGGGGTTGACCGGTTC
>CAZWWR010000078.1:0-12315 GCA_964637265.1 uncultured Jannaschia sp.
CATCGAGCTGCGCGCGGAGCCACGCCTCCTGCCGGACGAGGAACGCCTCCGCCTCGGCGATCGGGAGGCCAGAGGGGATGGTGAGGCGCGCCCGGCCGTCCGCCCGGCCCACCGACAGCGTGAGGCGGCGTGCCCGGGGCGAGCGGCGGAGCGCCACCTCCAGCCCGCCGGCGGGCCCGTCGCCTGGACCGCCGAGCGTGAGCGTCTCCGGAGCGGGGGGCGGCTTGCCCCCCCTTGCCCCCTGTGGCATCGCACCCCAGTTTCGCAAGCCTCACCCCCAGACGAGAGGACAGCACATGCCCAAGGAGGAATGGGGCGTCAAGCGCGTCTGCCCGACCACCGGCAAGCGCTTCTACGACCTGAACAAGAGCCCCATCGTCAGCCCCTACACCGGCGAGACCGTCGTCGTGGAGACCGGGACGAAGACCCGCGTCCTGGTGGCCGACAAGGAGGATCCCGCCACGACCAAGACCAAGGCCGACGAGGACATCCTGCTCGAGGAGGACGACATCGAGGAGGACGTGGACGTCGACGATGACGACGACGTGCTCGACGACGACGCCGACGACGGCAACGTGGCGATCGACGATCTCGGCGACGTGGCCGAGGAGAAGGACGAGGACTGAACGCGCGGACCGGCGGCGGGCCCTGACGGCGGGGCGGGACGTTTTCCCGCTTGCGCGCCCGCCTGCATCCGCCTATCCCCCGCGCACGGAGGGGCCATAGCTCAGTTGGTAGAGCGCTTGCATGGCATGCAAGAGGTCAGGGGTTCGACTCCCCTTGGCTCCACCATCCCCCCGGTTCTCGAACGGCCGTCCCATCGTAGCGCCCGTGCGGTTCGGCACGCCTGGAATGCCAGCCAGCGCCCCGCGCACGAACGCGAGGCGGCGTCGGACGGCACTCGGATCGCCCGGCCGGGGCGCCGTGGTACCTCGCCGTCGTCAGGCGCCGCGCTTCCGGGGGACCCGATCAGGCGAGGCTGCCCCGTGTCCGTGCCTGATGCCGCGACCCGACGGGGCAAGGCAGGTAGAAGGACGGCCCCCGTTCGGATGCAGACCTCCCCCGCAAAGGTCATCACGCACGGCGGCCGCCCTGCCGACACATAGTAGGGCCCCAACGACTGCCTCCGGATCGCTCCGCCGACGACGCGGCTATCCTGCCGACCCCCAAACCGCAGTTAATCCTCGGGATCCGAAGAAGCCTGGCCGGAGACCACCGCCTCCGCCTCGACCTCCACAAGATGCGTGCCGACCAGCCCGGCCATGACGAGCGTGTTGACGGGGCGCGTGCCGGCGAGGGCGCGCGCATGGGCGCGGCAGACGCCCTCGATCTGCCCCTCGGCCTCGGGGGAGAGGTAGATCCGCGTCCTGACGATGTCGCCCGCCGTCCCGCCGAGCGCGGAGACGGATGCGAGGATCCGGTCCATCGCGAAGGTCGTCTGCGCCGCCGCGTCGCCCGGAGCGACCGGGCGGCTGGCGCCGGCAGTCGCCGTGGTGCCCGAGACGAGGATCCGGTCCCCGATCCGCTGCGCCCGGCAATAGCCGGCGATCTCCTCCCACGCCGTTCCCGTCGAGATGCGCCGGGCGGCGGGGCGCCCCGGCACGGGTTCGGGCGCGTGGGCCTGAGACATCGAGTCGAGATGATGCGAGAGGTCGCCCGACGCGGTGAGGAAGGGCGGCGTCCGGTACTCGTCGCCGCAATCGCCCGGCACGGGGGTCATCTCCGCGAAGGCCGCCTCGAGTTCCGCCCCGTCCTCCTCCGTCAGCGCGAAGCCGAAGGCGCGGAGGTTGTCGTCGCGGTGCTCCCTCTCGCCCGGCCGCGCGCCGACGATGCAGGCGGCCACGTGGGGATGATCGAGCACCCAGCGCGTCGCCACGTTGGCGATGCTCACCCGGTGGCGTCTGGCGACGGCATCGGCCGCGCGCAGGAGGCCCTGGAACGGCTCCCAGCCCCCGGCCGCCTCGATGAAGCGCAGGTACTTCATCTTGGACCAGTCCTCGGGCGCGGGCGGCGGCGCGCCGAGCCACCGCTCCGACAGGAAGCCGCCGCACAGCGTGCCGTAGGCGAGGAGGCTCACCCCGCGCTCCGCGCAGAGCGCCGCGAGGGGGCCCGCGGCGCGCCGGTCCACGAGGCTGAAGGAGACCTGGTTCGTCCGCAGCGGCACCCCGTCGGAGAGCGCGAGCCGCAGGTGGGCGGCATCGAAGTTGGTGACGCCCAGCTCGCCGATCAGCCCCTCCTCCCGGAGCGCCGTCATCTCATGCAGCGCGTCGAGCCAGGCGGGATGGGAGAAGGCCCACCAGTGGAACTGCAGCAGGTCCACCTGCCGGACACCGAGCCGGTCGAGCCGCTCCTGCACGCCGGCGCGGACGGTCGCGGCGTCCATCGGGCCCGGCGCGGGGCACCACTTGGTGAAGGCCTTCGCGCCGACGCCGCGGGCCAGCAGCCGGCCGGCCACGATCTCGGCGCTGCCGTAGTGATCGGCCATGTCGAACGCGTCGAAGCCCGCGGCCGCGTAGCCCGCGAGGGCGTCGGCCCCGGCCTCCGGGTCGAGCGGCGCGGCCCGCTCCATGTCGGCGATCTGCCACAGACCCGTCACGAGGCGCGGGATCTCGAGCCCTCCGGGCAGGCGGACGCGCGGCGGGCTCATGCGGGGCGGCCCGGTGCGAGCAGCGCGAAGCTCCGCTCGATGTCGGCCTCCAGCGCCGCCTGCGCGCCCGGAAGGTCCCCGGCGCGGAGCGCGGACACGATCTCGCGGTGGTGGACGTGCTCGGCCACGGCGCGCGCCGCGGCCTGCCGGACGATCCGGTTGAGATAGGCCCCGTACTGCACCCAGAGCCCTTCGATCAGGGGCAGCAGCACCGCCGAGCGGGAGTGGCGGTAGAGCGCGAAGTGGAACGCGTAGTTGCCCCGGAGGTCCGGCCCCGCGTCGGGCCGCGCCGCCGCCCGCCCCTCCCGCGCGTCGAGCAGATCCTCCAGCGCGTCGACGTCCGAAGGCGCCATCGCCTCCGCCGACTGCGCCAGCACCAGGGGCTCGAGCGCGAGGCGCGCGGCCTTCAGGTCGGCCATCCGGCGGGCATCGAAGGGGGGCACCTGCAGCGTCCGGCTCGGCGTGTCCACGAGGGCGCCCTCCGCGACGAGCCGCCGGACGGCCTCGCGGACGGGGGTCGGGGACGTGCCCAGATCGGCGGCGAGGTCGCGAAGGCTCAGCGTCTCGCCCGGAGCGAAGGCCCCCGCGGTGAAGGCGTCGCGCAGCGCGGCGTAGACGTTCTCCCGCAGCTTGGAGACCTCGAGCCGGGCGATCCGTCCTTCCATCCGTACCGCACCTTCCGTCATCGTCCCACCGCCCGGCCGGCCCCGCTCGCTTGACAGGGGGGAGGTATCAAATATCACAGATCACAGCAACGGAGGCGCGCGTGGCGGAGGGGGAGTTCTGGCTGCACGATCTGCGGGTGGAGACCGTGCTCGACGGCCGGACGCCCGTGTGCCGCCACGTCGAGGGCGAGGGGTTCCGGGTCGAGGGCGAGACGCTCGTCTTCCCCGAGGGCGCCCGGGTCTCGATGTACGCGCTCGCCGCGCTGCTGCCGCTCCTGCCCGCGAAGCAGCGCGACACCGATCCCGCGGACTGGATGAGCACCGACGCCGAGGTCGCCTGCCCCGACCCGCATTGCGGCGGCCGCTTCCGCGTGACGCGCGACGGCAGGCGGCGCTTCTCCCACGCGGCCACCACCGGCCTGCCCGGCGAGCGGGGGGCGCCCTGGTGGCGGGAGTGAGCGACGCTCCCGCCGGAGCCGCCGCGACGGCGGCGCTCGCCCCCGGCCACGCGATCAGCCGCGTGATCCGCGGCGGCTGGCAGCTCGCCGGCGATCACGGGCCCGTCGACCGGAGCCGCGCGATCCGCGACATGGAGGCATTCGTCGACGCCGGCATCGCCACCTTCGACTGCGCGGACATCTACACCGGCGTCGAGGAGATGATCGGCGAGTTCACGGCCGACCTGCGCCGCCGTCGCCCCGAGGCCGCGGCGCGCGTGAAGGTCCACACGAAGTTCGTGCCGGATCTCGGGCTCCTGCCGCGGCTGTCGCATCGGGACGTCGAGGAGGTCGTCGACCGCTCGCTGAGGCGCCTGCGGGCCGAGCGCCTCGACCTCGTTCAGTTCTACTGGTGGGACATGTCCCTCGGCGAGCCCGTCCGGGCGCTCGAGCCCCTGCTCCGGCTGCGGGAGGCCGGCAAGATCGCGCATCTCGGCGTCACCAACTGGGACGTGCCGGAGACCGAGCGCTTCGCCGATGCGGGCTTTCCGCTCGTCTCGACGCAGGTGCAGCTCTCCGTGCTCGATCGCCGCGCCGAGGCCGCCCTGGCGCCCTGGGCGGCCGGGCGCGGCATCGCCATCCTCGCCTTCGGCACGCTGGCGGGCGGGTTCCTGACGGAGGCGTGGCGCGGCCGCCCGGACCCGGGCTTCGCCTTCGACAACCGCAGCCTCGTGAAGTACCGCCTCGTCATCGACGAGTTCGGCCCGTGGGAGCGGTTCCAGCGCCTGCTCGACGCCCTCCACGACGTCGGCCGACGCCACGGGGCCGACCTCTCGGCGGCGGCCACGGCCTGGGTGCTCGACCGGCCGAACGTCGCCGCGGCGATCGTCGGGGCGCGCTACGCCCGCCATCTGCCCCGCACCCTCGATGCCCTGCGGATGCGCCTGACCGAGGCCGACCGTGCCGAGATCGGGGGCGTGCTCGCCGAGGCGGACGGACCCGCCGGGCCGGTCTTCGGGCTGGAGCGGGACCGGACGGGCCGGCACGGGCGGATCATGAAGTACAACCTCAGCTCCAATCCCGACGACGCGGTCCTCGGTGGCTGAGCCGGTCCTCGAGACCCGCGGCCTCGTCCGCCGGTTCGGCGCCCTGCACGCGGTGGACGGGGTCGACCTGCGCATCGGCCGGGGAACGATGACCGGCCTGATCGGGCCGAACGGCGCCGGCAAGTCGACGCTGTTCGACCTCCTGGCCGGCGCGCTCGCCCCGAGCGAGGGGCGCGTCCTGCTTGGGGGCGAGGACGTGACGGCCCTGCCCCCGGAGCGCCGCTTCTCGCGCGGGCTCGGGCGGACGTTCCAGATCCCGCGCCCCTTCGCCCGGATGTCGGTGCTCGAGAACGTGCTCGTGGCCCCCGGCGGGCAGGCGGGCGAGCGGATCTGGGGGCCCTTCCTGAACCCCCGCGCCGTCGCCCGGCAGGAGGCTCGGCACCGCGCCCGCGCGATGGAGGTTCTCGACTTCTGCACCCTCGCCGCCCATGCAGGCCACCCGGCGGGCAAGCTCTCCGGGGGCCAGACGAAGCTCCTCGAGCTGGCCCGCGCCCTGATGGGGGACCCCGAGGTGATCCTGCTCGACGAGCCGGCGGCCGGCGTGAACCCCGCCCTGACCGAGGTGCTGATCGAGCGGATCGAGGCGCTCAATGCCCGCGGCACGACCTTCGTCGTCATCGAGCACGACATGGATCTCGTGATGCGCCACTGCGCGCCCATCGTGGCCCTCGCGCAGGGGCGCGTCGTGTTCGAGGGCCCGCCCGAGGCGGCGCAGCGCGACCCGCTGCTGGTGGACGCCTATCTCGGCTCCGTCCATGCCTGAGGCGCTTCGGATCGAGGGGCTCGAGGCGGGCTACCGGCCCGACATGCCCGTGCTCCGGGGCATCGACCTCGTCCTCGGCGGCGGGATCACCGCGGTCGTGGGGCCGAACGGCGCCGGCAAGTCGACGCTCGTGAAGGCCGTCGCGGGGCTCGTGCCCGTCTCAGCGGGCGCGGTCCGGCGCGGCGGGACGGAGATCACCGGCATCGCCCCCGACCGGCTCGCCCTGCACGGCATCGCCTACGTGCCGCAGACCCGGAACGTGTTCCGTGGCCTGACGGTGCGGGAGAACCTCGCCCTCGCCACGCGGCGGTCCCCCGACCCCGCCTCCCGCATGGCCGAGCTCGAGGCGCGGTTCCCCCTCCTCGCCGAGAAGGCGCGGGCGCGGGGCGGCGCGCTGTCGGGCGGGCAGAGGCAGATCCTCGCCCTGGCGATGGCGCTGGCCCACGCGCCCGGGCTCCTCCTCCTCGACGAACCCTCCGCCGGCCTCTCGCCCGCCGCGGCGGGGGAGGTGCTCGACCTCGCCCGCAGGCTCGCCGACGACGGGACGGCCATCCTCCTCGTGGAGCAGAACGTGAAGCGGGCGCTGGCTCTGGCGGATCGCTGCGTCTGCCTCGCCGAGGGGCGCATCGAGCTCGACGCGCCCGCGGCCGAACTGCGCGACGGCGCCGTGCTCGCGGAGATCTTCATGGGACGCCGGAGGCGGGCGGCGTGATCCAGCACCTGATCGACGGCGTGCTCGTGGGCGCCATCCTGTCGCTCGGCGCGATCGGGCTGACGATGGTGATGCACGTCCTGCGCTTCGCCAACTTCAGCCACGCCGAGCTGCTGTCGATCGGGGCCTACTGCGCCCTCGTCATCGGCCCGATCGTGGCCGCCCTCGCCCCCGCGCTGGCCGAAGGGATCGGGCCGCTCTCGCTCTCCGGCGCGGTGGCGCTCGCGATCCCTCCGGCGATGGCCCTCACCGCCGCCTCGGCCGTCCTGCTCGACCGCCTCGTCTTCCGCCGGGTGCGCGCGAAGGGGGGCGAGCTGTCGATGGTGTTCGCCAGCTTCGGCGTCGCGCTGGTGCTCCGCAACCTGATCGGCCTCGCCTTCGGCCTGTCGCCGCATCTCTACAGCCGCGACATCGCCTTCGCCCACGTGCTCAGCCTCGACCCGCTCATCCTCGTGAAGCCCGACCAGGTCCTCGTCCTGGTGCTCGCCCTCGCGCTGATGGCGGCGCTGCACCTCGTGCTCACGCGCACCACCTTCGGCTTCTCGCTCCGGGCGGTGGCCGAGAACCCGGAACTTGCGCAGGTCGCGGGCGTGAACCTGCGCGGCGCGATCCTCGCCGTCTGGGCCGTCGGGGGCGCGCTCGCCGCGGCGGCGGGCATCTTCTACGGGCTCACCAACCAGATTATCCCCGTGATGGGGCGCGATCTCGTCCTGCCGATCTTCGCGGCGACCATCGTCGGGGGCATCGGATCCGTGCCGGGCGCCATGCTCGGCGGCTTCCTCGTCGGCATCGCGGGCAACCTCGCGCTCGTCGTGCTGCCCCCCGGCTACACGCCCGCCCTGCCCTTCCTGATCATCCTCGCGGTGCTCCTCATCCGGCCGCACGGCCTGTTCGGCGAGGCGCGCGCGTGATCGGGCTCCTGTCCTACGCGGTGTTCTTCTCCACCGTCGCGGCGATCCTGGCGATCGCGGTGCTCGGCCTGAACCTCCACTGGGGCTATACCGGCCTCTTCAACGGCGGCGTGGTCGCCTTCTTCGGCGCGGGCGCCTACGGCACGCTCCTCCTCGGGGGGCCGCCGGCCACGCATCTGGGCGGGTACGGCTGGCCGTGGCCGCTCGCCGTGACGGGGGGCGTGGCGGCGGCCGGGCTTCTCGCCTGGGGCGTCGGGCTCCTCACCCTGCGGCTGAGGCACGACTACCTCGCCATTGCCACCTTCGGCGTCGCGGTGGCCTTCGAGAACGTGATGCGCAACGCGCAGTGGCTGGCCGGCGGCGCGCAGGGCGTCCGCGGGTTCGAGCGGCCGTTCCGGGAGGCCGCCGGGGACGGCCTCGCCTGGTCGATGCTCTACCTCGGGGTCGTGCTCGCCGCGCTGCTGCTGACCTACCTGTTCCTCGAGCGGCTGGCCCGGGCCCCCTTCGGTCGCCTGCTTCGCGCGATCCGGGAGGACGAGGAGGCGGCGCGCTCGCTTGGCAAGTCGCCCGCCCGCGTGCGCCTCGTCTCCTTCGTCGCCGGCTCGGCGATCATGGGCCTGTCCGGCGCCCTCTACGGGAGCTTCTACGCCTTCGTCAGCCCGCAGGACGTGCTGCCGATCCTCACCTTCCAGATCTGGGCCATGCTGATCGTCGGCGGCGCCGGCAACAACCGGGGCGCGGTGGCGGGCGCGGTTCTGATCTGGGGCGCGTGGACGGCCTCGGGCTGGGCGCTCTCGGCCTTCGCGCCCGTGTCCTGGCAACTCTACACCGGCTCGATCCAGTGGGTCCTGATCGGCTCCGTCATCGTCGGGATGCTGATGTGGCGGCCCGAGGGCCTCTTCCCGGAGCGCGTGGGCGACAAGACCCGCCGCCCGATCCTCACCCCAGCAGGGAGCACCCCATGAGACACCTCCTCCTTCCCGCCGCCGCGGCGGGCCTCGCGCTCGGCGCCGGCCCGGCCTTAGCCCAGGGCTGCACGACCAAGATCGGCGCCGTATTGCCCACCTCCGTCGACTGGGGCCGCCCCATCGCCGAGGTCGCGCAGTTCGCCGTGGATCAGGCGAACGAGGCCGGCGGCGCCGGCGGCTGCACGGTCGAGATGGTGCTGCGCGACAGCCAGACCGATCCGAAGGTCGGCGTGGACGCCGCCCGCGCGCTCGTCGATCTCGACGGGGTCGACCTGCTGCTCGGCGCCGTCTCGTCGGGCGTCTCCATGCCGATCCTCACGTCGGTCACGGTGCCCTCGGGCGTGATGCAGATGTCGTGCTGCTCCTCCTCCACCGCCTTCACCACCCTCGCCGAGGAGGGCGACACCGACGGGCTCTGGTTCCGCACCTTCGCCACCACCGGCGTGCAGGCGGCGGTCGGGGCGCAGGTCGCGGCCGACCAGGGCTGGGAGTCGGTGGCCATCCTCTACAAGAACGACGACTGGGGGCAGGACATCGCCCGCATCATCGCCGACGACTTCGAGCGCATGGGCATCGCGGTGACGGACAGCGTCGCACTCAACGACGCGCAGCCCTCCTACCGGGCCGAGGTCGCCTCCGCCCTCGCGGGCCGGCCCGACGCGATCTACCTCGCGCTCTACCCCGCCGAGGGCACGATGGCCGTGCGGGAGTGGATCGGGCTCGGCGGCACGCAGAACATGATCCTCGCGAACTCGCTCAAGTCCGAGGAATTCCGCGACAACGTCGGCATGGAGTATCTCGGCACGGCGCTCGGCACCGACACGGCCAGCCCCCGCGCGGAGAGCGCCGACGCCTTCGTCTCCCGCTACACGGAGCGCTTCGGCGGGGCGCCCACCGGGCCGGGCCTCGCCAACAGCTACGACGCGACGATGATCGCCCTGCTCGCCATGGAGGCGGCCGGCGAGGGCGCGGACGGCGCCGCCATCGCCGCCGCCGTGCCCCGCGTGACCGATCCCGAGGGCACCCCCGTCACCGCCGACGCGGCCGGCTTCGCGCAGGCGAAGGAGATCCTCGCGGGCGGCGGCACCGTGCTCTACCAGGGCGCCACCGGCGACGTGCGCTTCGACGCCAACGGCGACGTGAGCGCGCCCGCGGTCGTCTGGCAGTTCGGCGAGGAGGGCATCGAGGAGGTCCGCTACTACGCGCTCGACGAGGTCGAGGCGATCATGTCCGGCGGCTGACCGCCCTCCCGGCCCGCCGCCGGACGGGCGCGCGGGCCGGACACGCCGCCCCGACCCTCCGCCACCGGCGGCGCCGGAGCGGCGATCCTGCATCCGCGGCGCCTGCGTGGCGGTACTCACCCGTGCGGATTAAGATCCGCGGTTCGGCCCCGTTCAGGGGGGGGCCCACAACGAGACGGGGCCCCGCCGGCATCCCGGCGGGGCCCCGTTCTGCGCGAGGGGCGCGGTCACTCCACGCGCTGGTCCTCGCCGAAGATCTCGTCGACCGTCGACTCCGAGGGCGCGGCGAGCGCGGCGGCCTGCTCGGCCTCCGCCCGGGCCGCCTCGATCACGACGGTGTCGCGCTCGGTGGCGATGCGGCGCACGCGCTGCGTGGCCCCGCCCGTGCCGGCCGGGATGAGGCGCCCGACGATCACGTTCTCCTTCAGGCCGAGCAGCGTGTCGCGCTTGCCCTGCACCGCGGCCTCGGTCAGCACCCGCGTCGTCTCCTGGAAGGAGGCCGCCGAGATGAAGGACC
Organism: uncultured Jannaschia sp.; assembly: GCA_964637265.1. Classification (GTDB taxonomy): domain Bacteria; phylum Pseudomonadota; class Alphaproteobacteria; order Rhodobacterales; family Rhodobacteraceae; genus Jannaschia. The sequence goes on from CAZWWR010000078.1 coordinate 9,968, forward strand.
GCGTCTGCAGCGAGGCCTTGGTGATCCCGAGCAGGATCGGCTCGGCCACGGCCGGGCGGTCGCCGCGTTTCTCGGCCTTCGCGTTGGCCTCGTCGAGCTCCATCTTGTCGACATGCTCGCCCTTCAGGAGCGTCGTGTCGCCCGACTCCAGCACCTCGTACTTCTGGAGCATCTGCCGGACGATGACCTCGATGTGCTTGTCGTTGATCTTCACGCCCTGCAGCCGGTAGACGTCCTGCACCTCGTCGATCAGGTAGTCGGCCAGCGCCTCGATCCCCATGATCCGCAGGATGTCGTGCGGCGCGGGGTTGCCGTCCATGATGTAGTCGCCCTTCTGGACGAAGTCGCCCTCGGCCACCGGGATGTGCTTGCCCTTGGGCACCATGTAGTCGACCGGCTCGAGGCTGTCGTCGGTCGGCACCACGGTGATCCGGCGCTTGTTCTTGTAGTCCTTGCCGAACTTCACCGTGCCGTCGGCCTCCGCGATGATCGCGTGGTCCTTCGGACGGCGGGCCTCGAAGAGCTCCGCCACGCGCGGCAGGCCGCCCGTGATGTCCTTGGCCCGTGCGCCCTCCCGCGGGATGCGGGCCAGGACATCGCCCGCGGCGATGCTCTGGCCGTCCTCCACCGAGAGGATCGCGTCCACCGACATGGTGTAGATCACCGGGTTGCCCGCCTCGTTGCGCATGGGCTCCCCGTCCTCGCCGACGATGAAGATCTCGGGCTTGAGGTCCGAGCCCTTCGGCGCCGAGCGCCAGTCGGCCACGATCTTCTGGGTCATGCCGGTGGCGTCGTCGGTCTCCTGACGCACCGAGATGCCGTCGTAGAGGTCGACGAACTTCACCTTGCCCGCGGCCTCGGCGATGATCGGCAGGGTGTAGGGATCCCACTCGAAGAGCCGGTCGCCCCGCTCCACGCGCGCGCCGTCCTTGACGAACAGCTTGGTGCCGTAGCCGAGCTTGTGGCTCGCCCGCTCCTCGCCGTTCTCGTCCATGATTGCGATCGACATGTTGCGCCCCATGACCAGCAGCTCGCCGAGCTCGTTGGTCAGGAGGTTGGCGTTGCGGTACTCGATCACGCCGGCGGCCGAGGCCTCGAGGAAGGACTGCTGCCCGCCCTGCGCCACGCCGCCAATGTGGAACGTCCGCATCGTCAGCTGCGTGCCGGGCTCGCCGATCGACTGGGCGGCGATGATGCCCACCGCCTCGCCGATGTTCACCCTCGTGCCGCGGGCCAGGTCACGGCCGTAGCACTGGGCGCAGACGCCCTCCTCCGCCTCGCAGGTGAGCGGCGAGCGCACCCGCATCGAGGGCACGCCCGCCGCCTCGATGGCGTCGGCGCGGCGCTCGTCGATGAGCTCGCCGTTCGAGACGATCACCTCGTCCTCGCCGGGCACCGTCACGTCCTCGGCCGCGACACGCCCGAGCACGCGCTCGGAGATCGAGGCGACGATCTCGCCGTCGCTGACCGCCGCCTGCGCGGTGATCGCGCGGTCGGTGCCGCAATCCTCGACGCGGATGATGCAGTCCTGCGCGACGTCCACGAGGCGCCGCGTGAGGTAGCCCGAGTTCGCCGTCTTGAGCGCGGTGTCCGAGAGGCCCTTCCGGGCGCCGTGGGTGGAGTTGAAGTACTCCAGAACGGTCAGCCCCTCCTTGAAGTTGGAGATGATGGGCGTCTCGATGATGTCGCCGTTGGGCTTGGCCATCAGGCCGCGCATCCCGCCGAGCTGCTTCATCTGCGTGACCGAGCCGCGCGCGCCGGAATGGGCCATCATGTAGACGGAGTTCGGCTCGTTCTCGGCGCCGGTCTCGTCGGTGCCCGTGGACGAGATGGTCGTCATCATCGCGTCGGTCACCTTGTCGTTGCACTTCGACCAGGCGTCCACGACCTTGTTGTACTTCTCGCCCTGGGTGATGAGCCCGTCCATGTACTGGCGCTCGAACTCCTTCACCTGGTCGCGCGTCTCCTCGACGATGGGCCACTTCGACTCGGGGACGACCATGTCGTCCTTGCCGAAGGAGATGCCCGCGCGGAACGCCTCGCGGAACCCGAGCGACATGATCTGATCGCAGAAGATCACCGACTCCTTCTGCCCGCAGTAGCGGTAGACGGTGTCGATCACCTGCTGCACGTCCTTCTTGCGCAGGAGCTTGTTGACGAGGTCGAACGGCGCCTTCGCGTTGGGCGGCAGGAGCGCGCCCAGCCGGACGCGGCCCGGCGTCGTCTCGTAGACGCGCCCGACCTCCTGGCCCATGTCGTCGATCTGCGTCACCCGCGCCTTGATCTTGGTGTGCAGGTGCACCTCGCCGGCCTCGAGCGCGTGGTCGACCTCCTCGATCGAGGAGAAG
>CAZWWR010000078.1:12354-12637 GCA_964637265.1 uncultured Jannaschia sp.
ATCGTCACGTAGTAGAGGCCGAGGACCATGTCCTGCGACGGCACGATGATGGGCGCGCCGTTCGCGGGCGAGAGCACGTTGTTGGTGCTCATCATCAGCACGCGCGCCTCGAGCTGCGCCTCGAGCGAGAGCGGCACGTGGACGGCCATCTGGTCGCCGTCGAAATCGGCGTTGAACGCCGAGCAGACGAGCGGGTGGAGCTGGATCGCCTTGCCCTCGATCAGCACCGGCTCGAAGGCCTGGATGCCGAGGCGGTGCAGCGTCGGCGCGCGGTTCAGCAGGA
>CAZWWR010000079.1:0-1636 GCA_964637265.1 uncultured Jannaschia sp.
GCGAGGAGGTGGCCGAGTACCAGGGCGCCTACAAGATCAGCCAGGGCCTGCTCGACGAGTTCTCCGCCCGCCGCGTCATCGACACGCCGATCACCGAGCACGGGTTCGCGGGCATCGGCGTCGGCGCGGCCTTCGGCGGGCTGCGGCCCATCGTGGAGTTCATGACCTTCAACTTCGCGATGCAGGCGATCGACCAGATCATCAACTCGGCCGCCAAGACGCTCTACATGTCGGGCGGGCAGATGGGCTGCCCGATCGTGTTCCGCGGCCCCAACGGCGCCGCCGCCCGCGTGGCCGCGCAGCACAGCCAGGACTATGCCGCCTGGTACAGCTCCGTGCCGGGGCTGAAGGTCGTCCAGCCCTTCTCGGCCTCCGACGCGAAGGGCCTGCTGAAGACGGCGATCCGCGATCCCAACCCGGTGATCTTCCTCGAGAACGAGATCCTCTACGGGCGCTCCTTCGACGTGCCGGTGCTCGACGACTTCACCGTGCCCTTCGGCAAGGCCCGGATCTGGCGGGAAGGCTCGGACGTGACGATCGTCTCCTGGGGGATCGGCATGACCTACGCGCTCGACGCCGCGGACAAGCTGGCCGAGGAGCACGGCATCGAGGCCGAGGTGATCGACCTGCGCACGCTGCGCCCGGTCGACTACGACACCGTGCTGGCGAGCGTGATGAAGACCAACCGCTGCGTCACCGTGGAGGAGGGCTTCCCGGTCGCCTCCTACAGCGACCACATGGCCTCCACGATCATGCAGCGCGCCTTCGACTACCTCGACGCGCCGGTCGTCACCTGCACGGGCAAGGACGTGCCGATGCCCTACGCGGCCAACCTCGAGAAGCTGGCGCTCACCTCCGTGGCCGAGGTGATCGAGGCGGTCCGCAAGGTGACCTACAAGTGATCCGGGTGGAGGGCAGGGACGTCGCGCGCGACGCCTACCGCGTCAGCATCGAGGAGGACGGGCGTCGTATCCGCGGCCTCGTCCCCGAGGCGCTGCTCGGCGGCTCGCTCGCGGCCCGTCCCTCCCACCAGACGGCGCACGAGGCGCTGGCGGCGAAGGCCCGCCCGATCCGGGCCGCGCTGCTGGCCCGCGCCGAGGGCCGCGCGCCTCGACCCCCCTACGACGCCATCCGCCTGCGCGGCGAAGACTAGATCGAGGACGATCATGCCAACTGAGATCCTGATGCCCGCGCTCAGCCCTACGATGGAGGAGGGCACGCTCGCCAAGTGGCTCGTCAAGGAGGGCGACGAGGTCGCCTCGGGCGACCTGCTGGCCGAGATCGAGACGGACAAGGCCACCATGGAGTTCGAGGCCGTCGACGAGGGCACCGTCGGCAAGATCCTCGTCGAGGAGGGGACCGAAGGCGTAAAGGTCAACTCGCCCATCGCCGTGCTTCTGGCCGACGGGGAGTCGGCCGACGACATTGGCGAGACGGGCGGGGGTGCCGAGGCCTCCTCCAACGAGGCGCCCGCCGGCGCGTCCGAGGCCACCGAGCCGGCCAAGGGCTACGGCCGCGGGCCCTCTGAGACGGAGCTGGGCGAGAAGGCGCCCGACGCGGGTGCCAAGCCAGACGTTTCGCCCGCGCCCTCTGGCGGCGACGGCAAGCGCCTCTTCGCCACCCCCGTCGCCCGCCG
>CAZWWR010000079.1:1646-5044 GCA_964637265.1 uncultured Jannaschia sp.
CGCGAGACCGCCGTGGCCGACCAGGTTGAAACCGGCGCGTCCGGCCCCGCCCCCGCCGCGCCGCAGGAGGGCGACGGCAAGCGGCTCTTCGCCACGCCGGTGGCTCGGCGCATCGCCAAGGACCGCGGCATCGATCTCTCCCAGGTCAAGGGCTCCGGCCCGCGCGGGCGGATCGTCAAGGCCGATGTGGAGGCGTTCGAGCCCGGCGAGGCCGGGGCCCCTGCCAAGGCGGACGCGCCGAAGGCCGATGCGCCGGCCGCCAAGTCCGACGGCCAGAAGCCCGCGATGCCCGCCGGCATGGCCGCCGAGCAGGTCATGAAGATGTACGACGGCCGGGAGTTCGAGGAGGTCAAGCTCGACGGGATGCGCAAGACGATCGCCGCCCGCCTCACCGAGGCGAAGCAGACGATCCCGCATTTCTACCTCCGCCGCGAGGTGCGGCTCGACGCGCTCCTCAAGTTCCGCTCGCAGCTCAACAAGCAGCTCGAGAGCCGGGGCGTGAAGCTCTCGGTCAACGACTTCGTCATCAAGGCTTCCGCGCTGGCGCTCCAGGCCGTGCCGGATGCGAACGCCGTCTGGGCCGGGGACCGGATCCTGAAGCTGGCGCCGTCGGACGTGGCCGTGGCGGTGGCCATCGAGGGCGGGCTCTTCACGCCCGTGCTGAAGGACGCGCATCTCAAGTCGCTCTCGGCGCTGTCGGCCGAGATGAAGGACCTCGCCACCCGCGCCCGCGAGCGAAAGCTGGCGCCGCATGAGTACCAGGGCGGCTCCTTCGCGGTGTCGAACCTGGGCATGTTCGGGATCGAGAACTTCGACGCCGTGATCAACCCGCCGCACGGCTCGATCCTCGCCGTCGGCGCGGGCAACAGGAAGCCCGTGGTCGGCGAGGACAGCGAGCTGACGACGGCGACGGTGATGTCGGTCACGCTCTCGGTCGATCACCGGGTCATCGACGGCGCGCTGGGCGCGCAGTGGCTGCAGGCCTTCGCCGAGAACATCGAGGCGCCGATCACGATGCTCGCCTGAGACGCCGGCGCCCGCCCTTCGCGGGGCGGGCGTCGCGCGGCAGGGGCCCGTTTTCCGGGCCGTCCGCCCCGGCACCGCGGCCGGGGCGCGGGCGCCCTCAGACGATCGCCTTCACCGCCTCGGTCACCGCCTCCGCGGTGATGCCGAAATGCTCGTAGAGGTCCTCGTAGGGGGCCGACGAGCCGAAGCTGTCCATGCCCACGAAGCCCGCCTTCGTCCGGTTGCCCCGCTCGCCCGTCAGCCAGCGATCCCAGCCGTGGCGCACGGCGGCCTCCACGGCCACGCGCACGGGGCCGGCGGGGAGCACCTTCTTGCGCCACGCCTCGTCCTGCGCCTCGAACAGCTCCCAGCAGGGCATCGAGACGACCCGCGTGCCGATGCCGAGCTGCTGGAGCTGATCGCGGGCGGCGAGCGCGATCTCCACCTCCGAGCCGGTGGCCAGCAGGATCGCCATGCGCTTTCCCTCGGCCTCCCGCAGGACGTAGGCGCCGCGCTCGACCATGTTGCGCGGGGTGAACTCGGTGCGCAGCGTCGGCAGGTTCTGCCGCGTCAGGCTCAGGACGGTCGGCGTGCCCGTCGCGCCGATCGCGATCTCCCAGGCCTCGGCCGTCTCCACCCCGTCGCAGGGGCGGATCACGTTCATGTTCGGCGTGGCGCGCAGCATCGACAGGTGCTCGACCGGCTGGTGGGTCGGGCCGTCCTCGCCCAGGCCGATGCTGTCATGCGTCATCACGTAGGTGACCGGCAGCCGCATCAGCGCCGAGAGCCGCATCGCCGGGCGGGCATAGTCCGTGAAGCACATGAAGGTGCCGCCGTAAGGCCTTGATCCGCCGTGGAGCGCGATGCCGTTCATCGCCGCCGACATGCCGTGCTCGCGGATCCCGTAGTAGATGTAGCGGCCCTTGCGGTCCTCGGGGGTGAACACGCCGAGATCCGGCGTCAGCGTGTTGTTCGAGCCGGTCAGGTCGGCCGAGCCGCCGATGGTCTCGGGGACGATGGGGTTGAGCACCTCGAGCACCTGCTCGGAGGCCTTGCGGGTGGCGACCTTCGGCGCCGCCTCGGCCACCTGGCGCTTCAGCGCCTTGATCGTGGCCGACAGCTTGCGCGGGGCCTCGCCGGTGAGGCAGCGGGTGAACTCCTTGCGCTTGCTGTCTGACAGGGAACCGAAACGCTCCTCCCAGGCCCCGCGCTCCTCGGCCCCGCGGCGCCCGATCGCCTCCCATTCCTGCTTGAGGTCGTCCGGGATGTCGAAGGCCGCGTGATCCCAGCCGTAGGCGCGCTTCGTCGCCTCAATCAGCCCCGCGTCGGTGAGCGCGCCGTGCCCCTTCGCGGTGTCCTGCGCCGAGGAGCCGATGGCGATGTGTGTGCGGCAGTCGATCATCACCGGGGCGTCGCCGCCCTTGGCCTCCTCGAGCACGGCGTCGATGGCCTCCGGGTCGTGCCCGTCGACCTCGAGCACCCGCCAGCCGCAGGCGCGGAAGCGCATCTGCTGGTCGGTGCGGTCGGAGAGGGACACCTTGCCGTCGATGGTGATGCCGTTGTTGTCCCAAAGCACCACGAGGCGGGAGAGTTCCTGCCGGCCGGCGAGCGCGATGGCCTCCTGGCTGACGCCCTCCATCAGGCAGCCGTCGCCCGCGATCACCCAGGTCCGGTGGTCGACGATCTTGCGGCCCCAGCGGGCGCGCTGGCTCTCCTCCGCGATGGCCAGGCCGACCGCGGTGGCGAGCCCCTGGCCGAGCGGGCCGGTCGTCGTCTCGATGCCGCGGGCGAGGAAGTTCTCGGGGTGGCCGGCCGTCCGGCTGCCGAGCTGGCGGAAGTTGCGGATCTGGTCGAGCGTGATCTCGGGGTCGCCGGTGAGGTAGAGCAGCGAGTAGAGCAGCATCGAGCCGTGCCCGGCCGAGAGCACGAAGCGGTCGCGGTCGGGCCATTCGGGGTGGGCCGCGTCGAACTTGAGGTGCTTCTCCCAGAGCACCGTCGCCACGTCGGCCATGCCCATCGCCATCCCGGAATGGCCGGACTTCGCCTTCGCCACCGCGTCGAGCGTGAACGTGCGGATGGCCGCGGCGCGGCGCCAGTGTTCCGGGTTGGCCCGGCGCAGCGCCTCGAGATCGGCGGTCTGGTCCAGCATGTCGTCCTCCTGCGGCCCGCGGGGGCCCGTGGCTGCGTCGCCGCCCCGCGCCGTCCCGTCGGGCGCGGATTACGGCGCGGGCGCGCGCCACGCAAGCGGGCGGCCCTGGCGGCGGGCCTTGCCATCCCCGCGTTCTTGCGGCTTCTTTGCGCCGAAATCGCACACCCCGGACGAGTGGGAGACCCACATGGCGGAGCCGCAGGCCCTCGAGGCGCGGATCGAGGAGATGGAGCGCGCCCTGCGG
>CAZWWR010000079.1:5143-12528 GCA_964637265.1 uncultured Jannaschia sp.
CGCGCCGAACGCGGGCTCGAGGAGGCGCTGGCCCGGATCGAGGCGCTCGAGGCCGAGATCGACTCGCGGGCGGCCGACCTGGCCGAGGCCCGGCAGCGGGCCGAGGAGGCCACCGCCGCCGCGGGCGCCGCCGAGGCCCGCTACGCGCCCGAGGAGGTCGACCGGCTGCGCGACGCCGTCGAGACGCTCACGGCCTCGAACGCCGAACTGCGGGAGGGGCGCGACGGGGCCGACGTGATCGACGGCGCCGCCCGGGCCGAGATCGAGGGCCTGCGCGCCGCGCGGGCGATGGACCTGCGGGAGATGAAACTCCTGCTTGCGGAGCTCGAACCGATCCTCGCACAGCCGGAGCGCGCCGATGCCTGAGGTGGACATCAAGATCGGGGGCCGCCCCTTCACCGTGGCCTGCCAGGAGGGCGAGGAGGAATTCCTCGAATCCGCCGCCGCCATGCTCGACCGCGAGGCGCAGGTGCTGGCCGAGGCCGGCGGACGGCTGACGCAGGACAGGATGCTCCTGATGGCCGGGCTGATGCTCGCCGACAAGGCGATCAGCGCCGAGGAGGAGCTGCGCAGCATGGACCGGCGCGTGGCCGAGCAGGGCCGGATGCTCGAGGACCTGCGCAACCGGCCCCCTCCCGAGCCCGAGCGCGTGGAGATCGAGGTCCTGCGCGAGGTGGAGCGCGAGGTCGTGCCGGACAGCGCGATGGAGCGGGTGGACGCGCTCGCGGAGACAGCCCGCTCGATCGCCGAGACCGCGGAGCGGCTGGCGGCTGAAAGGGGCTAGGGGTCCCTTCGGGCGGTGTGACGGCGACGACTGCGTCTTACGCGGCAGTCATCCACGTCCGGCTGGACTTGTCTGACGGGCGTCGCGGCGTCCGGGCCGTTCCGAGGCTCTCGGAATGCGAGGGGAAGCCGTATTGGCGGGAGCGTCGCGGGCTGATCGCCGGGCCGGGCTCCTGCGCCGTACTCTTCTCCAGGACGCTGCGGCGCCTCGCGGGACGCGGCCCCCCTGCATACGCCGAAGGATGAGGCCGCCAACCAAAGCCGGGAGGAGGCGAAGCGCGCAGGCCCCCCAGAACCCTCAGGCCGTCTCCGCCCGGAGATAGCGCCGCATGCCGTAGATCAGCGGCGTTCCCGTCTCGGAGACGCGCACCGACTGCACCGCGCCGATCATGACGTGGTGCGTGCCGACGAGGTCGGCGGACTGGAGCCGGCAGTCGAAGGCGGCCAGGGCGCCCTCGATCAGGGGCGCGCCGGTCGCACCCGGCTCCCAGCGCACGGCGGAGAACCGGTCGCCGTCGCGGGGCTCCGACCGGCCCGCGAAGGTGTCGGAGACGTGCTGCTGATCCCCGCCGAGCACGTTCACGCCGAAGCAGCCGTTGCGCAGGATCGGGTCCGCCGCCGAGGCGCCGCCGTTCACGCAGACGAGGATGGTGGGCGCCGGCCCGTCCGCGCTCACGCTCGTCATCGCCGATACGGTGACCCCGGCCCGGCCCGCCTCGCCGTCCGTGGTGACCACGCTGACCGTCGCCGCGCAGCGGCTCATGGCGTGGAGGAACTGGTCTCGGAGTTCTGACATGGATGCCCCTGGGCCCGACCGGCAGGAGGTAAGCCGGGCGCGCCGGGAGTCGAGCGATAGCGGTGCGCGGCCGCTGCGGACCCCCCGGCCGACGCGCGCCGCCCCCCGGCGACCTGAGGGGGCCCGCGGGGGATTGCCCCCCGCCCCGGCGCGTGGCTTCTGTGGCCGGCGGCACCGGCGAGGAGGGGGCGGGGATGGCTCTGAAGGACGCGCGCGACGAGGTCGACCACGCCTTCACCCGGCGGGACGCCCGGGGGCTGACCTACGAGAACGCCTTCGGCGGCGCGCCGTCGATCTTCCGCCGCCGCTATGCGAAGGACCTCGCGGGCTACGACCTGGCCGTCACGGGCGTTCCCTTCGACCAGGCGGTGACCCACCGTCCGGGAAGCCGCTTCGGCCCGCGGGCGATCCGCGAGGCGTCCCTGCTGCAGCCGTTCGACCCGCCCTACGGGTGGGACGGGTTCTCGCCGCTGGAGGAGCTCGCCATCGCGGACTACGGCGACGTCGGGTTCGACTACGCGAAGGTGGCGGAGTTCCCCGCGGCGCTCAAGGCGCATGTGGCCGGCATCCTCGCGCAGGGGGCGGGGTGCATCGCGATGGGGGGCGACCACTACGTGAGCTTCCCGATCCTCCAGGCCCATGCGGAGGTCCACGGTCCGCTGGCGCTGGTGCAGTTCGACGCCCACAGCGACACCTGGCCGGACGACGACATGGAGCGCATCGACCACGGCACGATGTTCTACAAGGCCGTGCGGACGGGGGTGATCGACCCGGCCGCCTCCGTGCAGGTGGGGATCCGCACTGTGAACGCCGACACGCTGGGCGTGACGACGATCGACGCGCCGGCCTGCCACGCGGCCTCCCCGGCCGAGATCGCGGAGCGGATCCGCGCCGTCGTGGGCGAGCGGCCGGTCTACCTCACCTTCGACATCGACTGCCTCGACCCGGCCTACGCGCCCGGTACCGGGACGCCCGTCTGGGGGGGGCTCTCCTCGGCTCAGGCGGCGGCGATCCTCAGGGCGCTCGCGGGGCTCGACATCGTGGGCGGCGACGTCGTCGAGGTCGCGCCGCAATACGACGTCACCGGTGCCACGGCGGTGGCGGGGGCGCATGTGGTGATGGAGTTGATCTGCCTCTGGGGCTGGACGCGACGGGGCGGCCGAGGGTGAGCCGGACGGGCCGGGCGCGGGCGATGCGGGGGGCGACGGGCGCCGCGACGGCGGCGGGGCTGCTCCTCGTCCTCATGCTCGGCTTCGGCTGCGTGGTGACGCGCCCGCCCGACACCGACGCCGCCCCCGCCGCCTACGGCCCCGAGGTCGTGGCGCGGGCGGAGCGCTACCTCGCGACGTTGCCGGACCTGCCCCCCGACTGGCGGTTCGACCGGTTCGAGGTCGAGCCGGGAGTGCCGCTCGAGGTCGGGTTCCTCCCGGCCCGGGGCGCGCGGCGCGGCACGGCGGTCGTGGTGCCGGGCTTCACCGCGCCGCTCGAGCTCCACGCCGACGAGTACGTCCGCCTCGCCGAGGGCGGCTGGGACGTCGCGGCGCTGTCGCAGCGGGGCCAGGGCCGGAGCCCCCGCCTCACGCCCGATCCCGATCTCGGCCATGTCGAGGACTACGCCCGCCTCGCCGCGGACCTGCGCGCCTTCGCCGCCGCGCAGGAGGGGCCGGTCGTGGCGATGGCGATCTCGATGGGCGGGCACACGGCGCTGCGCGCGGCGGCCGAAGGCGCGCCCTTCGCCGCGGTCGCCGTGGTCGTGCCGATGGTGGCGATCCTGACGGCCGACGTGCCCGAGTGGCAGGCGCGCCTTCTTTCGGGGACGATGGACCGGCTCGGCCTCGGCGCCCGCTACGCGCCCGGAGGCGGGCCGTGGAGCCCGGAGCCGTTCGTGACCGATGCGCCGCCCGAGGGCTCGATCTGCACGGCGGATCCGGCGCGCGCGCACCTGAGGGACGCGCTGTTCCTGCGCCACCCGGAACTCCGCGTCGCCGCCCCCTCCGTCGGCTGGGTGGCGGCGACGCTGCGCTCACAGGCCTGGCTGCGGGGCAGGGGCCCCGAGCTGACGCCGCCGGTGCTGATGGTCACCGCCGGCAGGGACGGCCTCGTCGACACCGCCGCGGCGCAGGCGCTGTGCGACGCGGCGCCGGCCTGCGAGGAGCTTCACCTGCCCGAGGCGATGCACTGCGTGCTGGAGGGGGTCGATCCGGAGGCGGACCGGGCGATGGACGCGATCCTGACCTTCTTCGAGGCGGCGGTGCGCTAGGCCGGACGAGGGCCGGCGGGAGTGCTCGGTGGCACGGGAGCCTCCGCGTCCGCTCGACCCGGCGCCCGGTCCCCCCTCGGCGTGGACACCGGTGCGCCGCGGCACCTCCGCTCTCGGCCCGTTCCGGTGTTCCCCCCCCCCCCCCCCCCCGCGATGGCTGACTTTCGGCCCGCAAGTCAGCGGAACGCCAGCCCCACGCCGAAGGCGACCACCGCGCAGGTGCCCCCCACGAGGAGCGTCTCGCCCACGGAGCGCGCGAAGGGTTCCGTCGAGACGCGCCAGCGCAGCAGCCCGAGGAGCAGGAGCGCCGCGAAGGTGGCCCCGCAGGAGGCGTGGAACGCGCCCTCGCCCACGCCGCCCAACAGGTAGGGCAGCAGCGGCACCGCCCCGAAGGCGACGAAGCTGCCGAAGGTGACGAGCCCGTTGAGCCACGGCACCTCGTCGGTCGGGTCCGCGAGGCCCAGCTCGTACTGCATCATGAAGTCGGCCATCATCTCGGGGTTGCGCAGCAGGATCTCCGCCATCGCCTGCGCGTCCCCCGGAGCGACGCCGCGGGCCGTGAGGATGGCGCGGGTCTCGGCCAGCTCCGCCTCCGGGCTCTCGGCGATCTCGCGACGCTCCTTCGCGCGGATCGATCGGTACACGTCCTGCTCCGACCGCGCGGAGAGGAACTCGCCCAGCCCCATCGAGGTCGCGTCCGCGAAGAGGTTGGCGAGGCCGAACAGCAGTACGGCCATCACGCCCACCTGAGCGGTGCCCTCGGCGGCGAGCCCGGCGAAGCCCGCGACGACCGCGAAGGTCGTCACGATCCCGTCGTTGCCGCCGTAGACGATCTGCCGGATGAACCCCTGGAGCGGGCTGATGCGGTGCTCGAGCGCCTTGTGCTCTTCGAGGCTCTGTTCTGTCATGCCCGCGACTACTTAGAATCGTTCCAATCCGTCAACCGCGGAGAGGCCGCGGGCGGCGCCGTGCCGCGCTGGCAAAGGGTGCCCGCCCGTCTTATGTCGGGTGCGACGACAGGAGTCCGCCATGCCCCGCGACTTGAAGATCCCGGCCGAGCGCCATCCCGAGAAGCAGCGCCGCGCCGACCAGGCGCAGCCGAAGAAGCCTTCGTGGATCCGGGTCAAGGCGCCGTCGGGGCAGGGCTACGCCGAGACCGCTCGGATCATGCGGGAGCACAGGCTCACGACGGTCTGCGAGGAGGCGGGCTGTCCGAACGTGGGCGAGTGCTGGTCGCAGGGCCATGCGACGATGATGATCATGGGCGAGGTCTGCACCCGCGCCTGCACGTTCTGCAACGTCGCCACGGGCCGCCCGCCCGAGGCGCTCGACGCGTTCGAGCCCGGCCGCGTGGCCGACGCGGTGGCGAAGCTCGGCCTGTCCCACGTCGTCGTCACGAGCGTCGACCGGGACGACGTGGAGGACGGCGGCGCGGAGCACTTCGCCCAGACCATCCGCGCCATCCGCCGCCGCTCGCCCGGCACCACGATCGAGATCCTGACGCCCGACTTCATCCGCTGCGCGCCGTCGGCGCTCGAGGTGGTGGTGGAGGCGCGCCCGGACGTGTTCAACCACAACCTCGAGACGGTGCCCGGCCTCTACCCCGAGGTGCGGCCCGGGGCGCGGTACTTCCACTCGCTGCGGCTCCTGCAGCGGGTGAAGGAGCTCGACCCGATGATGTTCACCAAGTCGGGGATCATGGTGGGCCTCGGCGAGGACGCGCAGGCCGTGCGGCAGGTGATGGACGACATGCGCGCCGCCTCGGTCGATTTCCTCACCATCGGGCAGTACCTGCAGCCCACGCCGAAGCATCACCGCGTCGACCGCTTCGTGACGCCCGAGGAGTTCGCGGCCTACGAGAAGGCCGCCTGGGGCAAGGGCTTCCTGATGGTCTCGGCCACGCCGCTGACCCGCTCCTCCTATCACGCCGGCGACGACTTCGCGCGCCTGCGCGCCGAACGGGAGCGGCGGCTCGCGCAGGGGTGATCCGGCCGGCGACCTTCGCGGGGATCGTGCTGGCCTCGGCGCTGGGGCTCGTGCTGGGGACGCTCGCGCTGCCCTGGGCGGAGCGCCTCGCGCTCCGGCTCGGCCCGGCGCCGGTGCCCGTCGTGACCGCGCCCCGCGGGGAGCTGGCCCAAGACGAGGCCGCGACGATCGAGCTCTTCGAGGCCGCCCGCGGGGCGGTCGTGTCGATCTCCACCACCGCGCGCGGACGGGGCCCGTTCTCCCGCGGGGTCGAGGTGCCGCGCGGCGCGGGCTCCGGGTTCGTGTGGGACGGGGCGGGCCACATCGTCACGAACGCCCATGTCGTCGAGGGCGCGGCTGTCGCGACGGTGCTGCTGCCGGACGGGCGGGCCTTCGAGGCGCGCCTCGTCGGCCTCGACCGGCGGCACGACCTCGCCGTGCTGCGCGTCCCCGCCCGCGGGCTACGGCCCCTGCCGGTCGGCACGAGCGCCGACCTGCGCGTCGGCCAGAAGGTGTTCGCCATCGGCAACCCCTTCGGCCTCGACCTGACGCTCACGACCGGCGTGGTCAGCGCGCTGGAGCGGCAGCTGCCGGGGGAGCGGGGCATCACGATCCGAGGGCTCGTTCAGACCGACGCGGCGATCAACCCGGGCAACTCGGGGGGCCCGCTCCTCGACAGCGCGGGCCGGCTGATCGGCGTGAACACCGCAATCTACTCGCCCTCGGGCGCCTCGGCCGGCATCGGCTTTGCGGTCCCGGTGGATGCCGTCGCCCGCGTCGTGCCCCAGCTCGTGGCGCGCGGGCGCTACAGCCCGCCGGTGCTTGGCGTGGTGGCCGATCCGCGGGCGGACGCGATGCTCGCGGCGTCCGGGCTCGGCGCGGGCGTCATGGTGCTCGAGGTGGAGCCGGGCAGCCCGGCCGCGCGGGCCGGCCTCGCCCCGGCGCGCATGACGCGGCAGGGCCTCGTGCCGGGCGACGTGATCGTGGGGCTCGACGGCGTGGCGCTGGGCGGCATCGACGACCTCCTCGCCGCGCTCGACGGGAGGACGCCGGGGGACGAGGTGGTGGTCGCGGTCGAGCGGGGCGGGGCGCGGCGGGAGATCACGGTGGAGCTCGCGCCGGGAGAGGGGTGAGTTGCCCCAATCGGGGGCAACTTTCGGAGGGCCGGATCCCCGAATGTACGAACCGCCGGAGGAGCGGGGACTGGTTCTCCTGGCGGCCCCGCCCGGCGCGCCTCGTAGGGGCTGGGCCTGCTCGCGGAGGGCGCCCGGCCGTGGCGGTGACCGGCGTGCCGGGCGCTCCGGTCCGGTCGGTCCGGACCGGCCCTTCCGCACCGGACCGTCCCGCCGATCGGACCACCGGCGCCGCCGCCCGCGATGCGGGCCGCACCGGCATAGGAGGGCTGCCGCCCCCCTCCGCTCGGTATCGGGGCGGTGCCGCCGGTTAGGACTCCGGCGGGCGTCCTCAGACCTTGCCGTCGAAATCCGCAGCGGAATGGCGCTCGCGGACGCCGTCGTCGTCGAGGCGGTTGACGAGGCGGCCGCGGCGGACGGCGGGGCGGGCGTCGATGCGCTCGGCCCC
>CAZWWR010000080.1:0-12342 GCA_964637265.1 uncultured Jannaschia sp.
CGCATCAGGTCGTCGATCTCGGGCACGTTCTGGCCGCCCGGTCGGCGCGGTCCGGACGGACGCCCCGGTTCGCGGCCCGGTCCGCTGCGATCTCCGCTGCCGTTCGAGCCGCGGTCGCCGGGCCCTTGCCCGCCGCCGCCGCCGCTGCCGCCCCCCCAGGGGCCGCCGCTTCCTGCCATCAGCTCTGTCCCTCGCGAATGTGCATGAATTGTACCGTTCTCTCGTGACAAGATCGGGCCGCGCGGCCCGGATTCAAGCGCCCCCTCCCCCTGAGCGGGGGCGGGGCACGGTCAGTCGATCTCCCGCACCGGCTCCTTCAGGGTGACGAGCTCCTCGGCCAGGGTCGGGTGCAGGGCGCAGGTGCGGTCGAAATCCTCCTTCGTGGCGCCCATCTTCACGGCCACGGCGACCATCTGCATCATCTCCGCCGCCGCCGGTCCGACGATGTGCACGCCGAGCACCCGCCGCGTCTCCTTCGAGACGATCATCTTGAAGAGGACCCGCTCGCCCTCGCCCACGAAGGCCTGCCGCATCGGGCGGAACGCCGTGGCGTAGACGAGGCACGGCTCCTGCTCGCCGGCCGCCTCCTCGGTCAGGCCGACGGTGCCCATCTCCGGCTGGGTGAAGATGCCCGATGGGATCAGCTCGTGGTCCACCTTCGTCGGGTTGCCGCGGAACACCGTCTCCACGAAGGCCGCGCCCTCGCGGATGGCGACGGGCGTCAGTTCGACGCGGCCGGTGCAGTCGCCCACGCCGTAGATCGAGGGCACCGACGTCTGCGAGTAGTCGTCCACCACGACGGCGCCGTGACGGTCGACCTCCACGCCCGCATCCTCAAGGCCGAGGTCGCGCGTGCTCGGACCGCGCCCGGTGGCCCAGAGCAGGCAGTCGTACTCGTCCTCGTAGCCGCTCGATCCCTTCACCCAGATCCGGCCGTTGCCCCTCCGCTCGATCTGGATCGGCGCGCAGCCGGTGTGGATGCGCACCCCGCGCTGGCCCATGGAGTCGGCCACGTGCCCACGCGCCTCCTCGTCGAAGCCGCGGAGGATCTGGGCGCCGCGCACGAACATGTGAACCTCGCTGCCGTAGCCGTTGAACACGCAGGCGAACTCGGAGCCGATGTAGCCGCCTCCGACGATCATCATCTTGTCGGGCAGGCTGTCGAGGCGGAAGACGTCGTCGGACACGATGCCGAGATCGGCGTTCTCGATCGGCGGGCGCTTCGGCTGCCCGCCGACGGCGAGCAGGACGTGCTTCGCGGTGACGGTGCCGCCATCCGCCAGCTCGACGCTGTGCGGATCGCTCAGCCGGGCGCGGGTGTCGTGGACGGTCACCCCGGCGCGGTCGAGGTTCGTGCGGTAGATGCCCTCGAGCTTGTCGAGCTCGCCATGCATCCGATCCCGGAAGCGGGGCCAGTCGAAGCCGCCGAGCTCCGGCGACCAGCCGTAATCGCGCGCGAACCCCATCTCGCGGCGGAACTCGCTCGCGAACACCATGAACTTCTTGGGCACGCAGCCGCGGATCACGCAGGTGCCGCCCATCCGGCTCTCCTCCGCGAGGCCCACGCGCGCGCCTTCCTGCGCCGCGAGCCGTGCCGCGCGCACACCTCCCGAGCCGCCACCGATCACGAAGAGGTCGTAGTCGAACGTCATTCCCATCCCTTCCCGTGCGCGACCCGCCGTCGCGCGCTCATCCTTCGACCTCGCCGAAGATATTGTCACCTCGGCCTCCGCCCGCCTGCCCCGCCCGTCCGGCGCCGTTCCCGCCGTCGTGCAGCGTCACCGTGCCGTCGGGGGCGCCGGCCACGACCACGTCGCAGATGCCGAGGAAGAGGCCCGTCTCCACCACCCCGGGTATCCGGTTGAGCGCCTGCGACAGCGGACGGGGCGCCCCGATGCGGCCGAGATGCAGGTCGAGCACGTGGTTGCCGCCGTCGGTGCGGAACGGCTCCTCCCCGGTCATGCGCAACGTGGCGGCGCGGCCGTCGACGTCGAGGCCGATGAGGGCTTCCTCGATCATCGCCTGCGTCGTGCGCCAACCGAAGGGCACCACCTCGACCGGGAGGGGGAACGCGCCCAGCGTCCCGACGCGCTTCGTGCTGTCGGCGATCACCACCATCATGTCGGACGCGCTGGCGACGATCTTCTCGCGCAGAAGCGCGCCGCCGCCGCCCTTCACGAGGTTCAGCGCGTCGTCGTGCTCGTCGGTCCCGTCGATCGTGAGGTCGAGCCAGCGCAGCTCGTCGAGCGTCGCGAGCGGCACGCCCTCCTCGCGCGCCAGCGCGGCGGTGCGCTCGGAGGTGGGCACGCCGCGCACGTCGAGCCCCTCCTCGCGGACCATCCGGCCGAGCGCCCGCACCATCCACGCGGCGGTGGAGCCCGTGCCGAGGCCGAGGCGCATCCCATCCTCCACGTAGTCCAGCGCACGCCGCGCGGCGGCCGCCTTGGCCGTGTCGGCGGGGCTCATCGCATCGCTCATCCCGGGCGCCCTCCTCGGACCGGTCCCTGCGGCGCGGACCATAGCCCTCCCGGCCGGCGGGCACTACCGCGGGTCGGCCCCTTCGGCAGTGGCGTTCGCCGCCCGGCCCTCCGTATCGCCTGCTCGGCCGCCCGTCCCAACGTCCCGCAACCGGGCGCGCGGCGCCGAAATCCGCCTGACGCGCCGCGACGGCCGTGCAGGGGTGAAACCGATTCGCGGAAACCGCGTTGGGGCCCGGAGCACAGGGGGCCGCATGACCGATCCGCGACTGATCCGCATCGAGGGCATCCGATACGACCCGCTCGACGCCCGATACCGGGGCACGGCCGTCAGCCGGGACGTTAACGGGCTCCTCGTCCGCAGGAGGTTGTCGGCTCCCGGAGATCCGAGCTGGACCTACGGCCGCGCGGTGAAGACGCTGACCCGCCAGGCGCTCGCATCGTCTTGACGCCGGGGCGCGACGGGGCCACTCCCGCGGGATGACAGCGCCGCCCGCCTCAACCCGCCCGGACGACCGGCTGATCGTGGCCCTCGACGTGGCGGACGCGGTGTCGGGCCTCGCCCTCGTCGACCGGATCGGCCCCGACGTCGGCTTCTACAAGATCGGCCTTGGGATGCTGACGGGCGGGGGGCTCGCGCTGGCGCGGGAGCTGAAGGACGAGCGCGGGCTGCGCGTCTTCCTCGACATGAAGCTGTTCGACATCGGCGCGACCGTGGAGGCGGCTGTCCGGGGCCTCGCGCGGTTCGGGCTCGACTTCCTGACCGTGCAGGGCGACCCACAGGTGGTGCGGGCCGCGGCGGAGGCGAAGGGGGGCATGTCGATCCTCGCCGTCACGGTTCTCACCTCGCTCGACCGCTCCGATCTCGACGCCGCCCTGATCCGGCCGGGCGACGTGGAGGAGATCGTGCTCGAGAGGGCCGCGCGCGCCTTCGAGGCGGGCGCGGACGGGGTGATCGCCTCGCCCCGGGAGGCATCGGCCATCCGGGCGCTGCCTGAGGCGGCCGGACGGCTCGTCGTCACGCCGGGCGTCCGCCCCGACGGCGCGGGGCCGGGCGACCAGAAGCGCGTGGAGAGCCCCGCCGCCGCGATCGAGGCGGGGGCCGACCACATCGTCGTGGGCCGGCCCGTCTGGCAGGCGGAGGACCCGTCGGCGGCGGCGCGGTCGATCCTCGCCGGCCTTCCGCCCCGCTGAGGCGCCTCGCCTAACGACGCAGCGTGCCGCCGGTCGCCTTCTCGACCTTGGACACGATCCGCTCGGAGACGGCCTCGATCTCCTTGTCGGTCAGCGTCGCCTCCTTCGGCTGGAGGCGCACCGCGAGGGCGAGGCTCTTGCGTCCCTCGCCGAGCGGGCCGCCCACGAACTCGTCGAACACCGAGACCTCCGCGACGAGCCGGTCGGCGCCGCGGGCCGCCTGGACGGCGCGCTGCGCCTCGATCCCGGCCTCCATGACGAAGGCGAAGTCCCGCTCCACGGCCGGGAGGTCGCTCGCCTCGTAGCGCGGCCGCGCGGCACCCTGGGCCTTGGGCATCGGCACGGCGTCTGGCCAGACGGTGAAGCCCACGGCGGGGCCCTTCACGTCGAGCGCGCGGAGCACCCCGGGGTGGAGTTCGCCGAACTCCGCGAGGACCTTCTTCGGGCCGAGGCCGATGCGACCGGAACGGCCGGGGTGCCACCAGCCCTGCGCCCCCCGAAACACCTGCGCCCCCGCCGGCGCCCCGATCGCCGACAGGACCGCCTCCGCGTCGGCCTTCGCATCGAACGCATCGACGTCGCGGCGGGCGCCGTGGACGTCTCGCGGCCCCGTCGCCCCGGTCAGCAGGCCCGCGACGGCGAGGCGCTGCTCACCCGGTTCCCCACCGGAGAACTCGGCCCCGGCCTCGAACAGGGCGAGGTCCCCCATCCCGCGGGCCTGGTTGCGCGACGCCGCCCGGAGCAGGCCCGGCAGGAGCGCTGGCCGGAGGTGGCTCATCTCGCTGCTGATCGGGTTCTCCAGCCGCGTCGCATCGGTTCCGCCGCCGAACAGCGCCGCCGCCTCTGCGTCGATGAAGCTGTAGGTCACGCATTCGTCGTAGCCCAGCGCCGCCGCCGTCCGCCGCGCCAGCCGCTCGCGCCGCTGCGCCGGGGTCAGGACGGGACGGAGCACGCCGGGGGGCCGCTTCAGGGGCGCGCCCTGGAGGCGGGTGAGCGAGGCGATCCGCGCCACCTCCTCGACGATGTCGGCCTCCCCGCGCACGTCGCCGCGCCAGCTCGGGGGGTGGGCCTGTCCGTCCACGAGCCGGAAGCCGAGCGCCTCGAGGGTGGCCCGCTGCTCATCCGCCGGCACGTCGAGGCCGACAAGGCGGCGCATCGCGTCCGGGTCGTGACGGTAGGCGCGGTCGGTGTCCGGGACCTCGCCCGCCACCACCACGTTCGACGCCTCGCCCCCCGCGTGCACCTGTATCATCGCCACGGCCCGGTCGAGGCCCTCGGCGGTGAAGGCCGGGTCCACACCACGCTCGAACCGGTGGCGGGCGTCGGAGTGGATGCGGAGCGCCCGGCCGGTGGCGGCGATCTGCACCGGATCCCAGTAGGCCGCCTCCACCAGGACGTCCGTCGTCTCGTCGGAGCAGCCCGACTGGGCGCCGCCCATGATCCCCGCGATGCTCTCCACGCCGCGGTCGTCGCTGATGGCGATGGCGCCCGCGGGGAGCTCGTAGCTGCGCTCGTCGAGCGCCTCGACCGTCTCGCCGCCCTCGGCCCGATGAACGCGCAGATGGCCCGCGACCTTCGCCGCGTCAAACACGTGCAGGGGGCGGTTCAGGTCATGGGTGAAGAAGTTCGTGACGTCGACGAGGAAAGAGATGGGCCGGAGGCCGATGGCCCGGAGCCGATCCTGCAGCCAGCGCGGCGACGGCCCGTTCCGGACACCGCGGATCATGCGAAGGCAGAACAGCGGGCACCC
This sequence comes from uncultured Jannaschia sp., assembly GCA_964637265.1. Classification (GTDB taxonomy): domain Bacteria; phylum Pseudomonadota; class Alphaproteobacteria; order Rhodobacterales; family Rhodobacteraceae; genus Jannaschia. Next base: position 5,422 of record CAZWWR010000080.1, read on the forward strand.
GTCGAGCGTATCGGTGTCGATCGCCACGGAGACGGGGGATTCGAACGCCCCCTCAACGGCGACCTCCGGGAGGTCGCGCAATGCACCCACGCCCCGCGCCGCGAGATCCCGGGCGATGCCGCGGACGCCAAGGGCATCTCCCCGGTTCGGCGTGACCGCGATCTCGATGACCGGATCGACCTTCGAGGGGTCGTTCTCCGCGAGCCAGTCGACGAAGCGCTGCCCGACCTCGCCCGAGGGCAGCTCGATGATCCCGTCATGCTCCTCGCTGAGCTCGAGCTCCCGTTCCGAGGCCATCATGCCGTGGCTCTCGACACCCCGGATGCGGCCGACCTGGATCGTCGTGTCGATGCCGGGGACGTAGGTGCCCGGCCGTGCGACGACCACGGTGATGCCCTCGCGTGCGTTGGGCGCCCCGCAGATGATCTGGTTGACGCCCTCGCCGGTCTCGACCTTGCAGACCTTCAGCCTGTCGGCGTCGGGGTGCTTCTCGGCCTCCACCACCCGCCCGATGGTGAACGCCTCGAGGCGGGCGCCGCGATCCTCGATCCCCTCGACTTCCAGCCCGAGGTCGGTGAGCGCGTCGGCGATCTCGGTCACGGAGGCGTCCGTGTCGAGGTGGTCCTTCAGCCATGACAGGGTGAACTTCATCGGCGGTCCCCTTGGATCGGCCCGCCGCCTACCCCATCGCCGCGGGAGGGGGAACCCTGCCGAAGACCTCTCCCAGCAGGGCCTCGAGGAAGGCCGCGTCGTCGCCGTCGAAGGCGTCCGGACGGTCGCTGTCGATGTCGAGCACGCCGAGCAGGGCGCCCCCCGCGGCCAGCACGGGGACGACGATCTCGGACCGGGTGGTGGCGGAGCAGGCGATGTGTCCGGGGAAGGCCTCGACGTCGGCCACCACCTGGCTCCGCCGCTCCCGCGCGGCGGCGCCGCAGACGCCCCGGTCGAACGGGATGACGAGGCAGCCGTGGCCGCCCTGATAGGGGCCGATCTTGAGCAGCCCGGGCGCCACCACCCGGTAGAAGCCCGTCCAGTCGTGGCGCGCGTCGGCGTGGTGGAGCTCGAAGGCCAGCGTCGCCATCAGCGCGACCGCGTCGTCCTCCCCCTCGGTCAGGGCGAGGACCCTCCGGCGCAGGTCGCACCTGAGGCGCTCCCGATCCGCTCCGGCCGCCGCAGGTTCGGGCCCCGCCGAGGCCCTATCGGACACGCTCGACCGCGATCGCCGTGCCTTCTCCGCCTCCGATGCAGATCGCCGCCACGCCCCGGTCGAGATCGCGCGCCTCCAGCGCATGCAGGAGCGTCACGACGATCCGCGCGCCCGAGGCGCCGATCGGATGGCCGAGGGCGCAGGCCCCGCCGTTCACGTTCATGCGCTCGCGCGGCACGCCCAACTCCCGCATGAACGCCATCGGCACGACGGCGAACGCCTCGTTCACCTCCCACAGTTCCACCTGCCCGACCTCCCATCCGAGCCGGTCGAGGAGCTTGCGCGCGGCCGGGACCGGAGCGGTGGGGAACTGCGAGGGGGCCTGCGCGTGGGTGGCATGGCCGAGGACGCGCGCCCGGATCCGCATCCCCCGCCGCCCGGCCGTCTCGGCGGAGGCCATCACCAGCGCCGCCGCCCCGTCGGAGATGGAGGAGGAGTTCGCCGCCGTGACCGTGCCGCCCTCGCGGAAGGCGGGCCTGAGGTGGGGAATCTTCTCCGGCCGTGCCGCGCCCGGCTGCTCGTCCTGCGCGACGCGGTCCGTGCCCCGGCGCGTCCTGATCTCGAAGGGGACGACCTCGCCGGAGAAGGCACCCTCCCCGATGGCCCGCTGGGCCCGTTCGAGAGAGCCGAGCGCGTACTCGTCCTGCTCCGCGCGCGTGAACTGGAAGGCCTCGGCGCAGTCCTCCGCGAAGGTGCCCATCAGACGGCCCCGGTCATAGGCGTCCTCGAGCCCGTCGAGGAACATGTGATCGACCGCCTCTCCGTGTCCCAGGCGCGCGCCGCCCCGCATCTTGGTCAGCAGGTACGGGGCGTTCGTCATCGATTCCATGCCACCGGCGACCATGACGTCCGCGCCGCCGAGGGCGATGCGGTCATGCGCCATCATCGCGGCCTTCATGCCGCTGCCGCACATCTTGTTGAGGGTCGTCGCGGGAACCTCGGCGCCGAGGCCGGCGGCGAACCCGGCCTGCCGCGCCGGGGCCTGCCCCTGCCCCGCCGGCAGCACGCAGCCCATCAGCACCTCCTCGACCGTCCCCGCGGGCGCGTCCGCATCCCGCAGCGCGGCCCGGATCGCGGCACCGCCCAGATCGGGGGCCGCCGCATCGGCGAGGGCTCCCTGGAACCCGCCCATCGGCGTCCTCATGGCTCCTGCGATCACGACATCCTGCATCCGACCCTCCCTCTTAACGCGCGGGCAACGAATCGCGGCCTAGTGTCGCCCGACGGTCACGCGCAGGTAGACGGTTGCCGGGCGCGGCGCAAAGCGTGAGGAGGGACACATCAATGATCGAGGTCGAACTTCGCGGCAGCACGACTTGCCTGACGCTCGCCGTGCCGCGGCTCGACGCCGCGCGTGTCCTCGCCTTCAAGGACGACATGCGCGCGGTGACGGCCTCAGGGATGCCGGGCCGCGTGGTGCTCGACATGGGCCGGGTGGAGTTCCTCGACAGTAGCGGGCTCGGCGCCCTCGTGGCCGCGATGAAGATGCTGCCGCCCGGACGGCGGCTCGAGCTGGCGTCTTGCGGCCCCGCGGTGTCCCGCGTGCTCAAGCTCACCCGGATGGACCGGGTCTTCGTCCTCCACCCCGATCGGGAAGCGGCCCTCGCCTCGGGCGAGAGAGCCGCTTGAGCGCGGCGGCGGTTCCCCGGGGGGCCGGCGGGAGGGAAGGGTCGGCCGGAGCGCCGAACCCGTGGCCGTCGCTCAGGCAGGTCGGTGGTGGTCGTAGTGGTGGAGATCGATCCGTTCCGGAGCCGATGCCGGAGGGTTCGTCGGGCGCAGCGGAAGGCGATCCCCTCTTCCATGCCCGGATCGAGGCGGATGCCGCCGCAGTCAGTGCTGCCGTGATCGCCCTTGGCGAGGCTCTGGCGCGCACCGATCTCTGCGAGGACCTGCGGATCGACGTGGAGCTAGTGGCCGCCGAGGCGATGAACAACGTCGTCGAGCACGCCTACCGCGAGGGTGGAAGCGGCTGGCTCGAGATCCTGGTCGAGATGGCCGCCTCGGGCCCCGCGATCGGCGTGGTGGATGGCGGTCGCCCCCTGCCGGTCGGGCTCCTCGGGCCCATCGCACCGGACGGGTGCGGCGTCACCCCCGCCTTCGAAGGATCACCGTCCGGACGGACGGCAGTGGAGGAGCCGGACGAGATGGCCGAGGGCGGCTTCGGCTGGCAGATGATCCGATCCTGCGCGGCCGCCATCTGCTACGAGCGTACCGAAGGAATGAACCGCCTCCGCATCGAGGTAGGGCGGGCGTAGACCCGAACCCTCGTATCACAAAGTCATTGCGAGATCTTTCGACCTCCGGTTGCCAAACCGGGTCATGTGAAGCGAGATGCTTGACCCCGGCCGGCTAGCCGTAGGGAGGTCAGCTTGGCATCTGATCGGTCGGCGAGTTGCGCGGAGCGGAAACAGCCTAGATGGCCTCCGGGTCGCCACGCGCCGCGATCGGCCCACTACCATCGACTACCTCCCGTACCGGTCCGGCCTGTCCTCAGGTCCGGTCCCGTCAGAACCACTAGGTTCGTAAGAAGCTACAAGGCCGCCACCGCGGTTGCGGAGGCGGCCTTCTGTTCGAGCCGGACTTGTCAGGCGAGCGTGCGCTCGACCTCCTCGCGCTCGAAGATCTCTATGACGTCGCCCGGCCGGATGTCGTCGTAGTTCTCGAACGCCATGCCGCATTCCTGTCCGGACTGGACTTCCTTGACCTCGTCCTTGAAGCGCTTGAGCGTCTTCAGAGTGCCCTCGTGGATGACGACGTTGTCTCGCAGAAGACGTACCCCCGCCGAGCGCCGTGCGACCCCTTCCGTGACCAGGCAGCCCGCGACATTCCCCACGCCCGTGACCCGGAAGACCTCCTTGATCTCGGCATAGCCGATGAAGTTCTCCTTGATCTCGGCCGAGAGGAGGCCGGACGCGGCCTGCTTCACGTCGTCCACGAGGTCGTAGATCACCGAGTAGTAGCGGATCTCGACACCCTTCTGATTCGCGGCCGCCCGCGCGGGCGCGTTGGCCCGGACGTTGAAGCCGATCACCGGGGAACCCGATGCCTCCGCGAGGGTGATGTCGGATTCGGTGATCGCGCCCACGCCGGAATGGAGCAGCCGCACCCGGACCTCGTCGTTGCCGATCTTCTCCATCGCCTGCGCGATCGCCTCGGCGGAGCCCTGAACGTCGGCCTTCACGAGGATCGGAAGCTCGGCCACGTCGGCATCCGCCTTGGCCTTGGCCAGAAGTTGGTCAAGCGTGGTCGCCGCGCCCGCGGCGGCACGCTTGTCCTTCGCCTGCTGCTGACGGAACTCGGCGATCTCGCGGGCCTGCGCCTCGGACTGGACGACGTTGAGAACGTCGCCCGCCTCCGGCGTGCCATTGATGCCGAGCACCTCTACGGGCACCGACGGCCCCGCTTCCTTCACCCGCTTGCCCTGGTCGTTCTCCATCGCCCGGACCTTGCCCCACTGCTCACCGACGACGAAGATGTCGCCCTGGCGGAGGGTGCCGTTCTGGACGAGCACGGTCGCGACCGGCCCGCGGCCGACGTCGAGCTGCGCCTCGACCACGGCGCCGACGGCGTTCCGGTCGGGGTTCGCCTTGAGCTCGAGGATCTCGGCCTGCAGCGCGATCGCCTCGAGAAGCTGCTCGAGACCCTGCCCCGACTGGGCCGAGACCTCCACGTCCTGCACCTCGCCGGACATCTTCTCCACGACCACCTCGTGCTGGAGAAGGTCGGTTCGGACCTTGTCCGGGTCGGCGGCGGGAAGGTCGATCTTGTTGATCGCCACGATCATCGGGACCTTCGCCGCCTTGGCGTGATTGATGGCCTCGACCGTCTGCGGCATCACCGCGTCGTCGGCCGCCACCACGAGCACCACGATGTCCGTCACCTGCGCGCCGCGAGCACGCATGGAGGTGAAGGCCGCGTGGCCGGGCGTGTCGAGGAAGGTGAGATCCGCGTCGCCCTGCTGCACCTGGTAGGCGCCGATGTGCTGCGTGATCCCGCCCGCCTCGCCGGCCACGACCCGCGTCTTGCGGATCGCGTCGAGAAGCGACGTCTTGCCGTGATCGACATGGCCCATGATGGTGATGACGGGCGCACGGGGCTCGAGATCGTCCTCGGAGTCGTCGGCGACGTCGATCACCTGCTCCACGTCCGCATCGGAGACGCGCTGCACCTTGTGGCCGAACTCCTCGATGATGAGCTCCGCCGTGTCGGCGTCGATCGTCTGGGTCTGGGTCGCCATGATGCCGTTCTGCATCAGTGACTTGACCACGGCCGCCACCCGCTCGGTCATCCGGTTCGCGAGCTCCGAGACGGTGATCGCCTCGGGAAGCTGCACGGTGCGGACCACCTTCTCCTGGCTGCCGCTGCCGGACTGCCGCTGGCGCTGGCGCTCCTGCTTTCGGCGCATCGACGCGAGCGACCGCTGCCGGCCGCCCTCGCCCGAGAGCGCCTGGTTGACTGTGAGCTTGCCGGAGCGGCGCTTGTCGCCGCCGGCGCGCTTGCCGCCGCCGTCGTCGTCGCGGCGGCGAGGGCCCGCGCGATCGCCCGGACGGGCGTCGGGGCCGAGATTGCGCTGACGCGGCGCACCGGGCTCGGGGGGCGCGGGCTGGGCCTTCGCCTCCTCGACACGGCGCTTCTCGTCCTCGGCCTCGCGCTTGCGGCGCTCGTCTTCCTCGGCCTTCTGCTTGAGAAGTTCCTCGCGCTCGCGCTCCTGACGCTCCTTGGCCTCGACGGCCTCGCGGCGGCGCTCGCGCTCGGCCTCGCGTTCCGCCTCCTCGCGGGCACGGCGTTCGGCCTCCTCGGCCTCCCGGGCCTTGGCGAGCTGCAGGGCGCGCAGGCGACGCTCCATCTCCGCGTCGGTCGCGCCGGCGACACGCGCCTGGTTGCCGGCAGCCGTGGTCGGCCCACGTCCGCCCCCGGAGGCGCCGGGCTTCGGAGCGACCACGCGCTTGCGCTTGGTCTCCACCGTCACGTTCTTCGTGCGGCCCCGGGCGAAGCTCTGCTTCACCTGCCCCGAGCGCGCGCCGCCCGACAGGCCGAGGGGTTTCTTGCCGTCCGTATCGCTCATGCGTCCTGTGATTCCTCTCCGGGGGCCGGATCGCCCCCGCGTATGTTCGCGCCCAGATGACGCTCGCCGCGAATGCCCTTGAGCTTCGCGGCCTCCTCTACAACTCTTCGTCCCAGTGTTCCAGCCGCCACCACCGCATGGATCACACGGTCGCGTCCGAAGGGCCGACCGAGCTCCGCGGCCGTCATGTGCCCCACCCAGCGGGCGCCCTCGGGCGTCCATAGCTTGCCCTTGCCCCGCTCGGAGCCGTCCGCCGCCTGCAGGAGCGCGGAGATCCGCTGGGCCCCGAGCGCCGCGCGGACCTTCTCGTAGCCGCAGACAGCGTCGCCGGACCTCCGCGCCAGCGCCACCGCGTCCTGCACGCGACGCACCAGACCTGCCTCGACGAGTTCGATGAGGTCTTCGGGCACCGCGACCGCCCGCCTCGCACCTTTCGAGAAGATGCGCTTCCGGACGGCCAATTCCAAGGCCCCGCGGTCCGCGCTCACGTAGAAGCCGCGCCCCGGGAGGCGGCCGGCGAGGTCGGGCACGACGACGTCGCCGCCCTCCGGACCCGGCCCCGCGACGAAACGCACCAGGCCCGCCTTGGGCCCGGTCTCGCCGGTCACGATGCAGCGGCGCTCGGGCTCACTGCGATCCTTCGTCCTGC
>CAZWWR010000081.1:0-12330 GCA_964637265.1 uncultured Jannaschia sp.
CGGTAGCCCATCTGGCGCAGGCGGCGCGCGATGGTGAAGCCGCGCCCGTCGGCGAAGGACGGGAAGTCGACGCGGATCATGCGGGCCGTCGCGAGGCGGTCGGCGAGGGCGGCCGGATCCGCGTCGGAGGCGAGGTCGAGCGCGGGGGCGTCGGGCGGCGCCTCGTGGGCGGGTGCGAAGCCGTGCTCCCAGTCCTCGGGCGCGAAGCCGTCGTCGCGGGCGATCCGGGTGGCGTCCTGTGTCGTGTCGGTCATCGGCGTCTCCTCGGCGGGCGCCGGCGGTCCGGCCTCGGACGGGACGGGCCCGCGCACCAGCCTGCCGTCGACGAAGTGGATCCCGCATTCCTCCTTCTGCGCGCCGCGCCAGCGGCCGGCGCGCGGATCCTCGCCGGCGGCCACCGGCGTGGTGCAGGGGGCGCAGCCCAGGGAGGGGTAGCCCTGGGCCACGAGCGGATGGCGGGGCAGGCGGTTGTTGATCATGTAGTCGGCCACGTCCCCGGGCGTCCAATGCGCGAGCGGGTTGACCTTGAGGCGCGGACCGTCGGCCTCGAAGAACTGGAGCGCCGCCCGCTGGCCGCCCTGGAAGCGCTTGCGTCCCGTGATCCAGGCGTCGAAGGGCGCGATGGCGGCCTCCAGCGGGCGGACCTTGCGGATGTCGCAGCAGGCATCCGCGTCGCGGGCGTTGAGCGTTCCGTCCGGATCCCGGGCGGCGAGCGTGCCGGCGTCGGGCCGGATCAGGCGGACGTCCGTCAGGCCGAGCCGCCCGGCCACCTCCCGCTGGTAGGCCAGCGTCTCGGGGAAGAGCATCCCCGTCTCGAGGAAGAGGACGGGGCGGCGTCGGTCCATGACCGAGAGCATGTGCAGGAGCACGACCGACTCGGCGCCGAAGCTGCTGACCAGGGCGATTTCGCCGACCTGCGGATCGGTCAGGGCGCGGGACATCACCGCGAAGGCGCTGTGGTGCTCGTAGGCCGCGTTCAGCCGGGCCGCGCGGGCCTCGGCTTCGCCATCGACCCGCCCGCCCCGATCCATGGGGGGGGTCACGTCACGCGGCACGGGCGCGCTCCTTGGTCTCGCCGTAGAGGGCGGCCTTGAACGGGGCCATGCCGACGCGGCGGTAGGCCTCGATGAAGGTCTCGTCTTCGTGGCGCAGGTCGAGATAGGCGGCGACGATCCGCTCGACGGCCGGCACGATCTCGTCGGCGGGGAAGCCGGGGCCGGTCCGCTCGCCCACGGCGGCCGTCTCGGTGTGGTCGCCGCCCAGCGTGATCTGGTAGTTCTCCACGCCCGCGCGGTCGAGGCCGAGGATGCCGATATGGCCGACGTGATGGTGGCCGCAGGCGTTGATGCAGCCGGAGATCTTGATCTTGAGCCCGCCCACGGCGCGCTCCACGTCGCGCAGGGCCTCGGCGATCTCCTGCGCGATGGGGATCGAGCGGGCGGTGGCGAGCGCGCAGTAGTCCATGCCGGGGCAGGCGATGATGTCGCTCGCGAGGCCGACATTGGAAGTCGCCAGCCCGTGCTCGCGCAGGACGGCATGGAGGGCGGGCAGGTCGGCGCGGGGGACGTGGGGGAGGATCACGTTCTGCTCGTGGCTGATGCGCAGCTCGCCGTAGCCGTGGGCGTCGGCGAGGTCCGCCAGGGCGCGCATCTGCGCGGCGGTGGCGTCGCCGGGGGTGGCCCCGTGCTTCTTCAGCGAGACGGTGACGATGGCGTGGTCGGCCCGGCGGTGGGGGTGCAGGTTGGTGTCGGCCCAGGCGCGGAAGACCGGATCGGCGAGCGCGGCCTCGAAGGGGGCGGTGTCGGCGTCGCGGAAGGCGGGCGAGGCGAACATGGCCTCGATGCGGGCCAGCATCTCCTGGTCCGCCCCGGTGAAGGCGGCGCGGCGGGCGGGGAACTCGGCCTCGACCGCCTCGCGGAAGGCGTCGAGCCCGGCCTCGTGGACGGTGATCTTGATGCGGGCCTTGTACTTGTTGTCGCGCCGGCCGGCGGCGTTGTAGGCGGCGAGGATCGCCTCGACATAGGGCAGGAGATCCGCCCGGGGCAGGAACTCCCGGATGACTTTGCCGATCATCGGCGTCCGGCCGAGGCCGCCGCCGACCAGCACCTCGAAGCCGGGTTCGCCCGCGCGCTCGACCATCCGCAGGCCGATGTCGTGGGCGCGGGTCACGGCGCGGTCGCTGGGCGAGCCGGTGATGGCGATCTTGAACTTGCGCGGCAGGAACTGGAACTCCGGGTGGTCGGTGGACCACTGGCGCAGCAGCTCGGCGATGGGGCGGGGATCGGCGATCTCGTCGGCGGCCGCGCCGGCGAAGTGGTCGGCCGTGACGTTGCGCACGGTGTTGCCGCTCGTCTGGATCGCGTGGAGGCCCACGGTGCCGAGGTGGTCGAGCATGTCGGGCACGTCGCGCAGGCGGGGCCAGTTGAACTGGACGTTCTGTCGCGTGGTGAAGTGGCCGTAGCCCCGGTCCCACCGGTCCGCGACATGGGCGAGCGCGCGCATCTGCCCGGACGACAGCGTGCCGTAGGGGATCGCGACCCGCAGCATGTAGGCGTGGAGCTGAAGGTAGAGGCCGTTCATCAGGCGCAGCGGCTTGAACTCGTCCTCGGTGAGCGAGCCGTCGATGCGGCGCTCGACCTGGGCGCGGAACTGCGCGTTGCGCTCGGCGAGGAACGCCGTGTCGAAGTCGTCGTAGCGGTACATGGGGAGGCTCCCGCGGGTCTCAGTGGGCGCGAGGCCCCGGCTCGGAGGCCGGGGCGGGCGAGGCGGTTCGCCGGTGCTCGGGGTAGTTGGACGGGCCGACGCGGCGGAACGCCTCCCGGAAGTGCACGGGTTCGGGGCCGCGAGGGCCCGCCGTCACGTCCGCGAGGTAGGCGCCCACGACCACGTCCTGCTGCCGCTCCGCGTCGAGGAGGCGGAGCTGGGCGTGGGCCTCGTCGTCGATGAGTTCCGCGCGGGCCAGGTCCCGGACCCATTCGTCGGCGGGCGAGAGGTAGACGACGTCGCCCTCCAGCAGGTGGTTGGCCGTGACGACCTTGGGGGTGAAGGGGCGGCGGGTCATGCGATGGTCTCCAGGGCCGGGCGCGAGGCTTGCGCGCCGGACGGAAGGGCAGGATGCGCGGCGGCGCGGGGGGCGAGGCCGAGCAGGATGACGGCGGGGCCGGAGAGGCCCTCGACCGCAGCGGGGAGCGTGGCGAGCGTCGCCACGCGGGTCCGGCCGTCGGGGCGGGAGGCGTTCTCGACGACGCTCACGGGTGTCTCAGGGGCGGCGCCGTGCATGAGCAGCCGGCCCTGCATCCGTCGGGCGGCGCGCTTGCCCATGTAGACGGCCGTGACCGTTCCGGGTGCGGCGATCGCCTTCCAGTCCGGATCGGAGAAGCCCTCGGCGTCATGCCCCGTGATCACGCGCAGCTCGCCGTTGCGGCCGCGGCGGGTGAGCGAACGGCCCATGCCGGCCGCGGCGGCCGAGGCGGCGGTGATCCCGGGGATCACCGTGAAGCCGACCCCGGCCGCCTCGAGCGCGTCGGCTTCCTCGTCCAACCGCCCGAACACCCCCGGATCGCCCGACTTGAGGCGCACCACATGGGCGCCGTCGCGGGCGTGCCGGATCATCAGCGCGTCGATGTCGCGCTGGCGGGTCGCCGGGCCGAAGCCCTGCTTGCCGACGTCGAGCAGCAGGGCCTCGCGCCGGGCGAGCTCGAGCACGTCCCGGCTCACGAGACGGTCGTGGATCACCACGTCCGCCCGGTCGAGCGCGGCGCGGGCCTTCAGCGTCAGGAGCTCGGGGTCGCCCGGGCCGGCGCCGACGAGGTCGACATGGCCGGGGCGGGCCTCGGCGCGCCGGTGGGTGTCGAGAAGCCCGCGGAGGGCGTCCTCCACGGCGGCGGGCCCACCGTCGGCCGCGCGGGGGCCGGCCGTCTCGTAGTAGTCCGACCAGAAGCGGCGGCGGGCGGCGCCGGCGGGGAGCGCCTCGGCCAGTGCCCGCAGCGGCTTCGCGACGCGGGCGAGCAGGCCGGTCGCGGGAGGCAGCATGGCCTCGATCCGCGCCTTTATCCGCCGGGCGAGGACGGGCGCCGCGCCCTCCGTGCCGATGGCGACGACGACGGGGTCGCGATCGACGATGGCCGGCGTGATGAACTGCGAGAGCGCGAGATCGTCCACCACGTTCACGAGCGCGCCGTCGGCGCGCATCAGGCGGAGCGCGCGCTCGTCCGCCGAGGCGTCGTCATTGGCCGCGTAGGCCAGGACGCAGCAGAGCGCGTCGCCCGGGGCCACGTCGCGGGTGAGGAGCGCGACGCGGCCTTCGGACGCCCATGCACGGATCTCCGGCGCGGGTTCGGCCGCGGCCACGGTGATCCTCGCCCGGGTCTTCAGGAGAAGGCGCAGCTTGGCCAGGGCGGCCTCCCCGCCGCCCGCGACGAGGACGCGGCGGCCTTCCAGGCGGATGAAGACGGGAAAGTGGTCCATGCGAGCGCTCCTGATCGGGGTCATATGGAACACTGTCCTTACATTCATCCAGTGGGCGGGACAGAATAGGGAGACCGGCCCGATCGGCGGCCGGACGGGGGAAGGATGTTCCGGATGAAGGACGAGGACGGGAGGGGCGTTCGCCTCGACGCGCTGGACCGGCGGATCCTCGGCGAGCTCCAGCGAGACGCGGGACAGTCGCTGGATGGAATCGCGGCGAAGGTCGGCTCGAGCAAGACGCCCGTCTGGAACCGGATCCGCCGGATGCGGGAGGCGGGCGTGATCGGCCCGACCACCGTGATCGCCGACCCGGGCGCGCTCGGCCTCGACGCCTGCTTCTTCGTGCTGATCCGGACGAGCGAGCACGAGGCCGACTGGCAGGCGCGGTTCCTCGCGGCCGTGCGGGCGCGGCCCGAGGTGATGGAGGCGCACCGGCTTGCGGGAGAGATCGACTACATCCTGAAGGTGCGGGTGGCGGATGCGAAGGCGTACGACGTCTTCTATCAGGCGCTGATTGCGGAGGTGCGGGTGTTCAACGTCACCGCGCTCCTGAGCATGGAGGAGATCAAGGCGGAGACGGCTCTGCCGCTGCCGGACAGCTAATGCTGTCCCGTGGCCGGCTTCCGCGGCGTGCTGCGGGGCCCGGCCGGCGAGCGAGACGCGCGCCCGACAAGGGCCCCGTTGCCACGGGCGCGATGGCGAGTGCGGGTGCGCACCTGGATGAGGGAGCCGGCACGTAAAGGGCCGCCGGCTTCGTGTTCCACGGAACCGCCGGGAACTCTGCGCCCGGGACCGGCCGGGCCCGATGCCGCCGGGGGAAGGTCCGATGCCTCGGACACCTTGCCATGACCGGACGCACGGGGCATCGGGTTAGCGCAAACATCGCGCCCGAAGGACCGCCCATGAGACGTCATCGTTCCGTCAAGATCGTCGCCACGTTGGGGCCCGCCTCCTCCGACTACGAGACGATCCGTGCGCTCTTCGAGGCGGGAGCCGACGTGTTCCGCCTGAACATGAGCCATGGTGACCACGAGGACATCCGCGCGCGCCACAACATCATCCGCGACATCGAGCGCGATACTGGCCGCCCGATCGCCATTCTGGCCGATCTGCAGGGCCCCAAGATCCGCTGCGGCACCTTCGAGAACGGCTTCGCGGAGATCGAGGAGGGGCAACGCTTCCGGTTCGATCTCGACGACGCGCCCGGGGACTCGACGCGCGTGCAGCTTCCGCACCGGGAGATCTTCGAGGCGCTCCGCCCCGATGCGACGCTCCTCGTGAACGACGGCAAGCTGCGGCTGACGGTCGAGCGCTGCGGGGCCGACCACGCGGACTGCACGGTGGTGACGGGCGGCACGATCTCGAACCGCAAGGGCGTGAACGTGCCCGACGTGGTACTGCCCCTGGCGGCGCTGAGCAAGAAGGACCGCGACGACCTCGAGTTCGTCTGCGAGCTCGGCGTCGACTGGCTCGCGCTCTCCTTCGTGCAGCGCGCCTCCGATGTGGAGGAGGCCCGGCGGCTGACGCGCGGGCGGGCCGCGATCCTCTCGAAGATCGAGAAGCCCGCCGCCGTCGAGGCCTTCGACCGGATCCTCGACGCCTCGGACGGGATCATGGTGGCCCGCGGCGACCTCGGCGTGGAGCTGCCCGTGCAGGCGGTGCCCCCGATCCAGAAGCGGCTGACCCGCAAGTGCCGCGCCGTCGCCAAGCCCGTGATCGTGGCGACGCAGATGCTCGAGTCGATGATCGAGAGCCCGATGCCCACCCGTGCCGAGGTCTCCGACGTGGCGACTGCGATCTACGAGGGCACGGATGCGGTGATGCTCTCGGCCGAGTCGGCGGCGGGCGAGTACCCGGTGGAGGCAGTGCGGACGATGAACGCCGTGGCCGAGCAGATCGAGTCGGACGTCACCTACCGGGAGATCATCGAGGCCAGCCGCCACGCGGTTCGGACGACCACGGCCGACGGGATCGTGGCCGCCGCGCGCGAGATCTCGGAGACCGCGGACGTGAAGGCCATCTGCTGCTTCAGCCATTCCGGCTCGACCGCCCTGAAGGTGAGCCGGGAGCGTCCCCGCGTCCCGATCATCGCGCTGACCCCCGTGCAGGAGACGGCGCGCCGGATGTGCCTGTCCTGGGGGTGCCATTGCGTGCTGACCCAGCCGGTGGAACGGTTCAAGTTCGCGGTGGTCTCGGCCGTCCGTGCGGCCCGGGCGAACGGCTTCGTGGACATCGCCGACCAGGTGGTCGTCATGGCCGGCGTGCCGTTCAACGTCGCCGGGAGCACGAACATCCTACGGGTCGCACCATGCGACGAGCGGCTGATCTTCGGGGCGGAGGTCGACTGAGCGCTTAGTGTTGCGCTGCCGGTCCCGGGAACGAGTTGTCGACGGCGGGACGAACCCGCGAGGGAGTGCAGCGGTACGGTGGGAGGAAGCGCCGGGGCGATGAATCAAAGCCCCGTGCGCCGAGGCTCGTCTCTGACACCGAGACGGGACGGCGCGGCCGTCCTAGTGGGGAACGTCGAGCGTCCAGAGGGAGCGTGAGGCGACGCGGTGACCGGGAATGGAAGCGCGCGGCGGCAGGTCAGCCATGACGGCACCAGACCGGCACCATGTGCCGAGACTTCCGGCAACGGCAGCAACAAGCGGACGGGTCACTGAACTCTCGTCCGGGTGAAGTCCATCCAACTCAGAGGTTGCAACGCCCTCCATCGGTCCGGCGCCGGCACGGCTAGTGTTCCGGTTGGACCGGCCCCAATTCTGCCTGGCACTTTGCCATTTCCGGCCGCCGCGTGGCTCCCCGCGGACGGAAGGGCTCGCGCTAGTAGAGGATGGAAACGGGTCAGTGCGAAACCGAGTAAGGTCGCCGCGAGATGAGCACCTTTCGGGTGGCTACAATTCTGTCGTGCGCCCCCACCTCAATGGTTCGCAGCTTTCCTGTTTCGCGTGCGACTGTCCGCAGACCTTAGGGCCGTTCCCGTCGCCTATGCGAAGCCGCAGGCGGGGGTTGAACCGCCGGAGCAGCGATACGCAGGCCCATTACCCGATGGCACGGGTCGGCTCCGTGGTTGCCGAGGGCGCATGGGACGGGCGCGCGCAGACAGGGAGAGGGGTGGGCGGTGCCCGGGTGCGGGGGGATGTGGCTCTCACCCCTCGGTCCGCAGGTCGATGGATCCCCGGGCTCTTGTGGGGCGCGACGGCGCGCACTACCCCGTCGCGATGGATCTTCCCGAGACGAGAGGGGCGCTCACGCCCGGGCGCGAGCTGGCCGCCCTCACCTGGCTGCGCGTCGGGGGGGCGGCGGAGTGGCTCTTCCAGCCAGCGGACGCGGCGGACCTTGCGGGTTTCCTCGCCGGCCTCGACGCGCGGGTGCCCGTGTTCCCGATGGGCGTCGGGTCGAACCTTATCGTGCGGGACGGGGGCGTCCGCGGCGTCGTGATCCGGCTCGGGCGCGGGTTCAACGGCATCACGCTCGATGTCGGACGGGTCGTGGCGGGGGCGGGCGCGCTCGACGCCCACGTGGCCCGGCGTACGGCAAAGGCGGGCCTCGACCTGACGTTCCTGCGGACCATCCCCGGCACGGTCGGTGGTGCCGTCCGGATGAACGCCGGGTGTTACGGAACCTATGTCGCGGATGTCCTCGAGAGCGTGGACGTCGTCACCCGCGACGGCGCTTCGAAAACGATCCCCGCCGCCGATCTCGCGCTCGGCTACCGCTCCTCGGAGCTTCCCGACGGAGCGGTAATCGTCTCGGCCACCTTCGTTCCGCCCTCGGGGGATCCGCAGGAGCTGGCCTCCCGGATGGAGGCGCAGCTCGCCCGCCGCGACGAGACGCAGCCGACGAAGGACCGCACCGCGGGCAGCACCTTCCGCAACCCTGCCGGCTACAGCTCCACCGGGCGTGCGGACGACGCGCACGATCTCAAGGCCTGGAAGGTGATCGATGCGGCGGGGATGCGTGGGGCGCGTCGCGGCGGGGCGGTCATGAACGAGAAGCATCCCAACTTCCTCACCAATGCCGGTGGCGCGAGTGCCGCGGATCTGGAGGCGCTGGGCGAGGAGGTGAGGAAGAGGGTTTTCGAGACGAGCGGCTTGACGCTAGAGTGGGAAATCAAGCGCGTGGGAGAACCGGCGCGCGACTGAGGTGAACGAGGCACCCGGGAGAGGGCACCCCACGAGGGTCCCCCGAAGGGAGAGAGCGGTGAGGGCGTGCCGGGCAGGGCATCCAGACGTGTCGCCGTCCTGATGGGCGGCCCCTCCTCCGAGCGGGAGGTCTCCCTCTCGACGGGCCGTGGCTGTGCGGCCGCGCTCCGCGGGGAGGGGTTCGACGTGACCGAGGTCGATGCCGGGCCCGACCTGGCGGAACGGCTCCGGACGCTCGCCCCGGACGTCGCGTTCAACGCGCTCCACGGCCAGTGGGGCGAGGACGGCTGCGTGCAGGGCCTGCTCGAATGGCTGCGCATCCCCTACACCCATTCCGGCGTGCTCGCCTCCGCGCTCGCGCTCGACAAGACGCGCACGAAGGACGTGTACCGCGCCTGCGGCCTGCCCGTGGTGGAGAGCCGGCTGGTGTCGCGCGAGGAGGCGGCCCGCAGCCATCCCATGCCGCCGCCCTACGTGGTGAAGCCCAACGCGGACGGGTCCTCCGTCGGTGTCCACATCGTCCCCGTGGGGGCGAACGGGCCGGCCCGCCTGGAAGGCGACGGTCCCGCGGAGGTGATGGTGGAAGCCTACGCCCCCGGCCGGGAACTGACCTGCACCGTGCTGGGAACGGGCGGGGATGCCGTCGCGCTGACCGTCACGGAGGTCGTCTCGTCGGGCTGGTACGACTACGAGGCGAAGTATGCGCCGGGCGGTTCGCGTCACGTCCTCCCCGCCGAGATCCCGCCCGGCATCCTTTCGCTCTGCCGGGCGCATGCGCTCACGGCGCATCACGCGCTGTCCTGCCGCTCGCTCTCGCGCACGGACTTCCGGTGGGACGAGGAGCGCGGCGAGGCGGGGCTTATCCTGCTCGAGACGAACACCCAGCCGGGAATGACGCCGACCTCGCTCACTCCCGAGCAGGCGGAGCATGCGGGCATCTCGTTCGGTACCCTTTGCCGCCGTCTCGTCGAAGAGGCGTCCTGCGACCGATGACGGACGCCGCGCCCGCCCCGCTCCGCTCCGCCCGGCGGTTCCTGCCCGGGGGTGCCGGCCGGCCGTCGGACCCGGCTCCGACGCGCTGGCGCTATCGGCTGCAGCGCCTCTGGCTGACGCCCGGGGTCCGGCGGTCGGTGCGGTTCGGGTTGCCCGCGGCCGCCGCGGCGCTCGCGGCTTATGCCCACTTCTCCCAGCCCGGCCGGCTGGAGGCGTTGGCGGACGCGGCCCGGGGCATGGTGCAGGCCGTGCAGGAGCGGCCCGAGTTCATGGTCGGCCTGCTGCGCATCGAGGGGGCCGGCCCGGAGCTGCAGGCCGACATCCTCGAGGTGCTTCCCGTCGACCTGCCGCTCTCGCAGTTCGCGCTCGACCTCGATGCGCTGCGCGCGAAGCTCGAGGAACTCGATCCGGTGGCCGTGGCGGAGGTGCGCCTGCGATCGGGCGGCACGCTGCTGCTCAAGGTCCGTGAGCGGATCCCCGCCGTCGCCTGGGTCTCGGACGACGGCGTCGAGTTGCTGGACGCGGACGGGTACCGCGTCGCCGCCCTGGGTAGCGTCGACGAGGCCGGAGCGCTTCCCCTCGTCTCGGGGGAGGGAGCGGATGCGGCGGTCGGCGAGGCCCTGCGCCTCTTCGAGGCCGCCGGGGCCCTGGAGGAACGCCTCGTCGGGCTGGCCCGGGTGGGTGCGCGGCGCTGGGACGTGCTGCTGACCGGGGGGCAGCGGATCCTGCTGCCGGAGACCGAGCCGCTCGCCGCGTTCCACCGGGCCCTGGCCTTCGACGATGCGGGCGACGTGCTCTCGCGCGAGGTGCTGGCGCTCGACCTGAGGCTGGTCGACCGGCCCACCCTGCGCCTCACGGAAGGTGCCCGGGACGAGCTGCGCCTGAGGCGCGAAGTGGGGGAGACGGGACCAGCGGACGAAGGAGGTGAGCGGTGAGCCGAGTGTTCCATGCCCAGAGGATGATGCGGCGCAAGCGCCGGATGGCGCTGTCGCGCGGGATCGTCGGCGTGCTCGACATAGGGACCCACAAGGTGGCCTGCCTCGTCCTCAGGTTTCGGGAATCCGCGCCCGAGGGCGAGGGCGTGGGGCACATGGCCGGGCAGACGAACTTCCAGGTGGTCGGGGCCGCGGTGACGCGATCCCGCGGCGTCCGGTTCGGCGAGGTCGACTCCATGCCCGAGACGGAGCGGGCCATCCGCACGGTGGTGCAGTCGGCGCAGCGGGTGGCGGGCGTGCGGGTGGATCACGTGATCGCCTGCTTCGCCGGCGGCCGCCCTCTGAGCTGGGGCGCGAGCGCCGAGGTCGCGCTCGAGGACGCCCCCTGCACCGTGCAGGACGTGGCCCGCGTCCTCGCGGAGGTCGATGCGCCCGACCAGCCCGAGGGGCGCGAGACGCTGCACGCGCAACCCGTCAACTTCGGCATCGACCACCGCACCGCGCTGCGCGACCCGCGGGGACAGACGGGGGCGGCGCTCGCGGCCGACGTCCATCTCCTGACGGTCGACGCGCATGCCGTCTCCAACCTGCTGACCTGCATCCACCGCTGCGATCTCGAGCTCGCGGGCCTCGCCGCGGCGCCCTACGCCGCCGCGGCCGCCGCGCTGGTCGAGGACGAGCGCGAGCTCGGGGCGGCCTGCGTGGACATGGGCGCCGGGACGACCGGCCTCTCGATCTTCCTGCGGGGGCACATGGTCCATGCCGATACGATCCGCCTCGGCGGGGCGCATGTGACGTCCGACATCGGGCAAGGCCTGCGCCTGCCGGCCGCGGAGGCGGAGGCGATCAAGTGCCGCGAGGGCGGCGTCGTCGCCACGGGGCGCGACGACGAGCACGCCATCGAGCTCCACAGCGAGACCGGCGACTGGAGCCACGACCGCCGTTCGATCACGCGCGGCGACCTGATCGGGATCATCCGCCCCCGCATCGAGGAGATCCTCGACGAGGTCCGCGGGCGCCTGGAGGCTGCCGGCTTCTTCGAACTCCCCTCCCGGCGGGTGGTGATCACCGGCGGGGCGAGCGGCCTGCCGGGGCTCGACGAGATGGCCGGCCGGGCCATCGGCACCCCGGTGCGGCTCGGCCGTCCGATGCGCGTCCGCGGGCTGCCCGAGATGGCGAAGGGCCCGGAGTTCGCGGCCTGCGTGGGCCTGGCGCTTCAGGCGGCGGAGCCGCAGGACGAGTTCTGGGACTTCGATCTCGCTCAGGCGGACGTGCCGCGCCGTTCCCTGCGCGGGGCGGTGCGGTGGATCCGCGAGAACTGGTAGGCGAATCGAAAAGGGGTGACGGAGTCGCGCCCGTCCGTTACCTTACGGCCCATAAGGGCGGAAGAACCGCAAAGCGGGCCGGCGAGCCTGCGGCAAATACAGGTGGAAACGATGGCACTCAACCTATCCATGCCGGGGTCCAACCCCGATGCCGACCTGCGTCCCCGCATCACCGTCTTCGGCGTCGGCGGCGCCGGCGGGAACGCGGTGGACAACATGATCCAGAAGGCGCTCGAGGGCGTCGAGTTCGTGGTCGCGAACACCGACGCCCAGGCGCTGATGCAGAACCAGGCGCAGACCCGCGTGCAGCTCGGCGTCCGGGCGACGGAGGGTCTGGGCGCCGGGGCCCGGCCCGAGGTCGGCGCCGCCGCCGCCGAGGAGACGATCGAGGAGATCGTGGACCGCCTGCACGGCGCGCACATGTGCTTCATCACCGCCGGCATGGGCGGCGGCACCGGCACCGGC
>CAZWWR010000082.1:0-12207 GCA_964637265.1 uncultured Jannaschia sp.
CGGTCGGGCGGATGTTCTCGGCCCAGATCACGCCGCCATGGGCCTCGACGATCTGGCGCGAGATGTGCAGGCCCAGGCCGGAATGGTCGCCGAACTGCGTCTCGGGCCGCTCGGAGTAGAAGCGCTCGAACACCTTGGCGAGGGCGGGCTCGGGGATGCCCGGCCCGGTGTCCTCGACTACCACGAGCACGCGCGCGTCGCGGCGGCGCATCCACACCCGCACCGCGTCGCCCGCCTCGCAGAAGCTGAGCGCGTTGGTCACCAGGTTGACCACGACCTGCGCCAGCCGCGCCTCGAGGCCGCGGATCGGCACCGGCCCGTTCGGCAGGTCGGTGATGAAGGCCACGTCGCGGGCCTCGGCCTCCTGCGCGTGGAAGAGGCAGAGGTTCGACACCATGCGCACGAGGTCGAACTCCTCCTGCTCCTCCTTGACGAGCTCGCTGTCGAGGCGCGAGGCGTTGGAGATGTCGCTGACCAGCCGGTCGAGGCGCCTCACGTCGTGCTCGATGACCTCGAGCAGGCGCGCGCGCTGCCCGTCCGCCCGCGCGACGCGCAGGGTGCCGACGGCCGAGCGCAGCGAGGCGAGGGGGTTCTTGATCTCATGCGCCACGTCGGCGGCGAACTGCTCGTTGGCGTCGATCCGGTCGTAGAGCGCGGCGACCATCCCCCTGAGCGCGCGCGACAGCCGGCCGATCTCGTCGGGCCGGGCCGAGAGGTCGGGGATGCGGATGCGCTGCGGGCCGTAGCCCGCGCCGTCCTCCTCGTGGCCGAGCTCGGCCGCAGCCGATAGGTCGGAGAGCGGGTTGGCGATGGTCGAGGCCAGCGCGACCGATAGCACGATCGACACCGCCAGCGCGATCACGAAGAGCTGGAGGACCTGCTCGCGCTCGACGCGCACGAGGTACTCGATCTCGCCCGCCCGGGTCGTCACGACGATGTAGCCGATGCGCGCCCCGTCCCACCGGATCGGGGTCGCCACGCTGTAGACGGGGCCGCGCGCGCTTTGCCACGGGCGGATCAGCGTCTCGCTGCCCACCTGGTCCTCGATCAGCGCGGCGGCGAACTGCGTCGTGGTGGGCATGTCGCCGCCCTCGCGCTTGGCCCGGCCGGGCCCGAGCCCGGGCAGCAGGTCCGTCGCGTGCCTGAGCGCGGTGGTGATGGGGGTGGGCCGCTCGACCGGCGGGCTGAGGCCGCGCACCTGGCGCGGCGCGGTGTCCCCGATGCCCTGCGCGACCAGCCGCTCCTCGGGGTCGAAGACGTGCACCTCGACGCCGCGGGGCAGGTCGATCGCGGCGAGCAAGGCCATCGCGTCGACCCCCTCGCCCGCCATCGGCGGGACCGGGCCGACGCCGGGCAGCGAGCCCTCGTAGACGCCGGCGATCAGCAGCGCCTCGGTGACCAGCCCCTCCTCCCGCTGCTGGACGAGCCCGTCGCGCGAGGGGTCGAGAAACAGCACGGCGAGCACGAGGCTGAGGATCGCCAGCGCGTTGTAGAGCACGATCCGGCGGGTCAGCGGCGAGGCCTCGATCCGCCCCTCGGGGGGCGGGGGGGCGGCCTCGCGCGGCTCGGGAGCCGCGCTTTCGATCTCTGAGGCGGCGGCCATGGCCGGCCTCAGCCCTCGTTGTAGCGGTAGCCGATCCCGTAGAGCGTCTCGATGGCCGAGAAGTCGGGATCGACCTGCCGCATCTTCTTGCGCAGGCGCTTGATGTGGCTGTCGATGGTGCGGTCGTCGACATAGACCTGGTCGTCATAGGCCACGTCCATCAGCGCGTCGCGCGACTTGACGAAACCGGGTCGCTGGGCGAGCGCCTGCAGCAGCAGGAACTCGGTCACCGTCAGCGTCACGCCCGCGCCCTTCCAGGTCACGACGTGGCGCAGGGGATCCATCGTCAGCGCGCCGCGGACGAGGGTCTCGGCCTCCTCGGCGGGGCCGTCCTCGGCGGCGACGGCCTCCTGCCGGCGCAGGATGGTGCGGATCCGCTCGACCAGCAGGCGCTGCGAGAAGGGCTTGCGCATGTAGTCGTCGGCGCCCATGCGCAGGCCCAGCACCTCGTCGATCTCGTCGTCCTTGGACGTCAGGAAGATCACCGGTAGGTCCGAGCGCTGCCGCAGGTTCTGCAGCAGATCCATCCCGTTCATGCGGGGCATCTTGATGTCGAACACGCCCAGGTCGGGCAGGCGCCGGTCGAACGCCTCCAGCGCGGATTGCCCGTCATTGTAGGTCTCGACCTCGAAGCCCTCGGCCTCCAGCGTCATCGAGACCGATGTGAGGATGTTCCTGTCGTCGTCGACCAGCGCAATCCGCGACATCGCCACCCTGCCTCCTCCACCCCAAGATCCGCCCCGCCCCGCCTGGGCCGACAGTGTCGTCGGCCCGCCCGGCGGAAAGCAACCGCCCCCCGCGAATCGCCGACGGGCCGCCGCAGACTGTGGCGGCCGCGCCCTAACGAAGCCCTAACCGGACCGATGTCGCAGCGATCCGCCCGCCGCGCCGCGCCGCTGCCTCCCCGGCCCCCGCGGCGCGACGATCCGGGCCCACGGCGCGCCATTCGGGCGGCAGGGGGCGCGATGGTTGCGCGAACATCCGGTGGTTGCGCTAACCGAGGCTAGGCCCGCGCGGGGCGGCCTGCCTATCTGGGATCAGAGGCCGCGGGACCCGTCCGCGCAGGCCACCGCCCCGTCCAGGAGACCCAGCATGAGCACCCGCGTGAACCCCGACCGCACCCTCGAGCATCAGGGCATCGAAGGCTTCGCGCGGGCGCATTACAACCTGCTGGAGCCCGCCATCATCCAGGCCGCCGTCGCCCGCGGCGAGGGCGATATCGGCCAGGGCGGCACGTTCCTGGTGTCCACCGGCAAGTTCACGGGCCGCTCGCCCAAGGACAAGCACGTCGTGCGCACCCCGTCGGTCGAGCCGCATATCTGGTGGGACAACAACGCCGCGATGGCGCCCGAGGCCTTCGACCGGCTGCATGCCGACATGCTCGAGCACGTGAAGGGCCGCGACCTCTTCGTGCAGGATCTCTATGCCGGGGCCGATCCCGAGCACCGGCTCGACGTGCGCTTCGTCACCGAGATGGCCTGGCACAACCTGTTCATCCGCCACCTGATGCGCCGCCCCGAGGCCGGCGAGCTGGCGAGCTTCGTGCCCGAGTTCACGGTGATCAACCTGCCCTCCTTCAAGGCCGATCCCGAGCGGCACGGCTGCCGGTCCGAGACGGTGATCGCGCTCAACTTCGACGCCAAGACGATCCTGATCGGCGGCACGGAATACGCGGGCGAGAACAAGAAGTCGGTCTTCACCCTGCTGAACTACCTGCTGCCCGAGCGGGGCGTGATGCCGATGCATTGCTCGGCCAACCACGCGCGCGACGACGAGGCCGACACGGCCGTCTTCTTCGGCCTGTCGGGCACGGGCAAGACGACGCTCTCGGCCGATCCGGCGCGGGTGCTGATCGGCGACGACGAGCATGGCTGGTCCGACGCCGGCACGTTCAACTTCGAGGGCGGCTGCTACGCCAAGACGATCAACCTCAGCCGCGAGGCCGAGCCCGACATCTTCGCCACCTGCTCGATGTTCGGCACGGTGATCGAGAACATGGTCTACGATCCGCACACCCGCGAGATCGACTTCGCCGACGACAGCCTGACGGCCAACACGCGCTGCGCCTACCCGCTGGGCGCGATCAAGAACGCCAGCCCCACGGGCCGGGGCGGGCATCCGCGCAACGTGGTGATGCTGACCTGCGACGCGTTCGGCGTGCTGCCCCCGATCGCGCGGCTATCGCCCGCGCAGGCGATGTACCACTTCCTGTCGGGGTTCACCTCCAAGGTGGCGGGCACCGAGCGCGGCGTGACCGAGCCCGAGCCCACCTTCTCGACCTGCTTCGGCGCGCCCTTCATGCCGCGGCGGCCCGAGGAGTACGGCAAGCTCCTGCAGAGCAAGATCGCGAAGCACGGGTCGGATTGCTGGCTCGTCAACACCGGCTGGACGGGCGGCGCCTACGGTACGGGCGAGCGGATGCCGATCAAGGCGACCCGGGCGCTGCTCTCCGCCGCGCTCGACGGCAGCCTGGCCAAGGGCAAGTTCCGCCGCGATCCGAACTTCGGCTTCGACGTGCCGGTCTCCTGCCCCGGCGTGCCGGACCTGCTCCTCGACCCGCGCCGCACCTGGGAGGACGGCGCCGCCTACGACGCGCAGGCCAGGAAGCTCGTGGGTATGTTCTCCGACAACTTCGCCCAGTACGTCGCGCATATCGACGACGACGTGCGCGAGGCCGCGATCGGCTGATGCGGGTCCGGGCCCTCGTCGCAGCGGCCCTTCTCGGCGCCCTCGCCGCACCGGCGGGGGCGCAGCTGCGGCTGGTCGAGGCCGGCATCGTCTGCCCGGCGGAGCGGGAAGGGGAGATGGCCCCTGCCCCGCTGACCGAGCTGGGCGAGATACGGCTCATCGACGAGGCCGTGTCCTTCGACCTTCCGGATCGCGCCGTGCCGGCGGTCCAGGACCTGTCCTTCGGGCTGCGTGTCGCTCTGCCGGAAGGTGCGGCCCCGGTCGCCGCGATGATGCGTGTGACCCATCCTCCGATGGGGCCGCGCGGCGTCGTGGAGCAGATGTGGCCCCTCACCGTCGCGCCGGGGGGCGACGCGCTCAACCTCTTCACCTTCGACCTGCCGCACGAGTTCGTCCAGGGCCCGTGGCGGTTCGCGGTGGTGGTGGAGGGGGAGGAGGTCGTCAGCGCGGAGTTCCGCGTCGGCCCGCCGAACAGCAACCCCCGCGTCGATTCGGTGTGCCTGGGGAATCTCCTGTCCTGACCCCGATGCGGTGAGGGCCGGGCGCAGCTCGCTCCTGCCGCATTAGTGCTCTGAGAGAGAGAGCCAGGGGCACCGTATTGGTGCCGCTTCGCTTGTGCGCGACGGGAGAGGCGCCGCGCCTCTCGCCGCAAATGCTTTGGGTGAGGTCGCAAAAGTGGGGGGCTCCAGCCGTGCCGCCCGGCCCCGGAAAGCCGTCGGTCCCCAAGACGGAGCGCGTACGCCCCTCGGATTCCAAATCCTAGAAGCCCATCCCCCGACGGATCAGGTTGAGGCCGGCGACGGTCAGCACCACGAGCGTCGCCTTGCGGAACAGCGCGGCGTCCATCCTGTCCTGCAGCTTGAAGCCGATCCACATTCCGAGGAGCCCGACGGGCACCAGGGCCGCGGAGAACGGCAGGGTGTCGGAGTTCAGGATGCCCGACCGCAGGTGGGCCACGAGCAGGATCACCGAGCCGACGCCGTAGATGACGCCCTGGACGACGATCTGCCGCGCCTTCGGCGTCTGCAGCGCGATGAGGTAGAGGACGGTCGTCGGCCCCCACGTCCCGGCGAGGCCGCCGAGCACGCCCGACACGAAGCCCACGCCCCACTCCGCCAGCGTGCGGCGCTCGGGGGGGATGACGGGCCGCCACCCGACGAGCTGGATCACCGACAGCGCGACGACGGGCACGCCGAGCACGAGGTAGAACAGCTCGGGCGACATGGACGGCACGAGCTGCGCCGCGGAGAAGATCGCGATGCAGATGACGACGAGGTACCGCCAGTGGTATCTCACCGCCTCCCGGGCCGGGCCGAGGCCCATCCGCAGCACCTGCATCCCGTTCGAGGCGACGATGGGGAGGATGAGCCCGGCGAGCGCGAGCTTCGGATCGAGGAACAGGCTGAGGAGCGAGATCATGATCAGGGGCATCGCGAAGCCGATCGCGCCCTTCACCACCCCGGCGAAGACGGTCGCGGCGATCGCCGCGATCCAGAGTATGGGCGTTTCCGGCCCGGCCATGCGCGTCGCCTTCCCTCGTGCCACGTCCGGGGGGCCCTACCCCGCCCCGCCCCGCGCTGCCAGATCGCAGCCCGAGGGAGGGATTCCGCCTTGCCGCCGGGGCACCGGGAAATTATGTTTCGCTGCAACTGCGAAATGAGATGGAGACGACCATGCCCCGTGACGCCGCCATCGAGGCGACCGGCCTCTCCGCCGGACCCCTGCTCGAGGACCTTCTCGCGCTGACGGAGGCCGCCGTTCCGGCCGCCGAGACCTATCTGGACGCGGCGCGCAAGGCCGTGGCGGGCCGGGTGGCGCCCGAGGGCAAGGTGGACGCGGCGCTGCTCGAGACGCATCAGACGGCCGCGCACGGGCTCGCCTGGGTCGCCACCTATGTCGAGGCGCTGCGGCAGATGCACGGCTGGGCGGCGCGGCTCGATGGCGAGGGCAAGCTCGGCGAGGCGGAGAAGCTGATCCTCCAGATCTCGTTCGGCGAGTATCTCTGGCAGCTCTACGGCGGCCTGCCGATGAACCAGGGGGAGTTCGTCCGGCCGCAGGATCTGGGCCTCGGCCAGGAGGAGCAGCGGATGCTCATGGCCGACGCGGTCATGACGCTCACGCAGCAGGGCAACTCTCCCGCCGCGCGCGCCCGCCTCGTGGAGCTTCTGCGGGATTCGACCGCCAACTCCACCTTCGAGGCCTCGGGCCTCGACGAGGAGATGGAGATGATCCGCGACCAGTTCCGCCGCTGGTCGCTCGATAAGGTCGTCCCCCACGCCCACGAATGGCACCTGAAGGACGAGCTGATCCCGATGGAGATCATCGAGGAGATGGCGGAGCTCGGCGTCTTCGGGCTCACCATCCCCGAGGAGCACGGCGGGCTGGGCCTGCCGAAGGCCGCGATGTGCGTCGTCTCCGAGGAGCTGTCGCGCGGCTACATCGGCGTCGGCAGTCTCGGCACCCGGTCCGAGATCGCGGCCGAGCTGGTGCTCGCCGGCGGCACCGAGGACCAGAAGGCGCGCTGGCTGCCCGGTCTCGCGAGCGGGGAGGTGCTGCCCACGGCCGTCTTCACCGAGCCCAACACCGGCTCCGACCTGGGCGCGCTCCGGACGAAGGCGGTGCGGGACGGCGACGACTGGGTGATCACCGGCAACAAGACCTGGATCACCCACGCGGCGCGGACCCACGTGATGACCGTGCTCGCCCGCACCGTGGAGGGCACCGACGACCATCGCGGCCTGTCGATGTTCATGGCCGAGAAGACGCCCGGCACCGACGAGGCGCCCTGGCAGGACGAGGGCATCTCGGGCGGCGAGATCGAGGTGCTGGGCTACCGGGGGATGAAGGAGTACACCGTCAACTTCGACGGCTTCCGCGTCTCGGGCGACAACCTCCTGGGCGAGGTCGAGGGCAAGGGCTTCAAGCAGCTCATGCAGACCTTCGAATCGGCCCGCATCCAGACGGCCGCCCGCGCCGTCGGCGTGGCGCAGTCGGCGCTCGACGTCGGGCTGCAATACGCCGAGGACCGCAAGCAGTTCGGCAAGGCGCTCGTGGAGTTCCCGCGGGTCTCCGACAAGCTGGCGATGATGGCCGTCGAGATCGCCGTGGCGCGCCAGCTCACCTACTTCTCCGCCCACGAGAAGGACGCCGAGCGCCGCTGCGACCTCGAGGCCGGCATGGCCAAGCTGCTCGGCGCGCGCGTGGCCTGGGCCGCGGCGGACAACGCGCTGCAGATCCACGGGGGCAACGGCTTCGCGCTGGAATACGGCATCAGCCGCATCCTCTGCGACGCCCGCATCCTCAACATCTTCGAGGGCGCCGCGGAGATCCAGGCGCAGGTCATCGCCCGCCGGCTGCTGGCCTGACCGATACGGGGCGGCGTCCCCGGAGGCGCCGCCCCTCGCCAAAGCCCGAGGAGCCCGGAAGCGTCCATCGCCACCCCGGGCGCCTTGGCCCCGTATGCGGCGCAAGACGGCTTTCCCCCGGCGCCGCATGACATCCGTGGATCGTTCGACCTGTTCCACGTCGTCCCCGGGCGCCACGGCTGCGGACCGCGCAAAGAGCACTCCGGGCGGGTCTGCCGGCGCCGCTGTCGCTCGAACGGCACAGGCCCTCAGGTGCCGTCCCCGGACTACGCACCAAGTCCCCCAAGCGCCCCGCCAGTCGCCCTGTGGACGCGGCACCACTGCGCGCGCTTCCCGGTTGCGCCCGGGGGCGGCCTGAGGCCTCGTGGCACCATGCGCGCCTTCCTCGCCCTTCCCGTCCCCGACATCCCCGCCAACGCCCTCATGGCCGCGCAGGCCGGCCTGCCGCAGGGCCGGCCCGTGCCGCGGGAGAACCTGCACCTCACGCTGGCCTTCCTCGGGGAGGCCGGGGACGACCTCCTCGAGGAGATCGACGCGACCCTCTCCACCCGCCCCCCGCATGCGGCGGAGGTGCGCGTGACCGGCGTCGGGATCATGGAGCACGGGGAGCGCGGGCTCGTCGTCGCCCATGTGGCGCAGGAGGCGTCGCTCGTCGCCCTCCACCAGGCCGTCGTGACCAACGCCCGCCGGGCCGGGGCCGAGCTCGCCCGCCGGCGCTTCCGCCCCCACGTGACGCTGGCACGCGGCGTCCGTCCGGAGCCGGGCACGCCGTCGGACCGCCTCGCCGCATGGCTCGGGGCGAACGCGCGGACGGGCGTGCCCCCGTGGCGGGCGGAGGCCGTCTGCCTCTACGAGTCCCATCTCGGCCCCGACGGGCCCGACTACGAGGAGATCTCGCGCTACCCGCTCCGCTGATCCTCCCGCGCGAGGAGCGACAGGAACCGGCCCCGCGCCGAGGGCGGCGGCCGGTCGCCGAGGGCCGGGGCGAGCCTCGTGTCGATGAAGTGACCCGTGGTGCGCAGCGCCTCGCGCACCCCGCCCAGCGTCGCCTCACCGCCGAGGAGCACCGGCGGCAGCGGCAGGAGCCTGTCCTCGTAGCCACCCGCGCCCGCGGCGCTCACGGCCCGGCCGGTGCGGGGCGACACGTAGAGCAGGCCGTCCGTCGCCCCGGTGGCCGCACAGACGGTGAGGTCGAGCGCGAAGCCCGTCGCCTCGAGCAGCGCGAGCTCCCACAGCGGATAGTCCCGGAGCCACCCGGCGCCGTCCGCGATCGCGTCGGCCAGCGCTTCGGTCCGCACCTGCAGCAACGGCATCGCTTCCCGCTCGGGAAGGGCGAAGGCGCACAGGGCGCAGACCGAGGACAGCGCGGCGAGGCGGAGCGGGTCGGCCAGCACGTCGCCCGCCCGCGCCCGCAGCGGCTCGACGGAGAAGCTGCCCATGTGGCTCTCGAGCCGGGCGCGCCAGGAGACCTGGACGCGGTTGCCCGGCTGCAGCACGGGTCGCATCCGCCGCCCCACCCCGCCATGCACGACGCCGGCGTGGCGGCCATGCGCCCCGGTGAACACCTCCGCGATGGCGGCGGTCTCCCCGTGGGGCCGGACGGCGAGCACGGTCCCCTCGTCCCGCCACTCCATCAGCGGGCGCCGGCGGGCGGGCCGCTCATGCGAGGCCCTCCGCGTCGAGCATGTGGCGCCCCTTCGGGTCCTCCACCTCGACGATCCACAGATCCGGATCCGTCCGCGCCTGCCGCGCGAGGGCCGCGTCGCACTCCCCCTCCGCACCCTCGCTCAGGACCACCCAGCGTCTCTCCCCGGTGAGCAGGTCGAAGGAGCGCTGGAAGACCTGCGCCCGCCCGTCCATCGTCGCCAGCTTGACGAGCACGGCGCCCGCGGTCGCGTCGCCCCGGCGGGCGATCATGCATCCGATCCCCTCCGCCTCCAGACGCCTCCGGTAGGCCCCGACCCAGACATGGGTGGCGAGGCGCGCGCCCGCTCCGCTCACGCCCCGTCGCGGAAGTCGAGGCCGATGGCCTCGTAGCGCTCCGCCTCCTCCTGCCAGTTCTCGCGCAGCCGCACCTCGAGGAACAGGTGGACGCGGTGGCCGAGGAACGCCTCGAGCTCCTCCCGCGCGGCGCGGCCCACGGCCTTCACCGTCTCGCCCCGGTGGCCGAGCACGATCCCGCGGTGCCCCTCCCGCGAGACGAAGATGGCCTGCTCGACCCGCACGCTCCCGTCGCGCCTCTCCTGCCAGGCCTCCGTCTCCACCGTGAGCTGGTAGGGAAGCTCCTGGTGCAGGCGGAGCGTCAGCTTCTCGCGGGTGATCTCGGCGGCGATCATCCGCAGCGGCATGTCGGCGATCTGGTCCTCCGGGTAGAGCCACGGCCCCTCCGGCATCCGCCCCGCGAGCCAGCGGCGCAGGTCGTCCACCCCGCGCCCCTTCAGGGCCGAGATCATGAAGGTGGCCGCGAAGTCCCGCCGCGCGTTGAGCTCCGCGGAAAGCTCGAGGAGCGCCTCGGGGCGGACCCTGTCCACCTTGTTGATGACGAGCGCCAGCTCGGCCCCCGGCGCGCGCTCCTTCAGCGCCTCGAGGATCGCCTCCACCCCCGGCGTCAGCCCGCGGTGCGCCTCCACGAGGAGCAGCACGACATCGGCGTCCGCCGCGCCCCCCCAGGCGGCGGCGACCATCGCCCGATCGAGCCTCCGGCGGGGGCGGAACAGGCCCGGCGTGTCCACGAACACGATCTGGGCCGCGCCCTCCATCGCGATGCCGCGCAGCCGCGCCCGCGTGGTCTGGACCTTGTGGGTCACGGCGGCCACCTTCGCCCCGACCAGCGCGTTGAGCAGGGTGGACTTGCCGGCGTTGGGCTCCCCGATCAGGGCGACGAAGCCGGCGCGCGGTCCGTCTGCCGGGGGGCCTCCGCCGGCCGGTGCGTCGGATGTGGGCGTGTCGTTCATGCCATCCATCTAGGCGCGCGCGGGGCTCGCGTCACCTGCCCAGCCGTTCGAGAAGCGCCCTCGCCGCCGCCTGCTCGGCCACGCGCTTCGAGCGGGCCTCCGCCTCCTCCGTCTCGCCGTTCTCGAGGCTGGCCCGGATGCGGAAGCGCGGCGCGTGGTCCGGGCCGCTCCGGCCCGCGGTCTCGTAGGTGGGCGGCGGCATGCCCTGGGCCTGCGCCCATTCCTGCAGGGACGTCTTGGCGTCCCGCGCGTCGGCCTCCACCTGCGCGACGCGCCCGCCCCACAGGCGGAGCACCATCTCCCGCGCCGCGTCGAGCCCCGCGTCGAGATAGACCGCCGCGATGAGCGCCTCCATCGCGTCGCCGAGCAGGGTCTGCTTGCGGCGGCCGCCGGTCATCTGCTCGGAGCGGCCGAGGCGCAGCACCTCCCCGAGGCCGACCTCGCGGGCCACGTCGGCGCAGGCCTCCTTGCGGACGAGCGCGTTGAACCGCGGCGCGAGCTGGCCCTCCGCGGCGTCGCGGTCCTCGCTCATCAGCGCCTCCGCCATGATGAGGCCGAGCACGCGGTCGCCGAGGAACTCGAGCCGCTGGTTGTCGGGCCGCGCGGGCCCCGAGGCGGAGGGGTGCGTCGTGGCGCGCGCGAGGAGCTCGGGGCGCGAGAAGCGATGCCCGATGCGGGCCTGGAACTGGGTGAGCTCGGCGGACAGCTTCATACGATCTTCTCGAAGAAGCGGCCGGGCCGCCACGTCCAGAAGAAGAACATCGACCGCCCCGCCGACGAGAAGATGACCCGGTCGGCCCGCCCGACGAGGTTCTCGAAGGGCACGAAGCCGACGCCCCCGAGCGAACGCGGCACGCGGCTGTCGGAGGAGTTGTCGCGGTTGTCGCCCATGAAGAAGTAGCCGCCCTCGGGCACGACGTAGACGGGCGTGTCGTCGGTGGCGGAGCGGGCGATGTCGAGCACCGAATGGCTCGTCCCGTCCGGCAGCGTCTCGATCGCGCGGGCCTTCACGCACTCGCCGCCCTGCGGGACGGGGTCGTTGGCGCAGCGCGGGACGGTGCCCTGGCTGCCCTGCCTGTTCTTGATCTCCACGAAGGGCTCGACGGGCTCCTGCGCCGCCTCCTCGTCGTTCACGTAGAGCACGCCGTCGCGCATCTGCACCCGGTCGCCCGGGAGGCCCACGACGCGCTTGATGAAGTCCGCGCCGTTCACCGGGTGGCGGAACACGATCACGTCGCCGCGCTCCGGCTCGGAGCCGAACCAGCGGCCGTCGATGAAGGTGCACAGCGAGAACGGGCAGGAATGCTGGGAGTAGCCGTAGGCCATCTTGTTGACGAACAGGAAGTCGCCGATCAGGAGCGTGTCCTTCATCGAGCCCGTGGGGATCCAGAAGGGCTGGAAGAAGAGCGTCCGGAACACGCCCGCGATCAGTAGCGCCCAGAAGATCGTCTTGACCGTCTCGACGAGTCCGCCGTCCTTCTCGGCCTTGGTCGCCATGCTCCGCCCCTCGCCCCTCGCCCCGTGCCGGGCGCCGCGACGCACTGCCCCGCGCCCGGGCCGGTGTCAACGCGGGACCCCCGGGGCGGGGCGGCGGGGG
>CAZWWR010000083.1:0-11770 GCA_964637265.1 uncultured Jannaschia sp.
ACAACAACGTCGTGCGCACCGCCTACGAGGCGCTCGCGGCCGTGCTCGGCGGCACCCAGTCGCTCCACACAAACAGCTTCGACGAGGCGATCGCGCTGCCGACCGAGAACTCCGCGCGCATCGCCCGCAACACCCAGCTCATCCTCCAGGAGGAGACGGGGGTGACGAAAGTGATCGACCCGCTCGCCGGGTCCTACTACGTCGAGAAGCTCACGCAGGATCTCGCTGACGCGGCCTGGAAGCTGATCGAGGAGGTCGAGGAGATGGGCGGCATGACGAAGGCGGTCGCCTCGGGCATGCCCAAGCTCCGGATCGAGGAATCCGCCGCCCAGCGGCAGGCCGGGATCGACCGCGGCACCGAGGTGATCGTCGGGGTGAACAAGTACCGCCGCGACAAAGAGGATCCGATCGACATCCTCGACGTCGACAACGTGGCCGTCCGCGAAAGCCAGGTCCGGCGGCTGGAGCGGATCCGGGCCGAGCGCGACCAGGAGGCCTGCGACGCGGCCCTCTCGGAGCTGACCCGGCGCGCGAAGGAGGGCGGCAACCTTCTCGAAGGCGCCGTCGAGGCCGCCCGCGCCCGCGCCACGGTAGGCGAGATTTCGGACGCGATGGAGGCCGCCTTCGGCCGGCACAGGGCGGAGGTGAAGACGTTGGCGGGCGTGTACGGAGCGGCCTACGAGGGGGACGATGGCTTCGCGGCCATTCAGAGGGACGTGGAGGCCTTCGCCGAGGAGGAAGGGCGCCGGCCGCGGATGCTCGTGGTGAAGATGGGCCAGGACGGTCACGACCGCGGCGCGAAGGTGATCGCCACGGCCTTCGCCGATATCGGCTTCGACGTGGACGTGGGCCCCCTGTTCCAGACACCGGAGGAGGCGGCGCAGGATGCCATCGACAACGACGTCCACATCGTCGGCATCTCCTCCCAGGCGGCGGGCCACAAGACGCTCGCGCCGAAGCTGATCCAGGCGCTGCGCGAAAAGGGCGCGGGAGAGATCATCGTGATCTGCGGCGGCGTCATCCCGCAGCAGGACTACGCCTTCCTCAGGGACGCGGGCGTGGCGGCGATCTTCGGCCCGGGCACGAACATCCCGGAAGCGGCGAGGGAGATCCTGCGCCTCGTCGCCGACGCCCGGAGCTGACGCGGACGGCCTCCGCCGCCGGCACGGGTCGCGGCGGCGCGGCGACGAATTGCTGCGCTGCGCCGATGACATCCGCGGTGTCAGCCCCACCTTACTCGGGCAATCTGTAGTTGCACTGTTCTCCAGGGGTTTCCAAGGGACGCACCTGCTGGACGGGAGGAGCCGCAGGTGCAGGCGGGAGGTGTGCTCTGCACGCCTCCCGCCGAACTCCTCCCCGCGTCCCGTCATCGCCGCCGGTGTCTCGCCCCATCGCTCAGGGATGCCCCCCAAAGCCTATCGCGCAGGTCTGCCCGGCTAGCGATGATCCAATGCGGAACCCGGGGTTCGCAGGTTGGGGACCCTGCTACGCTGGAACGGCTGCCGTCCCTACCTCCGGCGGCCCGTCCTTGAGAGCGTGAAGCCGGCCGGGCGATGATCGGGGCCTCCACCCAATCGTCTCGAAGCCAGGGCGGCGATAGAGGGGGCAGGCGGTACTCGGTCAGGGTCAGTCGAGCCGGCGGCCCCAGAGGTCGTGCTCCGAGGCCTCGTCCACCTCCGCCTCGATGAGGTCGCCGGGTGCCAGCCCCTCGAAGCCCGTGTCGACGAAGATCTGCCCGTCGACCTCCGGCGCGTCGCCCGCGGTCCGGCAGGTCGCGCCCTCGGCGTCGACCGCATCGACGATCGCGCGGACCCGCGTCCCGACCTTCTCGGCCAGCTTCTCCGCGCTGATCTCCGCGGCGACCTCCATGAACCGCGCCAGCCGCTCGCGCTTGACCTCGTCCGGCAGGTGGCCGGGCAGGGCGTTGGCCCGCGCGCCGGCCACGTCCTCGTAGGCGAAGGCGCCGACCCGGTCGAGCCGCGCCTCGCGCAGCCAGTCGAGCAGGTACGCGAACTCCGCCTCCGTCTCGCCCGGATAGCCGACGATGAAGGTCGAGCGGAGCGTGAGGTCCGGGCGCATCGCCCGCCAGGCCGCGATCTCGTCGAGCGTGCGGGCCGAGGCGGCCGGCCGGGCCATCCGGCGCAGCACGTCCGGATGGCCATGCTGGAAGGGCACGTCGAGATAGGGCAGCAGCCCCTCCCCCATCAGCGGGACAATCTCGCGGACATGCGGGTAGGGGTAGACGTAGTGGAGCCGCACCCACGCGCCCAGCGAGCCGAGGTCGCGGGCGAGCGGCAGGATGGGGAACCGCTCCTCGCGATCGCGCCGGTCGGTCCCGTAGGCCGAAGTGTCCTGGCTGATCACGAGGATCTCGCGGACCCCGCAGGCGACCAGCTTCTCCGCCTCGCGCATCACCGCCGCATGGGGCCGCGAGACGAGCTTCCCCCGCATGTCGGGGATGATGCAGAAGCGGCAGGCGTGATTGCACCCCTCGGCGATCTTCAGATACGCGTAGTGCCTCGGCGTGAGCTTGACGCCCGCGGGGGGCAGCAGGTCGACGAACGGATCGGGGTCGGGCGGCACGGCCGCGTGCACGGCGTCGAGCACCTGCTCGTACTGGTGCGGCCCGGTCACGGCGAGCACGGTGGGGTGCGCGCCGGTCACGTAGTCGGCCTCCGCACCGAGGCAGCCCGTCACGATCACCCGGCCGTTCTCGCGCAGAGCCTCGCCGATGGCCTCCAGGCTCTCGGCCTTGGCCGAGTCGAGGAAGCCGCATGTGTTTACGATCACCGCCTCGGCGCCGGCATAGTCGGGGGAGATCGCGTAGCCCTCCGCGCGCAGCCGCGTCAGGATCCGCTCGCTGTCCACGAGCGCCTTCGGGCATCCGAGGGACACCATCCCGATGCGCGGCTGCCGCCGGCCCGCGCGGGCGCGGGGAAGTTCCGGCGCGGGCGCGCGGTCGGGGCGGAGGTCGGGCGGGTTGAGGGGCATGGCGGGGCAGATAGGGCGACGGCGCGCGGGGCGCAATCGGGCGGCGGTGGCGGGGCCGCGGGGGCCGGCGCTCCGCGCGGCGCATCCCGCGCGGGGACGTCAGGCGAGTTCGGCCAGGCCCGCCTCCTCCATCAGCCGCGCGGCCTCCTCCTCGATCAGCTGCGCCTCGGCGCGGCCGTTGATCGGGACGCGGCCGCGCTCGAGGAAGAGCGGCGCGGCGAGCGGCGTCACCCGGTCGAGCGCGACCTGGTCGATCCGTCCCGCCACGCGGTCGAGGAGGAGTTCGACCCGTCCGAAGTCGATATGGCCCCGCATCGCCTCCGTCTCGGTGATGCGCAGCATGAGGTGATCCGGGTCGTAGCGCGCGAGCGTGTCGTAGAGGATGTCCGAGGAGAAGGTCGCCTGCTTGCCCGAGCGCCGCCCCCCCGGCAGGTTGCGATCGATCAGCCCCGCAATGATGGCCGCGTTCCGGAAGGTCCGCTTCATCACGGCGTTGCCCCGGAGCCAGCTGTCCAATGCGCCCCGCACGTCGCCGGGCACGAGGTAGGACCGGATGTCGGGCACCGGCCTCAGCCCCCAGATCAGCACCGCGTAGTCGGTCGC
The DNA here is from genome assembly GCA_964637265.1 of uncultured Jannaschia sp. Taxonomy (GTDB): domain Bacteria; phylum Pseudomonadota; class Alphaproteobacteria; order Rhodobacterales; family Rhodobacteraceae; genus Jannaschia. The sequence goes on from CAZWWR010000083.1 coordinate 3,595, forward strand.
CACGAAGCCCAGGGGGTCCAACCCCGCCTCCTCCATCCGCTTCGTCGCGAGGAGCGCGAGCGTCTGGTGGGCGTGCCGGCCGGCGAAGCCGTAGAGGCAGGCGTGGTGGCGGCCGTCCCGCGGGAACGTCTCGATCAGGAGGCGGCCGGGTGCGGGCATCCGGCTGACCCTGTCCTGGATGTCGAGCCATTGCCGCGTGTGATCCGGCAGGCCCCGCCAGTCCCGCCCGTGCAGGAGCGCGAGGCACCGCTCGGCGAGCTGGACCGACGTCGCGGCCTTCATGCCGATGAAGGTGGGCACGCGCGGCTCCCGGTCGCGGCGGGGCGTGACCTCGACGGTCATCTCGCGCATCGTCTCGTAGCGGACGACCTGGCCGCCCATGAGGAACGTGTCGCCGGGCGACAGCGTGGTCGCGAAACCCTCCTCGATCTCGCCGATGGGAAGGCCGCCCCGCCCGCGGAAGCGCACCTTCAGCATGTCGGTGTCGATGATCGTCCCGACGTTCATGCGGATCCGGCGCGCCGCCCTCGGATCCCGGAGCGACCAGACGCCCGGCTCCCGCTCCTTGAGCTGCTGGTAGCGGTCGTACGCCCTGAGCGCGTAGCCCCCGGTGGCCACGAAATCGAGGCAGGCGTCGAACTCGGCCCGCGGCAGCGCGCTGTAGGGGCCGACGCTGCGCACCTCGGCGAAGAGGTCGTCCGCCGCGAACGGGCCCGCGCAGGCCCGCACCGCGATGTGCTGGCACAGCACGTCGAGCGGCCCGTCGAGCCGCAGGTCGCCGTCGAGGTCGCGCCCGCGCACGGCCTCGAGCGCGGCCATGCACTCGATCACCTCGAAGCGGTTCGCGGGCACCAGCCGGGCCTTCGACGGCGCGTTGTAGCGGTGGTTCGCCCGCCCGATCCGCTGGACGAGGCGCTTCACCTGCTTGGGCGCGCCGACCTGGATCACGAGGTCGACGTCACCCCAGTCGATGCCCAGGTCGAGCGACGAGGTCGCCACGATCGCGCGCAGCCGTCCCTCCACCATCGCCTGTTCCACGCGCACCCGCTGCTCGCGGGCCAGCGCGCCGTGGTGGATGCCGATGGGCAGGTCGCCCTCGTTGGCGAGCCAGAGGTGATGGAAGAACACCTCCGCCTGCGCGCGGGTGTTGTGGAAGATCAGCGTCGTGTGATGGCGGCGCACCTCGTCGAGGATCGCGGGGATGGCGTAGCGCCCGCCCGCGCCGGCCCAGGGCGGCGCCTCGTCGGTCACGAGCATCTCGATGTCGGGCGGCGGCCCCGGATCGGCCCGGACGATGGGGCAGGGATCCGGATGGCGGGCGAGGTAGTGGGCGATCACCGCCGGGTCGTCCACGGTGGCCGAGAGTCCGACACGCCGCAGGCCGGGCGCCATCGCCTGGAGCCGGGAGAGGGCCAGCATGAGCTGGTCGCCCCGCTTGTTCTCCGCCAGCGCGTGGATCTCGTCCACCACGATGCGGCTGAGCCCCGAGAAGGTGCGGGCCGCGTCCTCGTAGGAGAGCATCAGCGCGAGGCTCTCGGGCGTCGTCAGCAGGATGTGCGGCGGGTCCGCGCGCTGCCGCTTGCGGGCTGTCTGCGTGGTGTCCCCGGTGCGGTCCTCGACCCGGATGGGCAGGCCCGCCTCCTCGATCGGGGCGAGGAGGTTGCGCTTGATGTCGGCGGCGAGCGCCTTGAGCGGGCTGACGTAGAGCGTGTGAAGCCCCGGCCGCGGATCGGCCGTCACCTCCGCGAGGGTCGGCAGGAAGCCGGCCAGCGTCTTGCCCCCGCCCGTTGGCGCGATGAGCAGGAGGCTCGGACGAGCGGCCTCCTGCAGCATCTCCTTCTGGTGTGGGTGCAGCGCCCATCCGCGCGAGGCGATCCAGTCGGAGAGGGGGGCGGGCAGGTCCATCGCCCCGGCAGGGTAGGCCGGGCCCGGTCGGGGGAAAGGGCGCCTGCGGGCGCCGCGAGCCCGCGGCCCGGTGAGTCCCAAAACGTTCAGGCGTCCCGGCAGCAGGTCGTCGGCATGCGCTCCGCCTCGGCGCCGAGCGCCGCTCCGCGCGCTGCGTCCAACCCCGCGCCGGCCAGTCCTGCGAGGACGAGAACGAGCCACGCCGCCGCCGCGAGCACGACGACCCAATCGACCGTCGCCACTGGCAGTGGCCGGGGGCGGATCGGTTTCGTCGCGGTCCGGATGGTCTCGCTCCTCGGGTCGACGGGGGGCAGCCCCGTGCCGAACCTCGCCCGGACTCATGGCGTGAATGGGGCGGTGAGGAGCCGATTCCGGGTGATCGGGCAGGCAGCCCAGGCGTCCTCGGGTCGACCCCGGAAACGACACCGGGGCCGCGCCTGCCGGCACGACCCCGACTGTCCCTCGATAGGCTCCCGCCGCATCGCGGCGAGACGTCCCCGCGGGCCGCACTGGCGCCGCTCGGCCGACCGGACGTGTGCCCGGCGCCGCCCGGTTTCCGGGTCTTGCGCGGGGCGGCGTCGAATCCGCCCCTTCAGCCATGTCGAAGGTTGCCCCGAAATGGGGCAAAACTGCGGCCCCTGGTGAGCATTCTGGGGGTATTCGCGAGGGATGCCCTCACGGCCACACCCGTGGGAGGTCAGACGAACACGTCCGCCCATTCGGGATGCTTGCGCGCCTGGGACTTCACGAAGGGGCAGAGCGCCATGATGCGGACGCCCTCGGCGCGGGCATCGGCCACCAGACGCTCCACGAGCCGCGTCCCGACGCCCGTGCCGCGAAGGGCGTCGGGCACGCCCGTGTGATCGGCGATGATCTGGTGCGGCGACATCACCGAGTAGGTGAGCTCCGCCTCCGCCCCGTCGCTGCGGAGGACGTAGCGCCCCTTGCTTCCCGAAACCTCGCGTTCGATCCCGTCGCTCAAGGCCATCACCTCCCGTCAGGTTCGCGTCCCACCCCGGGCGAGGTGACCGAACCGGTCCCCCCGCCCGACCGCCAATGTAACTCCATGAGGGCCGGCCACCGTCGCCGGTAGCGACCCCGCGGACGATGCCGGCGGGCGTCGCCTACGCGACGAGCGTCGCCTCGGTGAGGCTCCGCACTTCCTCCTCGGTGGTGTCCGGCGAAATCTCCACGATCCGGAGCCCGCCCTCGACCACGTCCATCACGCAGAGATTGGTGATGATCCGGTCCACCACCCCCTTGCCCGTGAGCGGCAGGGTGCATTCATGCAGGACCTTGGACTTCCCGGCCTTGTTGGCATGGTCCATCACGACGACGACCCGGCCGACGCCCGCGACGAGATCCATCGCCCCGCCCATGCCCTTCACGAGCTTGCCCGGGATCATCCAGTTGGCGAGGTCGCCGTTCTCCGCCACCTCCATCGCCCCGAGGATGGCCATGGCGATCTTGCCGCCGCGGATCATGCCGAAGGAGGTCGCGCTGTCGAAGTAGCTGGTGCGGGGCAGCTCCGTGATCGTCTGCTTGCCCGCGTTGATCAGATCCGCGTCGACCTCGTTCTCCATCGGGAACGGCCCCATGCCGAGCATCCCGTTCTCCGACTGAAGCGTCACCTCCACCCCCTCGGGGATGTGGTTGGCGACCATCGTTGGGATGCCGATGCCGAGGTTGACGTACATTCCGTCCTCGAGCTCGGCCGCGGCGCGGGCGGCCATCTGGTCGCGGGTCCAGGGCATGGGGGTCCTTTCAAGTCAGACGTCGGTGACGCCGGTCGGCACGTCGATCATCACGACCGTCCCGGCCGCGCCCCGCACCACGTTGAGCGAGGCGTCGAGCCCGTCGAGGAAGTTCTGAATCAACCGCCCGCCGACCTTGGTGGGATCGGGAAACTTCTGGTCGCGGGGAATGCCGTCGCCGTCATCGGAGACGGAGATCCGGAGCCCGCCGGCACCCAGCCGGCTGACGCGAAGCTCGACCAGCCCCTGATCCATCTGGTTGAAGGCGTGGCTGAAGGCGTTCTGCAGCACCTCGGACAGCAGAAGCGCCACCCGTACGGCCGACTCGAGGTTCACCTCGATCGACTCCACCGTCTGGGTGTAGCGCACGCCCGGACCGCTGTTCTCGGCGGCGATGGCGGAGCCGACGCGGCTGAGCAGGCTGCCCAGCTCCATCGGCGTGGCGTTCGTGCCCTCCCCGGCGTTCGTGTCGGAAAGCTGCATCCCCTCGTAGACGAGCTGCAGCGCGTCGAGCCGGCGATTCATGTCGATGAAATCGGGCACGTCCTTGTCGTCGTCGATATCGACGGTCATCTGCCTGAGGATCGCGCTCAGGTCTCCCTGCAGCCGCTCCTGCATGGCGGTCAGCAGCTTCTCCACCTCGCCCCGGTTGCGCTCCTGCTCGTAGAGCTCCTTCTGGATGCCGAGGAAGTAGATCACCTGACCTTCGCTGTCCGTTATCGGAGCGATGATGAGCCGGTTCATGAACGGCTCGCCGCTCGCGCGGTAGTTGAGGATGTCGACGGTGACGTCGCGCTCTTCGTCCACCGCGGAGCGGATGCTGTCCACGCTGCGCTTGTCCGTCTCCTCTCCCTGGAGGAAGCGGCAGTTGCGCCCGATCACGGCGGAGCGGGAATAGCCGGTCGTGCGCTCGAAGGCCTGGTTGACGTAGACGATCGGGTTGTCGTCCGCCCGCGGGTCCGTGAGGACCATGGCGACCCGCACGCGCGAGAAGCCGGCGAGGGCCGCATTGTCGTCCAGCACGCTGGCCAGCTTCCGTCTCCCGCTCACCTCACCCTCCCCGCGCCCGGCGCCGCCCACCGGGTTCAGGCCGCCGTCCGCACCGTGCGTTGCTCGATCCGCTTCTCGTGCTCGCCCTGGACCAGGCGGTGCACGAAGATGCCCGGAAGGTGGATCCCGTCCGGATCCAGCTCTCCCGGTTTCACGATCTGTTCGACCTCCATCACGCAGACCCGTCCGCACATCGCCGCGGGCGGGTTGAAGTTCCGCGCCGTCTTGCGAAACACCGCATTTCCGGTGGTGTCAGCCTTCCACGCCTTCACGATCGCGAGATCGGCCACGATGCCGCGCTCCATGACGTACTGTTCGGGCGCGCCGTCGGGCCCGGTCGGGAACTCCATGTGCGGCTTGCCCTCCGCCACCACGGTGCCGACGCCCGTCTTGGTGTAGAAGCCGGGGATGCCCGCGCCCCCGGCCCGCATGCGCTCGGCCAGCGTGCCCTGCGGATTGAACTCGAGCTCCAGCTCGCCGGAGAGGTACTGGCGCATGAACTCCGCGTTCTCGCCGACGTAGGAGGACATCATCTTCCGCACCTGCCGCGTCCGCAGGAGGAGGCCGAGGCCGAAATCGTCGACGCCGGCGTTGTTCGATGCGATGGTCAGCTCCTTCACGCCGCTGTCGCGGATCGCGGCGATCAGCAGCTCGGGGATGCCGCACAGGCCGAAGCCCCCCGCGGCGATCGTCATGCCGTCGCTCAGCAATCCGTCCAGCGCCTCGGCGGCGGAGCCGTAGACCTTCCTCATCGTCATGTATCCCCGCGGTTGTGCCGCGGCTCAAATGCCTGCGCCCCAATGGGGTGTCAATCGACATGGCGGCGCAGGGGGGTGGCCCCGCCGCGACGCGGTCAGAACGCGAGCGCCTCCGCCATCTCGGCGATCATGTCCTCGCACATGCGCCGGTGGGCGGGGCCCGGCTGGCGGGCTAGGAGCGTCTCGGCGAAGGGGTCCGGTGCCCGGATCGCGGTGCCGGTCAGGGCCTCGATCGCGGCATGGCCGCAGAAGGGCACGTGGGTCTCCGAGTAGCCCCCCTCGTGCATCAGCACGAGCCGCCCGCCGCAGACGCGCGCAGCGAGGTCGCGCACGGCCGCGGTCATGGCCCCGAACGTCTCCGCGGTGGCCAGCATCCGCCCCAGCGGGTCGAAGGCCGAGGCGTCGTAGCCGCAGGCGACGAGCACCGCGTCGGGGCAGAACGCCTCGATGGCGCGCAGCGCGAGCCGCTCGAGCGCGAGCAGCCATGTCTCGTGGCCGGCGCCGGGGGGCAGGGGCACGTTGAGGTTGGCGCCCTCGCCCGCGCCGCCGCCCCGGTCGGAGAAGGCTCCGGTGTCGAGCGGGAAGTTCCGCTCCTGGTGGATCGAGACGGTGAGCACGTCGCCCCGTTCGTAGAACACCGCCTCGGTGCCGTTGCCGTGGTGCACGTCCCAGTCGAGCACAGCGATCCGCTCCGCGAGGCCGTCCGCCAGGGCCGCCTCCACCGCGAGGGCCCCGTTGGCGAGCAGGCAGAAGCCCATCGGCCGGTCGGGCAGGCAGTGGTGCCCCGGCGGACGGGTGAGCGCGTAGGCGGCCGGTGCCTCGCCCCGCAGCACGGCCCCGAGCGCCGCCGCGCCGAGCCCCGCGGAGAGCGCCGCGATGCCGTAGCCGCCCGGCCCGAAGGGCGCGCGCAGGCCGATCTCTCCGCCGCCCGCGTCCGAGAGCGCCTCGAACCGGTCGAGATACGCGGCCGGATGGACCCGCTCGAGCGCCTCCCGGTCGAGCGGACGGGCCGTGCGCAGGTCGAGCTCGTCCCACAGCCCGGTGACGCGGAGCAGGTTGACGAGGCGCCGCTTCGTCTCGGGGTTCTCGGGAAGCCCCCCGGAGGCGGACGGCTGAACGAGGCCGCCCACGGGGGCCATGCCGGCATAGTTGCCGCCCGAATGCCAGAGGGTGAGCTCGTCGTGAAAGAATGCCGTCATGGTCCGACCATGCCGTCCGCCCCGCCCGGTGAGAAGCCCCCGCGCGGCCGGACCGCCTTCACCCGGGCCCGGGGTGGGTCTTCGCGCCCCGGGGCCGGTGTCAGGCCCGGAGCGTGGCGAGGGCCGTGGCAATGCGGGCGGCGAGACGCGCGTTCGCGAGCATGAGGGCGACGTTGGCCTCGAGGCTCCGGCCCGCGGTGATCCGCTCCAGCCTGTCGAGCAGGAACGGAGTGACCTCCTTGCCGGACACGCCCTCGTCCCGCGCCTCCGCCAGCGCGCGCTCGACGGCGGCGTCGATCTCCTCCCGGGGGATCGCCTGCGCCTCCGGGATGGGGTTCGCGACGAGCATTCCGGGCCCCGGAGCGCCCCCGGGTCCCGACAGCGCCCGATGGGCGGCCCAGGCCCGTGCCAGCGCGTCCGCGCCGTCGAGGCGCCACGGCGCGGGCAGCCCAGACTCGCGGGCGTGGAAGGCGGGGAAGGCATCGGCCCCCTCGACCGCGACCGGCACGCGGAGCGTCTCCAGCGCCTCGAGCGTGCGCGGGATGTCGAGGATCGACTTCGCGCCGGCGCAGACCACCAGGACGGGCGTCGAGGCGAGCTCCGTGAGGTCGGACGACACGTCGCCGGTCTCCTCCGCGCCGCGGTGCACCCCTCCGATGCCGCCGGTCGCGAAGATCTCGATGCCCGCGAGCCAGGCCAGCCGCATCGTCGCCGAGACGGTCGTGCCCGCGGTCGCACGGCTCGCCGCGCAGGGCCCGAGATCGCGCGAGGCGGCCTTCAGTGCGGTCCCCTCGCGGGCGAGCCTCTCCAGCGTCGCGTCCTCCAGCCCGACCATGGGGCGCCCGCCCACGATCGCCACCGTGGCCGGCTCCGCTCCCTCCCCGCGAACCGCCGCCTCGGCCTCGCGGGCCATCTCGAGGTTGCGGGGCCAGGGCATGCCGTGAGTGACGATGGTGGATTCCAGGGCCACGACGGGTTGGCCGTCGGCGAGGGCCTGGGCGACGGCGGGGGATGTCTCGATGCGCATGGCGCCTGATGCCCCGCCCCGCCGGCCTGGCCAAGCCCCCGTGCCAAGATCGAGGCCGTGGCCGGGGCGGGCGGGTTGATCGCCGCCCCGCGGCGCCCGAGAAGGGCGGCACCGCCATCCGAACGGAGCTTCCCATGTCCGACTTCCGTCCGCTCCGCGGGGACGCCCCGTGATCGCCGCGCTCGCGACCCTCCTCGTCGTGCAGCTGATCGGCGAGGCCCTCGCGCGCGGGCTCGGCCTGCCGGTGCCGGGGCCCGTGATCGGGCTCGCCCTCCTTGCCGCCGTGCTGATCCTCCGACCCGCCCTGATCGAGCGCGTCCGGCCGGCGTCGCGCGGGCTCCTCCCGCACCTGTCGCTCCTCTTCGTGCCGGCCGGGGTCGGCGTCGTCGGGCACCTGTCTCGGCTCGGGGAGGCCTGGGCGGCCGTGGCGCTCGCCCTCGCCGGCTCGACCGCGCTGGCGCTGGCCGCCGCGGCCGGCACCTT
>CAZWWR010000084.1:0-11630 GCA_964637265.1 uncultured Jannaschia sp.
TTCTTCCTCAGCCTCGAGGACGACCTGATGCGCATCTTCGGCTCCGAGCGGCTGGAGAAGGTGCTGTCCACGCTGGGCATGAAGCCGGGCGAGGCCATCGTGCACCCTTGGGTCAACAAGTCGCTCGAGCGCGCGCAGGCCAAGGTCGAGGGGCGCAACTTCGACATCCGCAAGCAGCTGCTCAAGTTCGACGACGTGATGAACGACCAGCGCAAGGCGATCTTCGAGCAGCGCCTCGAGATCATGGAGGCCGAGGACATCGCCGAGATCGCGCGCGACATGCGCCATCAGGTAATCGACGATCTCGTGGACCGGTACCTCCCGCCCAAGACCTATGCCGACCAGTGGGAGGTCGAAGGCCTATACGCGGCGGTGATCGAGACCTTGGGCCTCGACGAGCCGGTGATCGCGTGGGCCGACGAGGACGGCGTCGACCAGGAGGTAATGCGCGAGCGGCTCTACAAGGCCTCCGACGAGGCGATGGCGGCCAAGGCGGCGCAGTTCGGGCCCGAACAGATGCGCGGGATCGAGAAGCAGGTCTTGCTCCAGACCATCGATGCGAAATGGCGCGAGCATCTGCTGCGGCTGGAGCATCTGCGCTCGGTGATCGGCTTCCGCGGCTATGCCCAGCGCGACCCGCTCAACGAGTACAAGACGGAGGCGTTCCAGCTCTTCGAGGGCCTGCTCGACGGGCTGAGGGTCGAGGTCACGAAGAAGCTCGCCCAGATCCGCCCCCTCTCCGACGAGGAGCGCAAGGCGATGATGGAGCAGCTTCTCGCGCAGCAGAAAGCGCAGGCGGCCGCGGTCGACAAGGCGCAGGCCCGTCCGGTGCCCGAGCCCGCAGGCGCCGCTGCGGCGGCCGGCGCCGCGACCGTGACTTCGGGATTCGTGGAGGAGGACCGGTCGACCTGGGGGAACCCCGGTCGCAACGAGCCGTGCCCCTGCGGCTCGGGCAAGAAGTTCAAGCATTGCCACGGCGCCTACTGAGTGCGGAGTTGCCGTCCGTCGTTTCTGTCAGCCACGCGACATCGAATTTAAGGACCGGGCGCGAGGGAAAGAGGTTTCGGATTGCGGAGGCGGCAGCGTGATGGCTCCGCATTGGTCCCCCCGACACCTGATGTATTGGATGTCCGCCCGAACGACTTCCTAGGTCGGGCCTCGGTTTCACATTGCGTTCGCTTCGTCCCCGGCGCGATACTCGCGGTCGGGGAGGATGCCGATGCGGACGCAGGTCGCGATCGTGGGGGGAGGGCCATCCGGCCTCCTGCTCTCGCAACTGCTCCACCGGAGCGGGATCGAGAGCGTGGTCCTCGAGCGGAGGACACGCGCGCATGTCCTCTCGCGGATCCGGGCTGGCATCCTCGAGCGGGGTCTGCTGGCGCTCATGGAGGAGGCTGGTGTCGCGGAGCGGATGCGGCGCGAGGGCATCCCCCATGGCGGCACCCTGATCTCGTACGGCGACACGACGTTCCGGATCGACCTCGCCGCGCATACGGGCCACGCCGTCATGGTGTATGGCCAGACGGAGCTGACGCGAGACCTCTACGAGGCGCGGGACGCCGCGGGGGGGATCGTCATCCACGGGGCGCAGGACGTCGCCATCTGTGACGCAGACGGGGACGCCCCGTTCGTCACCTTCTTGGAAAAAGGTCGAGAGCGACGGGTGGATTGCGAGTTCGTCGCCGGGTGCGACGGGTTCCACGGCGTGAGTCGGCGCACGATCCCCGAAACGGCCCTTCGCGAATACGAGAAGACGTATCCGTACGGCTGGCTTGGGGTCCTGTCGGAGACACCGCCCGTCCATGAGGAGCTCATCTACGCAGCCTCCGATCGGGGTTTCGCGCTCTGTTCCATGCGCAACCCGGGGCTGAGCCGGTACTACCTGCAATGCGCCCTCTCCGATTCACCGGACGACTGGTCTGATGCCGCGTTCTGGGGCGAGCTGCGGCGCCGGCTGCCGGCCGAGCAGGCGGAGGCGCTCGTGACCGGGCCGTCGGTCGAGAAGTCCATCGCCCCGCTCCGCTCCTTCGTCTGCGAGCCGATGCGCTGGGGACGGCTCTTTCTCTGCGGGGATGCGGCCCATATCGTCCCGCCGACGGGGGCGAAGGGCCTGAACACGGCGGCGTCGGACGTGCATTACCTCCATCGCGGGCTGCGCCAGCACTATGAGGAGGGGAACCCCGAGGGCCTCGACCTCTACTCGGAACGCGCGCTTGCCCGGGTGTGGAAGGCGGAACGCTTCTCATGGTGGTTCACCCAGTTGATGCACCGCTTGCCGGAGCAGCTCGACTTCGATCGGAAGATGCAGGAGGCCGAGATCGCCTTCCTCCGGTCGAGCCCTGCCGCGCAGGGGGCCATGGCCGAGAACTACGTCGGGCTTCCCTACTGATGGCCGGTACGTCCCCTCCGGCGCGACGGGATCGCGGCGCGGCCGTCCGGAGAGCTGTCCTGGGCGACGCGCATGTCGATCGGGCCGAAGCTGCGACGACGGGCTTCGACGCTCCCTTCCAAGACCTCATCACCGAGGGGGCCTGGGGGACCGTCTGGGCCGACGACACCATCCCGCAGCGCGAACGTTCGATGCTGACGCTCGCGATCCTGGCCGCGACGGGCACCACGGGGGAGATCCCGATGCACGTTCGCGCCACCGCCCGCACGGGCGCGAGCCCGGAGGACATCATGCAGGCCTTCCTCCACGTCGCGATTTACGCAGGGGTCCCCAAGGCCAACCATGCGATCCGGCTTGCGCGGGAGACGCTCGCGGAGATGCGCGCGGAGGACGGGGAGGGGGACGCATGAGCCGTACGGGTCCATACTACGCGCGTGATCGCGGTCGCCATCCACCGGCGCTGGCCCCGGCCTACAGGACCTCGGTATCGCGTTCGCCGCGGCTGCCCCCGATCTCCCTCGAGCAGACGCCGAGCGAGATGACCGGACCGGTCTTCGGAGATGGCGATATCGGCCCGCTGGATGCCGACCTGTTGCGCAACTACGCCCAGGACGGGGAGCCTATCGGCGAGCGAATGATCCTCCACGGGCAGGTGCTCGACCAGGATGCGCGGCCCGTGGCCGGGACCCTCGTCGAGATCTGGCAGGCCAATGCCGGCGGGCGCTATCGACACCGCAATGATACCTACCTCGCGCCGATCGACCCAAACTTCGGCGGCTGCGGGCGTGCGTTGACCGACGCGCAGGGGCGTTATCGCTTCCGCACGATCCGCCCTGGGGCCTATCCTTGGCGGAACGGCATCAATGACTGGCGCCCCGCCCACATCCACGTCTCAGTGTTCGGACACGCCTTCTGCCAACGACTCGTCACGCAACTCTACTTCGAGGGCGATCCGCTGATCCCGCTCTGCCCGATCGTCGGCTCGATCCCCGACCCTGCTGCGGTGGACCAGCTCGTCGCGCGGCTCGACCAGAACGCGGCGCTCCCGCTCGACTGTCTCGCATGGCGCTTCGACATCGTGCTGCGGGGCCGTCGCGCGACGCCCTTCGAGAACCGGCGGGAGGGAGCCTGATGCGCGACAATCTCGGGCGTCAAATGTACCTATTCGAGACGCCCTCACAGACAGCGGGGCCCTACGTCCATATCGGACTGGCGCCCGGTGCTGCCGGTTTCCACATCTACGATCGCGAGCTCGGCCACGACATCGCCGGCCCGGAAGCGGCAGGCGAGCGGATCCGGGTCGAGGGACTCGTGATCGACGGCACCGGGTCGCCCGTCAAGGATGCGCTGATCGAGGTCTGGCAGGCGGATGCCGCAGGTCGCCATGCGCACCCCGAGGACGGCGGCACTCTCTCCTCCGGCTTCCGCGGCTGGGGCAGGGCCGTCCCCGACTTCGAGTCCGGGCTGTGGTCCTTCGAGACCGTGAAGCCCGGGCAGGTACGTTACCTACCTCCAAGGGCACACCCCAGCCCCCGTGGCGTAGCGCGCGGCCGGAGCCATGGGGAACCTGCCCGCCATGCACCTCACATCTCCTTCTGGCTGATCGCGCGGGGGATCAACCTCGGCCTACATACCCGTATGTATTTCGACGACGAGGCCGAGGCCAACGCCGAAGACCCCGTGCTCCGGCTCATCGAGTGGGAGCGACGGCGTTCGACTCTCGTCGCCCGTCGGTCCGAGGGTGGAGCAACCCCCGTCTACCGCTTCGACATCCGCTTGCAGGGGGACGAGGAGACGGTGTTCTTCGATGTCTGAGCCCGCGATTATGTTTTGCACTTTTCCGGCTCCGCGATGCACCAAACCGATCTAGTGGGGGTTTCAGTGATCGTCTCCGTGCAGGATGCATTTGGTTCTTGAGAGGCTAACGCTGTTTCCGCGTAGGCAACCATGAAGGAGCACCACTGAGCGACCTCTAGAGCCTTTCGCGATTAACGTGACGCATATCCTGACGCCCTGAAGTAGTTCCAGCATTCGTCGAGAGGCGTTCAGACCATCAGGGCAGTTCGATCCGAGAACTGGGCGCAGCAGCTTTCGTTGTCTGACAGCTTTTGGGGCACACGGGCAGCGAGCGCGTAGCGTTCGGGCAGTCCGTTGGGCTCACGTCTATCGCCACCGCAATCGTCGTAGTCAGCTCTCAAGCGACGCCTTCTGCTCTCCGGACAACATCGGAGGATGTGGAATGCGGAATGCACTGACCCGACGTCGCCTCATCCAGCTGGTCGGGAGCGGGAGCGGGACCGCCGCCGCCTACGCCACCATGCAGGCTATGGGTCTGATGGCCACGCCCGCGGCCTATGCGGGCACGCCCGACCTCCCCGTGGGCAGCGGGCAGGGCCGCGCGGTGACCGTCCTCGGTGCGGGCATGGCAGGGATGGTCGCTGCCTATGAACTCGCCAAGGCCGGCTACGCGGTCACCGTCCTCGAAGCGACTGGCATCGCCGGCGGCCGCAACCGGACGTATCGCGGAGGGGACACGATCGTCGAGGAGGACGGCCGCCAACTCGTCGATTTCGACCGCGAGCCCTGGCTCTACTTCAACGCGGGACCCGCCCGGCTACCCTACCATCATCAGGGGATCCTCGGCTATTGCCACGAGTTCGGCGTAGCGCTCGAGCCCATCGTCAACGAGAACCGCGGCGCCTTCTTTCAGGACGACGCGGCCTTCGGGGGCGAGCGGATCCAGAACCGCCGCGTGGTCAACGACAGCCGCGGGATCATCGCCGAGATGCTCTCGAAGGCGGTGAGCAAGGGCGCGCTGGACGAGGAGCTTTCGGGCGTCGACAAGGAGCGGTTCCTCGACTTCGTCTCCTCCTTCGGATCGCTCGGCGATGGAACCTATGCGGGCACCAGCCGCGGCGGCTATCTGGAGGCGCCCGGAGCGGGCTTGCGGCCGCCGGGGGCGACGCTGCCGATGCTCGACCTGGGTGAGCTGCTGGCTTCCGACTTCTGGGGCTACAAGATGCATTTCGGCGAGGGCTTCACCCAAGCCGCCACGATGATGGAGCCGGTGGGCGGCATGGACATGATCGCCCGCGCCTTCGCCGAGCGGGTCGGCCCGATGATCACCTACGACGCCGTCGTCACGGAGATCCGCCGCGACGGCGAGGGCGCCCGTGTGGTCTATCGCGGTGCCGACGGGGCCGAGCGCGCGATCGCCTCCGACCACGTGATCGTCACGATCCCCTTCAGCGTGCTGCGCGACATCGACAACGATTTCTCTGCCCCGGTCCAGTCGGCCATCGAGGCCTGCGGCTACGTGAATGCCTGCAAGGCCGGCTTCCAGGCCGAACGCCGCTTTTGGGAGGAGGACGACCTAGTCTATGGCGGCATAAGCTGGTCGGCCGACGACATCACACAGATCTGGTACCCCACGGCGGGGTTCGGACGGCAGAAGGGCGTCATCGTCGGCGCCTATATCTGGTCGAACGCCATCGGCGAGCGTTTCGGCGACATGGCCTTCGCTGAGCGGCTGGAACTGGTGCTGGAGCAGGGCACCAAGATCCATTCCGGCTACCGCGACGCCATCACGGGGGGCAACTCCATCGCCTGGCACAAGGTGCCCTTCGCCCTGGGCGGCTGGGCGAGCTGGGACGACGAGGCGCGGGCCGCCGCCTACCCGGCCGTGGTCACGGGAGACGGGCCGTTCCACTTCGCCGGCGAGCACATGAGTTACCTGACCGGCTGGCAGGAAGGCTCAGTGCTGTCGGCCCATGACTGCGTCGCCGCCATCGGCGAGCGGACCCGCCTCGCCGATCTCTGACCTCTCCGATCCGAAGGACCGATACCGATGAAGACCCTCACCCCGCTTTCCGCCCTCCTCGTGGCCGCGTCGTTCGCCGCACCCGTCCTCGCGCAGGACGGCGGCATCGTCCGCAATCCTATCCCAGGGAGCGATTTCCCAATCGCGCAATCCGTCGAGGTCCCCGCGGGGGCGACCATCCTCTACGTGTCGGGTCAGGTCCCGCCGGTGATCGACGAGAGTGCCGAACAGGGTAGCCGCGCGGCCTATGGCGATACCGAGACGCAGACCGTGGGCGTGCTCGAACGGGTGGAGGCGGCGCTGGAGAACGGCGGATTCACCATGGACGACGTGGTGAAGATGCAGGTCTTCCTCGTCGGCGACCCGGAGATGGACGGCGAGATGGACTTCGCGGGCTTCATGCGGGGCTATACCCAGTTCTTCAGCGCCGAGCGCGGCAACCTCCCCGCTCGCAGCGCCATGGAGATCGCGGGGCTCGTCGTGCCGGGGTGGCTCGTTGAGATTGAGGTGATGGCTGCACGTTAGGGTGCGCCGAACCAAGAAGTGTGCCGCTGAACGAGCAGACCCTCTGGAACCGGGGTTCGCCGGAAGCACGGCCTGGCCAACAACTCGTCCTGATCTCCAGCCCTGAAGGCGGGAGATCGGCATCACCCCTCGTCGCGGACCTCGAAGCAGGTTCTGGCAACAGGGAGTGGCAGCGGGTTGATCGAGCCCCGGCGGGGGGGCTGCACGGCCGGCGTCCTTTGGGGGAGGCGGAATGTCGACAGCGAAGAGGATGAGCGCGCCTTCCGACGGGGAGATCGCCCGACGAAGGGTACCGACCAGGCCGACCCTACAGAATTCGACAGGCTCGTCGCGAGGTTCTTTGCCGGCGGCCTCGGGCCGGTGGCGCCGCGCCGGCTCTTCTACCGGTTTGCAGGCCGAACCGGGCCTCGGCTGCCCGGGACTCGTGAGGAGGCTGTTCCAGATCCGCTCGGCGTCCGAAGGGCCGATGTGCAAGCCGACGTTCTTCCTGCGCCCATCCGTACCTACGGCCACGGCGATCATGGTGGCCACGCTGACGATCGACCCGACCTAGTGGACCTTGAGGTACTTGCGCAGGACCATTCGAACGCATGGCGTTCGCCTGCTGAAGTCGAGCCGAAGGTAGGGCCACGTGGCATTCCGGGGTCGGTTAAAAAACGCGCTGACCCTCCCGTCGATCTCACCGCAGAGTTTCGAGGCGGAGGAGTTCGATATTCCGAGCTCGTCGGGAGGCCGATCCTCCGGACCGCTTGCTGATCCTCCTCACCTCCTGGCCCGCACGGGTTCATCGAGACTGCGCGTCGGGACCCTGGCGATCCATGTCCCCCTGGATATTGGTTGCGAGCGCCATCTCGATCAGTCTGCGCGGCTTCCGGAAGCCCGGAACGTAGCTGCCATGGCGCAGCTTCGGGGCGTCGAGGTTCAGCCGGCCGAGTCGCGTCTCTAGCATCCTACCGCATTGTCCGTTGCGCGGGGTCGTTCTGTCGGCAGAGCGCTCGTCCCTGCCGGCGTGGTCTTGGGTCCCCGACATCGTCCTCCATCAGCGGTTGCCGAACGTTCTAGGCAATGGCGTACGGGCGGCCCTCGTTTCCGCTCTCCGCGAGCGGTCCGGCTATGGCCATTCTTCCCCGGATCCTCGGGATCGATGAGCTTCGCCGTTCCACCCGATCCGACATCCTCAGGCCATCGAAGATCGGGACGTCTGTGCGAGAGCAGGACTAGTTACCGGCGGGAAGCCAGCACGATCCCCTGGCGATCCTTGCAATACTCTCAGTTTCGCTATATACCATCTAAGTGGATGCTGGAGTGATGAGGATGCCCAAGCAGGTCAAGCCTGTCGAAACCGAGAAGATCACGCTGAATCTTGGGCATGTCGATCTCGGGCGGATCGACCTCCTCGTCGAGGAGGGGTTCTACACGAACCGGACGGACTTCATCCGGACGGCCATCCGCGCGCAGCTCGCCACTCACGGGGAGGAGGTGGCCGCGGTGCTGGGACGCCGCACGCTCGAGCTCGGCCTTCGCGACCTGACGCGGGACGAACTCGAGGCAGCGCGGCGAAGCGGCGAGATGCTGCACGTGAAGGTCGTGGGGCTGGCGAGGCTGGCCTCCGACATCGACCCGGACCTGGCCAGAGCGGCCATCGGTTCGATCACCGTGCTGGGGGCGCTGCAGGCGTCCCCGGCCGTCAAGGCGGCCCTGGCGGATCGCATCCGCTGACCGACGGGTCCCGTACCTTCCATCTCTCCAGGAGAACCTCCCCGATGAACGAAGATTCACAAGCCGACTTCGGTCGGGCCATGCGCCTGTCCCTCGAAGCCACCCGCGCGGGTGACCTGAACGGCGCCACCCGCCTGATCCAGCAGGCCCTGAACGGCCGGCCCGTCGAGCCGACGGCCGAGGCCGGGATGCGCGACGCGACCCCCGCCGCCGGCGTCCTCGCAGGTGCGGATGGGAAGCGCGCCCCGCGACGGGAGCCCGAGGATGCCGAGATCGTCTCGACGGAGCCCCCCTCCGGACCGAGGCGCGCCCGCAAGCCCCTCGGGGAGACGCTGAAGGGCCTGGCCCGCCGCGGCCGAATGGGCGGCGGCCGGACGGGGCCGGCGTCCCCTCCGGCGATCCCGGATGGCGCCCGATGGGAGGCGAGGCGGCACGACGGCGTCCACGGGGGGCGGGACTACCGCCTCTACGTCCCGTCCGCGGTCGCTGGCGGGCAGCCGGCGCGAGGGCTCGTCGTCATGCTCCATGGCTGCACCCAGAACCCTGAGGATTTCGCGCGCGGGACCACGATGAACGAGCAGGGCGAGGCCCATCGCCTGATCGTGGCCTACCCGGAGCAGGACCGCGCGGCCAACGCGCAGGTCTGCTGGAACTGGTTCCGTCCGGGCGATCAGGGCACGGACGGCGAATCCGGCCTGCTCGCGGAGCTGTCGCGCGAGCTTTCCACAGAGTTCTGCCTCGCGGAGGGGAGCGCCTTCGTCGCGGGCCTCTCGGCGGGAGGGGCCATGGCGGCGATCGTCGCTCAGGCCCATCCGGCGAGCTTCGCGGCGGCCGGTGTCCACTCGGGCCTCGCGCCGGGGGCGGCCAGCGACGTCGCCTCGGCCTTCGCCGCGATGTCGGGACAGGGTCTCGGAGGCGCAGCGGGGCAGGGGACCGCACGGTCGGCGCCGTTGGCCGTGCCGACGATCCTGTTCCACGGCGATGCGGACAGGACGGTGGTGCCGTCGAACTCCGATCACGCCCGACGGGGGCTGACCGGCGTGTCCGAGGCGCGGCGCAGCGTGGGGGGGCGAGACGCTCGGGTCGTCACCGGACGGACTCGCGAGGGACGGGCCGTCGAGCTCTGGCGTGTCGCGGGAGCGGGCCATGCCTGGCAGGGCGGGGACCCGGCGGGCAGCTATGCCGACAGACAGGGTCCTGACGCCTCGGCGGAGATGATGCGCTTCTTCCTCGCGCAACTGCCGGTTGGCGCCCGCCAGGGCTGACGACCTGCGACAGGAGCAAGTGGCGCCCGCCCCGAGCGGGGCGGGCGGGGCAAGGGCGGGCGCGCACCATCAATGCGTGTCCGCCCCCTTTTCCGGCCACGCCCCCGCGACCATCTATGCCAGGGGCTCGCGTTGACCGGCCCGGGGGCGCGGGCTAGACCGCCACACGAGCGGAACGCGGCGGTGGCGCGTCGGTCGCCTCGCAGTGTCCGGGCCCCGCAGCGTCGGCCGCGGTCCCCGCCCGGGGACGGCCGTTATCCAAGGAGGCTTCGATGGGCGTTCAGACCGGTATCAACACGGCGCAGGGCGACCGCGAACATGCGACGCAACTCCTGAACGCGGAGCTTCAGGACAAGGGTTTCCTGCTCACCTCCACGGAGGCGGTGATCAACTGGGCCCGGACCGGCTCGCTCCACTGGATGACCTTCGGGCTGGCCTGCTGCGCGGTGGAGATGATGCACACCTCCATGCCGCGCTACGACCTCGAGCGCTTCGGCTCGGCCCCGCGCGCGTCTCCGCGGCAGTCGGACTTGATGATCGTCGCCGGCACGCTTACCAATAAGATGGCGCCGGCCCTGCGCAAGGTCTACGACCAGATGCCCGAGCCGCGCTACGTGCTCTCGATGGGATCCTGCGCGAACGGGGGCGGATACTACCACTACAGCTATTCGGTGGTGCGCGGCTGCGATCGCATCGTTCCGGTGGACCTCTACGTGCCGGGCTGCCCGCCGACGGCGGAGGCGCTGCTCTACGGTCTTCTGCAGCTTCAGCGGAAGATCCGCCGCACCGGCACGCTCGTGCGCTGAGGAGAGACCCGATGGCCCTCGCCACCCAAGCCACCGCCCCCGACGTCCGGCCCTATGCCCGCGAGTCGGACGAGGCCCTCGAGGAGCTCGCGCTCCACATCGAGCTCAAGCAGCCCGACCTCGTCGCCTCCCGGAGGATCGAGCTCGGGGAGCTGACCCTCGACGTGGCGGCCGCGGACCTGCCCGCGCTGGTGGAGTTCCTGAAGGCGGACCCGCAATGCCGCTTCGCCTCCCTCGTGGACATCACCGCCATCGACGCTCCCGGCGAGGCGCGGCGCTTCACGCTCGTCTACCACTTCCTCTCGATGTACCGGAACCAGCGCGTCCGCCTGCGCGCGCCGATCCGCGACGAGGAGATCGTGCCCTCCATCGTGGAGCTGCATCCCTCGGCCAACTGGTTCGAGCGCGAGGTGTTCGACATGTTCGGCATCCTGTTCTCGGGGCATCCGGACCTGCGGCGCCTGCTCACCGATTACGGCTTCCGGGGGCATCCGCTGCGCAAGGACTTCCCGACCACGGGGTACACCGAGGTGCGCTACGACGAGGTTCAGAAGCGGGTGGTCTACGAGCCGGTAACGCTGACTCAGGAGTACCGGCAGTTCGACTTCATGAGCCCCTGGGAGGGGGCCGAGTACGTGCTGCCGGGTGACGAGAAGGGGGAGAAGTGATGGACGGCGATCTGGCGACCCCGCGGGACTTCGAGGACGCCCTCACCGGCGAGCAGCGGATCCGCAACTTCAACATCAACTTCGGCCCCCAGCATCCGGCCGCGCACGGCGTGCTGCGCCTCGTCCTCGAGCTCGACGGCGAGATCGTGGAGCGCTGCGACCCGCATATCGGACTGCTTCACCGCGGCACCGAGAAGCTGATGGAGAGCCGCACCTACCTCCAGAACCTGCCCTACCTGGACCGGCTCGACTACGTCGCCCCGATGAACCAGGAGCATGCCTGGTGCCTCGCGATAGAGAAGCTGGCAGGCGTCGAGATCCCGCGCCGGGCCTCGCTCATCCGGGTGCTCTACTGCGAGATCGGCCGCATCCTCTCGCACCTCCTCAACGTGACCACGCAGGCGATGGACGTCGGTGCGCTCACGCCGCCGCTCTGGG
>CAZWWR010000085.1:0-11175 GCA_964637265.1 uncultured Jannaschia sp.
TCCCGTTCTCGCGCGGGGCAGGTTCCTTCCGCCGCCGCCGTCGCATAGATGGGCGGCCCACACGACGCATGAGGAGGCAAGCCCATGTCGCTGCGCATCAACGAGGTCGTCCCCGATTTCGAGGCCGAGACGTCCGAAGGCCCGATCCGCTTCCACGAGTGGCTCGACGGCTCCTGGGCCATCCTGTTCTCCCACCCGAAGGACTTCACGCCCGTCTGCACCACCGAGTTCGGCGCCGTGGCGCAGCTCAAGGACGAGTGGGAGAAGCGCGGCGTGAAGGTCATCGGCATCTCCGTCGACGGCGCCGAGGACCACCGCCGCTGGAAGGGCGACATCGCGAGCTTCGGCGGCGCCGAGGCGTTCTTCCCCATCATCGCCGACGAGGATCTCGCGGTCTCCAAGCTCTACGACATGCTCCCGGCCGAGGCGGTGCTGCCCGACGGGCGCACGCCGAACGACACCGCGACGGTGCGCTCCGTCTACGTGATCGGGCCGGACAAGCAGCTCAAGCTGTCGATGACCTACCCGATGACCGTGGGCCGCAACTTCGCCGAGGTGCTCCGCGCGGTCGACGCGCTGCAGGAGACGGTGGAGTACGGCGTGGCCACCCCCGCCAACTGGGAGCGCGGCCGCGACGTGGTGATCCCGGCGACCGTGTCGGACGAGGACGCGCGGGCGAAGTTCGGCGACTTCCAGACCCACTTCCCCTACCTCCGCACCACCGCGGACCCGGCCACGAAGGCCGGCTGACGGAGGGTCCGCGGCGCCCGGCCCGTCCCCGCCTGCGGTCCACCCCGGGGGGCGGGAGCGCCCGCCCCCGCGGCCCCTCTGCCCGCGCCCGGGACGTCAGTCGCCGGCGCCAGGCTCCCCCATGCGCGCTCCGTCGGCGGCGCCGTCGCGGCTGAGCCGGTCGAGCAGATCCTCCACCACTCGGGAGAACGCGGCGCGGTCCTCCTTCGGCACGTCCCGGAACAGCGCGGCGAGACGGTCCTGCCGCTCGGCACGGGCCGCCTTCGCCGCCTCGCGGGCATGGGGCACGAGGCGCACCATCGTGAGGCGCCGGTCGGTGGAGTGCCGCTCCCGCCCGATGAGCCCGTCGGCCTCCAGCGCGTCGACGATCCCGGTGACGGCCTGGGGCGAGATGTCGAGATGGCGCGCTATCTCCCGCATCGGCACCGGACCGGCCTCGAGCAGGTGGCTCAGCAGGCGGACCCGGGGCGCGTGCGCCCCGCCCGACCCCTGCATCCGCCGCAGCGCCGGGGCGAGGCGGTCGAGGAGGTCGGCGAGGTGCTTGGGCGAGGACGGCTTCGGCATCGCGCCATCAGGTCAGAGCGGCGCCGGATCGTCAAGGAGGGGACGATCCCCGGCGAGATCGTCCGGCGGCCGTCGGGGCGGAGGGACGGCGGCGGAACGGGGCTCAACGCCTCCGGAGGCCTGCCGCCTCACCCCCGCAGACGGCACCCCGTGGTCTGGCCGCCGCGGCTCAGGAGGCCCTCGTCGCCCTTGGCGAACCACTCCACGTCGCCCCGCGCGTAGCGCGTGCCCGAGGCCGACGGCACGCGCGGCAGGCGCAGCGTCGTGCGTCCGAAGTTGAGGCGGACGGAGTCCTCCTCGTAGAGCACGCGGATCGTGCCCGCGGGCGTGCCGTCCTCGGTGCACAGGAAGGGCCGCCCCCGATCGCCGCCGCAGGCCGCGAGCGCGCACACGAGAAGGGCCGCGCCCGTGATCCGGACGCGGCCCCTCGCGACGGCGGTCGCGCGCATCAGCCCTGGCGGGCCTTGAAGCGGCGCTGCGTCTTGTTGATCACGTACACCCGGCCCTTGCGGCGCACGACGCGGCAATCGCGGTGGCGCTGCTTGAGCGAGCGGAGCGAATTGCGGACCTTCATGGCCTCTCTCCCTCACGCGGCGCGGACGCGCCTCTCGGTTGCGGTCGTGCCGGCCGGGCGGGGCCCGTCGGCGGCGGAATGGTGGGCGATACTGGGATCGAACCAGTGACCCCTTCGATGTCAACGAAGTGCTCTACCGCTGAGCTAATCGCCCCTCGCGCCGTCGGTTCCGGCCCCCGTCGCGGGAACCCGGCGCCGGCCGGCGCATTGGTGCGGCGGTGCATAAGCGAAGGCCCCGGCCGGCGCAAGGCCCCGGAACGGGCCCGCGCCGGGGGTGCGCGACGGGCCTTTCCGCGGGGCGCGGCGGGCTGCTATGGCACCGGGACGAGGGAGGACCGACCCACGTGAACAGCACCGCGCCCTACCGCCTGTCGATGCCCGAGACGGTGACGACGGGCGTCGTCGTCTGCTCGCCCCATTCGGGGCGGGACTACCCGCCCGAGATGCTGCGCCGCACCGTGCTCGACATGGCCGCGCTGCGCTCCTCGGAGGACGCCTTCGTCGACCGGCTGCTGGCGGACGTGCCCTCGATGGGGGCGCCGCTCCTGTGCGCGAGCACGCCGCGCGCCTGGCTCGACCTCAACCGCGGCCCGGAGGAGCTCGACCCCGCGCTCGTGCAGGGCATCGCCCGCGGCGCGCTGAGCCCGCGGGTGAGCTCGGGCCTGGGCGTGATCCCGCGGGTGGTGGCGCAGGGGCGCCCGATCTACGCCGGCAAGATCACCCGGGAGGAGGCGCACGCCCGCATCGACGCGGTCTGGCGCCCCTATCACGCCTGCCTGGGCCAGCTGCTCGACCACGCCCGCGCCCGGTTCGGACGCGCCGTCCTCGTGGACTGCCACTCGATGCCCCACGAGGCGATCGAGGGGCTGGGCGGCGGCGCTCGCGGCGCGGCGCCCGAGATCGTGCTGGGCGACCGCTTCGGCGCCTCGGCCGAGGCGGGGATCGTGGAGGGCGTCGAAGCCGCCTTCGCCTCGCGGGGCTTCCGGGTCGGGCGGAACGCGCCCTTCGCGGGCGCCTTCACCGCGCAGCACTACGGCCGCCCCTCGCGCGGGCAGCACGCCGTGCAGATCGAGATCGACCGCGCCATCTACATGGACGAGGCCCGCATCGAGCCCCTGCCCGACTTCGAGGACACCCGCCGCCGCATCGCCGAAGCGCTCGACGAGGTCTGCCTGCTCGGCCGCGGCGAGGGCCGTCTGGCGGCGGAATAGGGCGCGTCGCGCCAGCGGGCCAGCCGTGACCCGGTCGGGACTTCTGGTCGGCTACTCCACGTCCGCGCCGAGCGACCCTACAGGTTCGGACGGTCGGTCGAAGATGCGAGTGGACGGCGGCCGGGTGGCTCTAAAGCACGATAGATGGAACTCGGACACGTCGACTCGGAGCGCTCAACCGTGCCGGTACAAGGATGCCAGGCGCGGTCCTTCCGCCTGGCCGCGTGCCCATGCGAATGCATGAGAGGCGGGCTAATCAGAAGCACTCGCTTGGGTGCCATACCTCGACAAGCATAGCCGCACACTAGTGGCGGCTCCCCTGCGACGCTGTCGCCCCGGTCTAGACCTTACGGCCCGGCCGCACCGAAGGGCGACGCTGGCAGTCCAGAATCCGCAGAAGCCTGTCCGCGCACCCGACGATGCGGCGATCCGCCAGGCCGCCTTCAGTCCCGCGGGCGGAGCCGGATGACCACGTCCACCTTGGCCACCTCGTGGCCCTCCGGGGGCTCGGGCAGGTCTAGGATGCGGAGCGCGTGGTGGCCCGCATCCGTCAACTCCGCCGACTCCTCCCAGTAGAAGTGGGGGTGGTCCTCCGTGCGGGTGTCGAAATACGACCCCGTGCCGTCGACCGTGATCTCCTGCACGAGCCCGGCCTCGGAGAAGGCGCGCAGCGTGTTGTACACGGTCGCGAGGCTGACCTTGTCGCCCGTCCGGCGCGCGGCGTCGTGCAGCCATTCGGCCGTCACGTGCCGGTCGTGCCCGTCGCCCACGAGGAGCGACGCCAGGAGGAGGCGCTGCCGCGTCGGGCGCAGGTGCGCACGGCTCAGCCACGCCTCGCCGCGGGCAAGGGCGGCATCGCGGTCCGTCGGAGGCGTCTGCTCGGTCATGGAGCGACATATAGGGCCAGTTGCGAAGGGATTTCAAACGCGAATCGTCGCATGGCGCCCGCGACGTGGCGGGCGGCGGCCACAGTCACGCGGGGTTGCGGGCCTGAAACAGCGGGTGATACAGGGGCCCGTCGCCGGATCAGGGAGGATCCGGGCGCGTCAGGGGGGTGCATGGCGGACTATCCGACCTCGTTCGACAAGGAGGGCCTGCTGGCCTGCGCCCGCGGGGAGCTGTTCGGCCCCGGCAACGCCCAGCTGCCCCTGCCCCCCATGCTGATGATGGACCGCATCACCGAGATCTCGGCGGATGGCGGCGCGCACGGCAAGGGCCACGTCGTCGCCGAGTTCGACATCCGCCCCGACCTGTGGTTTTTCGAGTGCCACTTCCCCGGCAACCCGGTGATGCCCGGCTGCCTCGGGCTCGACGGACTCTGGCAGCTCACGGGCTTCAACCTGGGCTGGCGCGGCTGGCAGGGGCTGGGCATGGCGCTCGGCGTGGGCGAGGTGAAGCTGAAGGGCATGGTCACGCCGGAGCGGCGGATGATCCGCTACTTCGTCGACTTCACCCGCGTGATCGACCGCCGCCTGAAGATGGGCGTCGCCGACGGCCGGGTGGAGGCGGACGGCGAGGAGATTTACGCCGTGAAGGACATGAAGGTCGGACTGTCCGCTTCCGGATCGTCCGCCGCAGGAGGGTAAGCGCATGGAACGACCGCCCCTGCGCCGCGTCGTGGTCACCGGCATGGGCATCGTCAGCCCGATCGGGAACACCCCCGCGGAGGTCGAGACGTCGCTCCGCGAGGGGCGCTCCGGCATCACCTTCTCGGAGAGCTACGCCGAGCACGGCTTCCGCTCCCAGGTGCACGGCGTGCCGGAGATCGACCTCGCGGAGCACGTCGACAAGCGCCAGCTCCGCTTCATGGGGCCGGGCGCGGCCTACAACTACATCGCCATGGAACGGGCCATCGCCGACAGCGGGCTCGAGGAGGGCGACGTCTCGAACGAGCGCACCGGCCTCGTGATGGGCTCGGGCGGGCCGTCGACCTCGAACTTCTTCACCGCCTTCGACACGGTGATCAACAAGGGCTCGCCGAAGCGCATGGGGCCCTTCATGGTCACGCGCTGCATGTCCTCGACGAACAGCGCCTGCCTCGCCACGCCGTTCGGCATCAAGGGCGTCAACTATTCCATCACTTCGGCCTGCACGACCTCGCTGCACTGCATGGGCAACGCCGCCGAGATGATCCAGTGGGGCAAGCAGGACGTGGTCTTCGCCGGCGGCGGCGAGGAGGTGGACTGGACGCTCTCCTGCCTGTTCGACGCGATGGGCGCCATGTCGTCGAAGTACAACGACGCCCCCGAGACGGCCTCGCGCCCCTACGACGCCACCCGCGACGGCTTCGTGATCGCCGGCGGCGCGGGCGTCGTCGTGCTGGAGGAGCGCGACCGCGCGATCGCCCGCGGCGCCCGCATCTACGGCGAGATCACCGGATACGGCGCCACCAGCGACGGCCACGACATGGTGGCCCCCTCCGGCGAGGGCGGCGAGCGGGCGATGCGGCTCGCCCTGTCCCAGCTCCCCGAGGACCGCACGGTGGGCTACGTGAACGCCCACGGCACCTCGACGCCGGTGGGCGACATCAAGGAGATCGTGGCCCTGCGCAACATCTTCGGCGAGGGCTCAACGCCGCCCGTCACCTCCACCAAGTCGATGACGGGCCACAGCCTCGGCGCCACCGGCGTGCAGGAGGCGATCTACTCGATGCTGATGATGAACGGCGGCTTCATCGGCCCCTCGATCAACGTGGGCGAGCTCGACCCCGACCTGAACGGGGAGGAGATCGTGACCGAGCTGCGCGAGGGCGTGGAGATCGACTCGATCCTCTCGAACTCCTTCGGCTTCGGCGGCACGAACGGGACCGTGATCATCTCGAAGCACCGGGACTAGCGACATGCTCGACGGCAAGCGCGCGCTCGTCCTCGGCGTCGCCAACGACCACTCCATCGCCTGGGGCATCGCCCGCGCGCTGCACGGGGCCGGCGCCGAGCTCTGCCTCACGCATCAGGGCGAGGCGTTCGGGCGCCGGCTGGCCCCGCTCGCCGAGTCCGTCGGCTGCGACTTCACCCATGACGTCGACGTCACCGATCCGGCCTCCGTCGACGCGCTGTTCGAGGCGGTGGCCGAGCGCTGGGGCCGGCTCGACGTGCTCGTCCACGCCATCGCCTTCTCCGACAAGCGCGAGCTCACCGGCCGGTTCGTCGAGACCACCCGCGCCAACTTCGCCCATTCGCTCGACGTGTCCTGCTACTCGCTGATCGACCTGTCCCGCCGCGCCGCGCCGCTGATGGCCCGGGAGGAGGGCGACCACGCGAGCCGGGGCGGCGCGATCCTGACCCTCACCTTCGAGGGCGCGCGCCGCGTGATGCCCCACTACAATGTCATGGGCGTCGCCAAGGCCGCGCTCGAGGCCTCCGTCCGCGCGCTGGCGGCCGATCTCGGCCCCGAGGGCATCCGCGTCAACGCGCTCTCGCCGGGGCCGATGAAGACGCTGGCGGGCAGCGCCATCGGTGGCGCCCGGCGCACCTTCCGCCACGCCGAGGCCAACGCCCCGCTGCGCGCCAACGCGACGCTCGAGGCCATCGGCGGCACCGCCGTCTGGCTCGCCTCGGAGGCGGGCGCCTGCACCACCGGCGAGATCGTCCATGTCGACGGCGGCTTCCACGCGATGGGGATGCCCGTCCCCGAGAACCTCTAGGCGCCCCGGGGCGCGCGCCCCGGCACCCGGACGCCCCGCAGACGGAGAGACCCGCCACCGCCCACCGACCTTGAGGGAGACAGCCGATGATCAGGATCGAGGAGATCGCCCCGCGCGTGCACGAGATCACGCTCGGCGGCGTGGTCGAGAAGGCCGATGTCGAGGCGCTCGAGAGCGCCCTGGCGCCCCTGCTCGACGGGGAGGGCAAGCTCAGCCTCGTCCTGCGGCTGGAGGACTGGTCCGACGTGACCGCCGACGCGCTGCGGGAGGACATGCGCTTCGAGCTCCGCATGCTGCCGAAGCTCGGCCGGATGGCCCGCATCGCCTGCGTCACCGACAAGCAGGGCATCGCCGCGCTGGTCCGGTGGGCCGATCCGATCGTGCCGATGGTGGAGATGCGCGCCTTCGGCTCGAGCAGGGCGCAGGCCGCGCGGGACTGGGCGAAGGCGGCCCCGGCGCTCGCGGAGGGCCACGGCGAGGGCCCGGGCCTCACCATCCTCGAGGACGGCACCGGCGGCGTTCTGGCCTACGAGATCGACGGCCGGATCTCCCGCGAGGACGTGGAGGAGGTCTTCGCGGCGTTCGAGAAGGCGACGTCCGGGGGCCGCGAGATCGACCTCATGGCGGTCGTGAAGGACTGGGACGGGTTCCAGCTCTCGATCGTCAACCGCGATCTGATGGGCAGCAAGTTCGCCGCCATCGGCAAGGTGCGGCGCTACGCCGTGGTCGGCGCGCCCGGCTGGATGGAGATGGCCGCCCACGCGATGGAGCCGATGCTCCCGATCGACATCCGCACCTTCGACCTCGCCGCCCGCGACGAGGCGCGCGAGTGGCTGGACTCGGCCTGAGGGAGCGGCCGGGGCCGAATCGGCACCGTGCCCTGGCCAGCCTGCGGGTGACGGCTCCTCGAGGCGCGCCCGGGGTGCGGTGGCGCCGCGGCGCACCGGACCGGGGGTCCGCCCCGCGCTCCTAGACCTTCAGGTTGCGCGCCGAATCCTGGATCTCCGCGTACTGGCCGCCCTTGCGGAAGCGCCAGAGATAGGTGGGCAGGATCGCCTCCATCGCGGTGGGCTCGATGCCCAGCGCCTCGAAGCCCGGATGCTCGCCCGTCACCACGTTGTCGCGGCCGAGCTGGCGCACCTGGTCCGCCGTCAGGATGGCGTTGGACAGCGTGCCCGCCGTCACCCGCGGGATGAGGTCGAGGCCCCACCCCATGATCCGGGCGAGGAAGAACGGCACCCCGATCACGAGGCGGCGGCGGCGCACCACGCGGAGCATGTCCTTCAGCAGATCCCGGAAGCTCGCCACGTCGGGGCCGCCAAGCTCGTAGATGCCCGGCGCGGCCTCGCCCTCGACGGCCTTCGCCGCGGCATGGGCCACGTCGTCCACCCAGACGGGCTGGAACCGCGTGTTCGGCCCCACCACCGGGATCACCGGCGACATCCGCGCCATCCCGGCGAAGCGGTTGAAGAACTCGTCCTCCGCCCCGAACACGATCGAGGGCCGCAGGATCACCGCGCCGGGGAAGGCCTCGCGCACCGCCCGCTCGCCCTCGCCCTTCGACCGGGCGTAGCCGCTGTCGGAGTCCGGGTCCGCGCCGATGGCCGAGATCTGCACGAAACGCCGCGCGCCCTCCTCGGCCGCGATCCGCGCCAGCCGCCCTGCGCCCTCGGCCTGCACCGCGTCGAAGCGGTTGCGCCCGAGCTCCGCGAGGATGCCGACGCAGTTCACGACCGCTTCCGCGGACATGCAGGCCGCGCGCACGGAGCGGTCGTCGCGCACGTTGGCGAGCACCGGCTCCACCTGGCCCACGCGCCCGTAGGTGCGCACGAACAGCGCCTCGTTGGGGCGGCGGACCGCGACGCGCACGCGCCAGCCGGACTTGGCCAGGCGGCGGGCGATGTAGCGGCCCACGAAGCCGGAGCCGCCGAAGATGGTCACGAGCCTGGTGGGCGGGTTGGTGGGCATGGACGTCTCCCCTCCGGTCGCACGTCCCTAACGCCGCCCCGGTGGCCGGGCAAGCGGGCGAGGGGCCGCAGCCGCCCCCCGGCCGGCGGGGGCCTCAGGCGGCCTTGCTGGCCGGCCCCTCGGTGAGCAGCGCGTGCAGCGCCGCCGGGTCGTCGTTGGCGCGCAGCTTGGCGCAGAGCCCCGGGTCGCGCAGCGTGCGGCTGACGAGCGCCAGCGCCTTCAGATGCGCCACGCCCGCGTCCTCCGGGGCGAACAGCGCGCAGACGAGGTCCACCGGCTTGCGATCGGCGG
This sequence comes from uncultured Jannaschia sp., assembly GCA_964637265.1. GTDB lineage: Bacteria > Pseudomonadota > Alphaproteobacteria > Rhodobacterales > Rhodobacteraceae > Jannaschia. The sequence continues at coordinate 9,002 of CAZWWR010000085.1, forward strand.
CCTCGAAGTCGACCGCGCCCTGCAGCTTGAGGAACACGCAGTGCACCGCGTCGAGCGACTCGAGCCGCGCATGCGGCAGCGCCACGCCCTCGCCCACGCCCGTGCAGCCGAGCGTCTCGCGCTCCTGCAGGGCGGCCAGGGCCGCCTCGGAGGGGATGGCGTAGACGTCGTGGACGATCTGCGAGAGGTCGCAGAGGAGCTTCTTCTTGCTGCTCGGCCGGTGGATCACCTTCACGGCCCGCTGGGCCAGGATGTCGGACACCTGCATCTGCGCTTCTCCCGTCCGCCTGCTCTCGTTCCTCGAACCCGGGGCACGTCCGGGCGCCCCGTACAGTCGTGCGGCCCCTTCTCCGGGCGGCCGTCCCGCCGGGCGCGGCCGCCGGCCCGGAGGGCCACGGCGGACCCGCGGGCGAGGGGGGCCACTTATCCACTCGCCCCCTACGGATCAAGCCCCCCGGGCCGTCCGGCCCGGGCCGCCGCGTCAGGCGCGCTCGGGCTCCGGGGCGCCGGAGCGGGAGCCACCCGCGGCCGGGGCCGTGCCCGGATCGATCCAGCCCACGTTGCCGTCCTCGCGGCGGTAGACGACGTTGATCGCCCCGCCCCGCTCGTTGCGGAACACCAGCACCGGCGCCCCGGCCAGCTCCATCTGCATCACCGCCTCTCCCACCGAGAGCGAGGGGACGGCCGTCGCCATCTCGGCCACGATCACCGGCTGGAGATCCTCGGGCTCCGACGCCTCGTCATGGATCTCCCCGTCCGGGCCCGAGGCCAGCACGTAGGTCGCCGCCTCGAACAGCTCGACCGGATCCTGCCGCTCGACATGGTGGTTCTTCAGCCGCCGCTTGTAGCGCCGGAGCTGCTTGTCGAGCTTCTCCGCGCAGGCGTCGAAGGCGGCGTAGATCTCGGTCGCCCGCGCCTTGGCCTGCGCGGTGAGGCCGGTGGAGAGGTGGACCGTCGCCTCGCAGGCGTACTCGTGCGCGGCCCGGCTGAAGATCACCTGCGCGTCGGTCGGCCGCCCGGCATACTTGCCGACCACGCCGCCGAGCTCGCCCTCCACATGGGTGCGCAGCGCGTCGCCGATGTCGATCTGCTTGCCGGTGATCTGAATGCGCATGTCCTGCCTTCCCGTTGCCGGCCCCGATGGAACGACAGCCGACCCCGCTTCGTCAATGGCGCACGCCCCGCCGTTAACCATTGGCCGAATCTATCGGAACGCCCGTCCGGCCGCCGGAGCCCGGCCCCGCCGGGCCCGAAGCGGTTTGGCCCCGGGAGCGGCCCCTGCGACGGCCGGCGGAGGCGCCCCGGACCCGGGCACGGGCCGGACCAGCACCCCCAGGAAACGAACCCCAGGTCGAACCCCGAGACGGCCCCCCGCACCCGGCCCTAGCGGCTGAACCCCTCGCCCAGATAGACGCGCCGCACGCCCGGGTTGGCGACCACCTCGTCGGGCGTGCCCGACATCAGCACCCCGCCATCGTGCAGGATGTAGGCGCGGTCCACGATCTCGAGCGTCTCGCGCACGTTGTGGTCGGTGATCAGCACGCCGATGCCGCGCCCCTTCAGCTCGGCCACCAGCCCGCGGATGTCGTTCACCGCGATCGGGTCGACCCCGGCGAAGGGCTCGTCGAGCAGCAGGTAGCGCGGCCCCGCCGCGAGGCAGCGCGCGATCTCCACGCGCCGCCGCTCGCCGCCCGAGAGCGCCATCGCCGAGGCCCGGCGCAGGTGCTCGATGTGGAACTCGTTGAGCAGCGCCTCGAGGCGCTCGCGGCGGCGGTGGCGCTTGCGCTCGGCCACCTCGAGCACCGCCATGATGTTCTGCTGCACGCTCAGACCGCGGAAGATGCTCGTCTCCTGCGGCAGGTAGCCGATCCCGGCCCGGGCGCGCCGGTACATCGGCAGCCAGGTGACGTCGGCGCCGTCGAGCACGACCTGCCCCGCGTCGGGCCGCACCAGGCCCGCGATGGCGTAGAAGCAGGTCGTCTTGCCCGAGCCGTTCGGCCCCAGCAGCGCCACCACCTCGCCGCGGCGCAGGTCGAGGCTCACGTCGCGGATCACGGGGCGCTTGCGGTAGCCCTTGCGCAGCCCCCGCACCAGCAGGCCGCCCGCGCCCCCGGCCACCCGCAGCGCGGGCGGCCCGGATGGCGGGGCGCCCGGATCGACGGGATCGCCGGGCG
>CAZWWR010000086.1:0-11032 GCA_964637265.1 uncultured Jannaschia sp.
AGGGGCGGCGGACGGCCGACTACGAGGCGCTGCGGGCCTACGGGCGGACCTACCCCTCCCCCATCGAGCCGGAAGGCGCGGCGGCCGTGCGCGCCACGGAGATCGCGGACCGCCTCCTCGCCATCGACGAGTTGCGCGACGATGCGGAAGCCAACGACGACGGCACCGACTTCGACGCGCTGGAGGACGAGTACGAGGCCCTGCAGCAGGAGCACGAGGAGCTGACGACCGGCTACGGCCCCGAGCAGCTGACGAAGGCCGGGGTGATCGCCCATTGGCGCTATGACGGTCCGCAGGTGGTCTACGGCCTGATCCGGCCCGAAGACATGGCCCCGGCCGAGGGCGAGGCGAGGCCTGCCGGCGCGAGCGACGCCGAGAGCGCCGCATCCGGCACCGAGGGGAACGTGGACGAGGGCACCGCGCCCCTGGAAGTCGCCGCCTCGCTCGCCGCCGACCTGCGTACCGAGCGCGCGGTCGTCATCGGCGCAGGCCTCGCGGCCGACCCGGCGCTGGCGCAGGATCTCGCGCTGTTCAAGATCGTCTCCGACCTCTGGACCGCGCACGGCACGCGGGTCTCCTGGTCGATGGGCGTTACGGCGACCCGGGGAGAGCGCCCGCACGGCAAGCCCGACGGCATGGACCAGGGGCCCGCGGAGGCCATCGCCGCGCTGCGGGATGGCCTCGACCTCACATGGATGGACGGGGCGCGATCGGTGACCGAGCGCTTCGAGCGGTTCCGGTCGCTCGAAGCGGACATGAAGGCCCGGATCGTCGCCGTCGCCATGGCCGAGGCGATCGCGCCGGCCGAGCTCGGCGAGCATGAGGCCCTGCTGACGCATGTCGCCCGCCAGGTCGTACCCGACCTGCGCGCGGCGTGGCGGCCCACGGGCGAGGCGTTCTTCGGTCGGATCAGGAAGGCGCAGCTCCTGCACCTGCTGGCGACCGACCTCCGCCAACCCGAGGAGGCCACACGGCTGGCCACCGCGAAGAAGGTCGACGTCGTGGACTACCTGGACCGCCTCTTCGCCGCGCCCTTCGCGACGCTGACGCCCGAGCAGCGGGAGGCCGTAGAGAGCTGGTGCCCGCCCGGCATGGCGATCCCCGAGCTGCGAGAGCGCCACCGCGTCGGGGTCAGGGATACCACGCACCCCGAGGTGGTGATCGGTGAGGACGATGACGAGACCTTCGACGTCGATCCGGAGGAGGCGTTCGACCCGGACGAAGAGTTCGGCCCCGATGAGGCCGTTGCGGAGGAGGTCCCCGAGACCGAGGCCGCCTGACGGTCCACCGTCGCGCCTGCCGGAGCCGCCCCGCCCGCAGAGGGAAGGGGCGGCTTCCTTCCGTGGTGATCCATTCACCCCACGGAGAGCCCCCATGAAGCGCCGCGACATCCCGACCCTGCTGACCCGACTGACCGCCGACCTCGCCGCGGGCGATCTCACCACGCCCGCGCTCTCCGCCCACATGACGGACGTCACCGGCGGGACCGACGCCGCGGGCGCCTGGTCCTGGCGCCAGGCCTACGACCTCGTCCAGGCCGCCGCGATCCTTGCGGACCGGGAGGACGACGCGGGCGATCCAGCCACGCGCCTCGCGCGCCTGACCGGCGCGGCGGACGCCCGCGCGACCGAGACCCGACGCTCGGAGGCGCAGGTCCGGCTGCAGCAGTTCTCCACGCCCCTGCCCTATGCCTACGTCGCCGCGGTCGCGGCCGCGATCAGGCGGGGCGACGTCGTGCTGGAGCCTTCGGCCGGGACCGGCGCGCTCGCGCACATGGCGCGGCGCGCGGGCGGACAGGTCGTCCTCAACGAGCTGGACCCGTTCCGAGCCGCCGTCCTACAGGAGGTGTTCGGGACGCGGCCCACCCGGCACGACGCCGAGCACATCGACGATCTGCTGAACCGCAGCACGCTCGCCGATGTCGTTCTGATGAACCCGCCCTTCTCGTCCTCTGCCGTTCGCGAAGGCGACCCGACCATCGCCCTACGCCACGCGCTGTCGGCCGCCAAGCGGTTCGCCTCCGGCGGGCGCCTGGTCGCGATCCTGCCGCTGGCTGCCTGCGCCGCGCGCCAGCCCGTCCTCTGGGCGCGACTGATGGCGCACGTCGTGCCGCGCCTGCACCTCGTGCTGCCCGGCGCGGTCTACCGGAAGATGGGCACGACCGTGGAGACGACGCTGCTGGTGGCGGATCGCGTGGACGACGGCGCGAGCGTAGAGGTTCCGATCATCCCCGAGCCGGTCGAGGATCTGGAGGCCGCGCTGCATGCCGTCCGCACCCGCCTGCCCGAGCGCCCGGCACGGGTGCCCCGCGTGGTGCCGGCGACACCCGCGCCCGCTCGACAGGTGTCGCTAGCCTCCGAAACGCGCCCGAAACGCGCGCGCCGGACTGCGCCTCCTGCGGCCCCGGTCCGGTCCAGCGCCCCGACCCCGATCCCCTTCGCCGTCCTCGACACGCCCCGCACCAACGAAGCCGTCTCGGACGTCTACGCCCGCTACGCCCCGCAGCGCATCGAGATCGCGGGCGCGGTGGACCACCCCTCGCCGCTCGTCGAGAGCGTCGCCATGGCCGCCGTCGCGCCACCGGTGCCGTCATTCCCAGAAGGCGGCGGGCCGGCCCTGCCTCCGGCGATCATCGCGACCGGCGCGCTGTCGGCCGCGCAGCTGGAGACGGTCGTCATGGCCGACGCTGCGCATTCCGCCGACCTGCCCGGCCGCTTCGCCGTTTCCGACGACTGGACCGAGATCGAGCCCGCCCATGAGGGTGCCGATGGCACAGCCTACCGGCAGGGCTACTTCCTCGGCGACGGCACCGGGGCGGGCAAGGGCCGGCAGGTCGCCGGCATCGTTATGGCGGGCTGGCTCGCCGGGCGGACGCGAGCGGTCTGGATCAGCAAGTCCAAGACTCTCGTCGAGGACGCTGTGCGCGACTGGACGGATCTCGGCGGCGCGCCCACGGATATCGTGCCGCTGGAGCGCTGGAAGCCCGACGAGGACATCACCCTGCATCGCGGCATCCTGTTTCTTACATACGCGACCCTGCGCAGCGTCGGGAAGACCGGCCGCTCGCGGCTTGAGCAGCTCGTGGAGTGGTGCGGGTCGGAGTTCGAGGGCGTCCTCGCCTTCGACGAGGCGCATGCGATGGCGAACGCCGCCGGCAGCTCGGACGGCGCGCGCGGCGGCACCGCACCCTCGCAGCAGGGCATCGCCGGGCTTCGGCTGCAGATCGCCCTGCCCCGCGCCCGCGTCCTCTACGTCTCGGCGACCGGTGCCACCAACGTCTCCAACCTCGCCTACGCCACACGGCTGGGCCTTTGGGGTCCGGGCCAGGCCTACCCCTTCGCCACGCGCGAGGACTTCGTCGCCGCCATGGTCGCGGGCGGGGTTGCGGCGATGGAGGTGGTCGCGCGGGACCTCAAGGCGCTCGGGCTCTACACGGCCCGGGCGCTCAGCTTCGAGGGCGTCGAGTACGACATCCTCGAGCACCGGCTGTCGGACGACGAGCGAGCGGTCTACGACCGCTTCGCCAGTGCGTTCAAGGTGATCCACGCCAACCTTCACGCGGCGCTGGAGGCGACCGGCATCACCGACGCGGAGTCCGGCGTCAGCGCAGGGGCGGCGAAGGCCTCCGCCCTGTCGCGCTTCGAGTCGATGAAGCAGCGCTTCTTCGGCCACGTGCTGAACGGGTTCAAGGCGGGCACGCTGATCCGCGCCATCGAGGACGACCTGGCCGAGGGATGGGCCCCAGTGGTGCAGATCGTCTCCACCGGCGAGAGCCATCTCGACCGCGCCGTCGAAGCGCTCGACGGCGACGACCTGACCGAGGCGGCCCTGACGCCGAAGGAGGTGGTGATCCACTGGCTGCGCACCGCCTTCCCCGTACAGGCGCATCAGCTCGTCGAGATCGAGGGCCAGATGGTCGCCGAGCGGCTGACGGATGCCGAAGGCCGCCCCGTCGTCAGTCGTGAGGCGGAGGCTCTCCGGGATGCAGCGCTGATGGAACTCTACGCCGTCGCGCCGATCCCGTCGGTGCTCGACCGGCTCGTCTGGCACTTCGGCGAGGAGAGGCTGGCCGAGGTCACGGGCCGCTCGAAGCGGTCCATCCGCCTCCCCGACGGGTCGCTGAAGGTCGTTCCGCGCTCGGGCTCCGCCAACTCGGCCGAAGCCGCCGCCTTCATGGCCGGCACGAGGGACGTGCTGCTCTTCACCGACGCCGGCGGGACCGGGCGGTCCTACCATGCCGCCGCCACGGCCGAGAACCGCGACCGCCGCCGTCGCCACTACCTCGTCGAGCCGGGCTGGCGCGCAGCGGAGGCGATCCAGGGGCTTGGGCGTACCCACCGCTCCGCACAGGTGACGGCCCCGTGGTTCTGCGTCGTGACGACGGACGTGCATGGCGAGAAGCGGTTCACCTCCACCATCGCGCGGCGGCTCGACACGCTCGGCGCTCTCACCCGCGGCCAGCGGCAGACCGGCTCCCAGAACCTGTTCCGAGCCTCCGACAACCTGGAGAGTCCGATCGCGCGGCGAGCCCTCGTCGCCCATTACCACGAGCTGGTCCGAGGCCAGTGCGAGGCAATGACCTACGAGACCTTCACCGACTGGACCGCGCTGCGCCTGACCGACGCCGAGGGCGTCATGCTCGAGGACCTGCCGCCCGTGCAGCGCTACCTCAACCGGCTCCTCGCTTTGCCCATCGACATGCAGAACGCCCTCTTCGGCGCGCTGGCGGCGAAAATCGAGCAGCTCACCGAGCGGGCCCGCGCGAACGGCACGCTCGACGTCGGGATCGAGACGCTCCGCGCCGACCGCATCGCCGTGGTGGAGGAGGCGGACCTCTGGACCTGCCCCAAGAGCGGGTCGGTCACGCGCACCGTCACGCTCGACTGCGAGAACGAAGTGCGCATCCCGGGCGGTGCGACGGTCCTCGCCGACCACGGCGCTCGCATGTCCCCACAGCGCAACGCGCCCTCGGGCAAGGTCGCGCTGATCTCGAAGCGGCCGCAGCAGGTGTTCGACGACGACGTGATGGCCGAGATCCGGGAGACGCGTCGCCCGACCGGGCGCGGGTCCATGACCGAGGACGCGTTCGACTCGTCGCACTGGGAACCGGTCGACGCCGAGACCTTCGTTCGGCTTTGGGACGCCGAGGTCGCAGACCTGCCCCTCGTCGAGACGCACCGGATCGTCCTGCTGACCGGCCTGCTGCTGCCGATCTGGCGCGACATCCCGTCCGACAGCGAGCGCATCTGGCGGGTCACGCCGAAGGACGGCGTCTCACGGATCGGCCGGGCGATCTCGCCGGAGCAGGCGGTCGTGCTGGCGCGCCGGTTCCGGGGTGGTGAGACCACCCCCGCGGAGCTGGTCGCCGCCGCGATGGCCGGGGACGGGGCCGTCGACCTGGGCCGCGGCCTGACGCTCCGCGCCCGCCGCGTCGCCGGGACCAGGCGGCTGGAGGTCGAGGGCTGGCGGCCCGAGCAGGTCGACGCGCTGAAGGCCGCGGGCTGCTTCACCGAGATCGTCGCCTACCAGCTCCGGGCCTTCGTGCCTGTGGGCGACGACGCCCCCGCGGTGATCGCGGCGATCCGATCCGGGGGCGGCATGAAGGTCGCCGCATAACCCACTGATCCGGAGCGCGGGCGGTTCGGACTGGACCGATCGTTCGGGCTCTGGGATTCTACGGATGTTCTCATCGGAGACGCACCCATGCCCCGACGATCCAAGCCCGCGCCGCCGGACGCCCAGATCGAGATGTTCCCCGCCCGCCTGCGCCTCGTGCGCGAGGCGCCCGAGGAGAACGTCCACCGCTACTACGCGCTGGAGGTCCTGCCCGACCTCTTCGGCGGTGCCTCCCTCGTCCGGGCCTGGGGCCGTATCGGGTGGAGCCGGACGACGCGGGTCGAGCTGCATGCCGACGAGGGCAAGGCCCTCGACGCACTGCGCAGTTGGGAAACCGCCAAGCGGAAGCGCGGCTACGCACCGGACACGAACCATGCGCGATGAGGAGACCGACATGTCGAAGACCGCCAAGCCGCGCCGTCCGATCTGGGAGCGCGCGCAGATGTTCATTGCCTTCCACCGCGACCCCGAACGCAAGAAGCGCCGCGTGCCCTACCTCTGGCCGCTCAAGGACGCGAGCGCCGGGCCGCGCGCCGAGACGTCCGACCAGGAGACCTTCGTCCACCTGCGCGGCCCGGACCGCGCCGACGACGTGCAGCTCAAGCTCCGCCCGAACGCGATCATCGCGCGGCGCGAGCCGGGGCGCGGCTGGTCGGGGATCGAGATCAACGACCACTCGGTGCGCGTCCTCGTCGGCGACGTCTGGATCGAGATCGACCCCATGGGCGCGGTCAAGCGCGAGGCCGACGACGGCGCCTCCACCACCTTCCTCGAGTTCGACGGCTCGATCATCCAGCTGACCGAGGATGCCGAGGTCTGCGTGTCCGGCAACGGCGAGCGGATCACCCGGCGGACGGGCGAGCGGCTGGACGTCGTCACGGGCGACGGGATCATGTCGTCGCCGCGGAAGCGGATCGGGCGCTGAACCCGCTTTACCGTCTTGTGGCTTCGCTCTCGTTCATCATTCTGCAACCTGCAATGCCCGGGCATTATTCAAGTTTCCCACCTCATCTATCAGGTCTTCGCCTATGATCCGCTGTCTGCTCATCGTCGCCGCTCTCGCTTCTCCCGCCTCGGCCTTCACCATCGTCGAGACGATCGAGGGCATGGCGCGCGTAGTCGACGGAGACACGATCCGCGTCGGCCGTATCCCCGTCCGACTGAACGGGCTCGCCGCGCCCGAAATCTCCGGTGACCGCGTCCAGCCGGGCGGTATCGAAGCGACGGAAGCGATGCGGGCGCTCGTCGAGGGCCGCTATGTCGTGTGCGGTCTCGACGGTAGCCGCACGCATGGCCGGGAGGTCGGCCGGTGCGCGGTCGATGGGCAGGATATCGGGGAGGCGATGGTTCGGGGCGGCTATGCGCTGGATTGCCGGCGCTACTCGGGCGGCGACTACGCCGCCGCCGAGTCGGCGGCCCGCGCCGCGGGTCGGGACCTTTCCGCCATCTATGCCCTCCCGGGCTATTGCTAGGCCTGCTTCGACGCTGAACGGGTGCGCTCGGCATTCCATCGACTGCGATGTAGGCGACCGCATAATTGCGCGGGGGGATAATTGCGCGGGGGGACGGGGCCAAGGTGCTCAACTGTCGCTCAGTTCGACTGGACGACATCCGACCGGACGGCGGATGATAGAGGGAAAAAGGGGGCTTCGCCTTGGGGCGATCCGATCCGGATCGGAAGAGAGACCCGAGGAGAAGACCCATGATCACCGGAACCCTGACCCGCAACTCCGCCGGCACGACCTACACGCTGAGCGTGGCCACGCTCATGTTCGACATCGCACGGCTGAACGTCGTGCCGAACGCCTACAAGACCGCCGACAACCACCCCGACCACCACATCGAGGTCCGTACTCCGCGGGGCCGGGCGATGCGCGTCGGGTCCATGTGGTCGGCCACCTCCAAGACCTCGAAGCGCGCGTACTTCCAGATCGCGCTGACCGACCGGATGGGCCGGTCGTGGCGGATGAACGCCGTCCGCGACGACGAGATGGCGGCGGACGCGTGGCGCGTCGTGCCGCTCGCGGGCGGTGAGACCCAGCCGATCGCTTTGACGGGCCGGATCGAGGCGCTCGACGACGGCAACCTCGCGGGCTCCATCGGCTCCTACGATTTCGACATGGACTTCGTGGCAATCGAGAACGCGCACAAGGCGACGGATGACCACCCGGACTGGCACATCGAGGCGCGCTCGCCTGCGGGGCGGATCGTGCGGATGGGCTCGATCTGGCGCGCGACGTCGGAGCGCTCGGGCAACGCCTACCTCTCCATCGCCTTCCACGCCCCGATGGGCACGCAGCACCGGGCGAACGCCTTCCCGCGCGAGGGCGAGACGCAGGGAACCTACGAGGTCGTGGCGCTGACGCCGCTGGCCGGGGCCGGCGGGGGTCTGGCGCTCGCGGCCTGATCCTCTCCCCATGCCGACCGACGCCGTCCGGGCCGTCCCTCACGGGGCGGCCCCTTCGCCGCGTGGCCCGATCCGGGTCGATGGAGGTGAAGACGATGACCGACGACACGATGACGACCCTGCCGCGACCCGCGCCGGGCTCCCCCGAGGCCCTCGCCGCGATGGAAGCTCGTATGGCCGAAATGCGCGAGCGCGAGCGGCAGGAGCAGTGCGAGGAACGCGCCCGCCTGTTGGCCCAGCTGCGCGCCCTCGGGGCGATCGAACTCGAGGCGGAATACGACGGCTACGGCGATAGCGGGAACGTCGAGGCGATCACGACCGTGCCCGACCTCCCGAAGGCAGATACGATCCCCGGCCTCGCGGACTTCCTCTGGTCCGTCGCCTATGCCGAGCACCCGGGGTTCGAGAACAACGAGGGCGGCGGCGGAACCGTCACCTGGGACCTGACCGCCGACCGGATCGACCTCGACCACTTCGACAACGTCGTCGAGCGGGTGCACTCCCAGTCGGAGGACATCTGATGGCCCATCCGCTGCACCACGCCGAGTCCTCCGCGCGCCGCTATGGCGGGAGGCCCGCCGACTATCAGGCGATCCACGACTGGTTCGATGCGTCCAAGGCGCATCTCGCCCTGCCCATGCACCGGGCGCTCCGCCACCACGCCCAAGGCATCTTCGAGGCGGAGGCAGTGTTCGGGACGTCGCTGACCAACGCCGACGGCCGCGCCATCCCCGTCCGCTGGATCGGTGAGCAGCACATCCGCGAGGATTGCCGCCGCATCCCGACGCTGGCCGACTGGCTCGGCCGGATCGAGCCCGCACCGTGGATGGCGAACGGCGTAATCGAGGATCCGGCGCCGGTCCCCCATGACGGCGATCCCGCCGGGCTCTGGCGGGCCGAGGTCGCCGCCGGGCGGACGACACTCGGCTTGGCCGACTGGATGGCCGAGCGGCAGGCCCGCGTCACGGCCGGTCGGGTGCGGGCCGCCTGAATCCGATCCCGGCGACAGCGCCCCGCCCGCCTCCGGGCCGTCCCTCACGGGGCGGCCCCTTTCCGCCGTGTCCATCGACACGAACCGGAAAGGACCGGACCATGACGACCTCCACCGAAACCACCCCCACCACCGAGATCGGCCCGGACGGCGCCGGACTCTACGCCCTCGCCGCACGGGTCACCGAGACCGCCGCCGCGCGGCTGGCGCTCACCCCGGTCCAGGTCGAGCGCGCCATGGCGCTCTCCGCCTGGACAACCGCCGCCGAGATGACCCTGCGCGAGTTCCTCGGCGCCTACCGCGGGTACTTTCCCAAATGCGGGATGGCCGTGCGGAACGAGGCCGTGATCGCCGAGGTCTTCGACGCGATCGCCGAGGCGACGGGCGACCCGCGCCGCGCGTTGCGGGCGGGGATCTACACGCCTCCTGCCCCGCTAGCTTCCGCCGACGCCGTCCCTGCGACCCGTGCCGGAGGGCGGACCGATGGGTGAGGGTCTCTACTGGAGCCGCGACGGTCGCACCGCCTATGTCGAGCCCTTCGACGATCTCGATCCCGACGATCACCTCCTTTGGCAGGACGCTTGGTTCGACCTCGGCGAGGCCATCGCGTCCTGCCTGTCGGACGCGTGGGAGCGCGTCCCGCGGCGCTGGAAGCGCACCGGCGAGCGGATCGTCATGCGAAACGGTCTGCACGAAGTCTGGCTGGTCGAGGACAGCTATGCCCGCGTCCACGTCACCTTCGGCGTCCGCGGCGATCTCTGCGACACCGAGGCCCTCGCCCGCGCGACGATTCCGGACCGGGCCGAGGCGTTCTTCGACCGGCTTGCGCTTCACTACGACCTGCGCGTCCGCACCTCCGCCTGGACGAGCGCCGCGCGCGTCGCCCGCCCCACCGGGGAGGCGATGGCATGAAGATCGAACTGCGCGCCGTCCGGTACAGCGCCGTCGCCTCGCAGGAGACGGCGTTCTACTCGGCCGAGCTCCACGTCGACGGCCGAAGGATCGGCACGGTCTCGAACGGCGGCACGGGCGGGGCGGACGTCTTCCATGGCGACCATGCGGCCTATGCGGCCGCCGACGCCCCGTGCCGCGCGAAGTTGCCGCCTTGGCGCACGCCGGACGAGCTCGAGTTCGAGACCGCCCTCGAGCTGCACTGCGCCGCGCTCCTGCAGGAGTGGATCGAGGCGAATGACCTTCGCCGCGCCCTCGCGGAGCGCGTGCTCTGGCGCGATCCGGTGGACGGGCTCATCTACGAGGTCCGCCTTCGCGGCCGGGTCGAGGCGACGATCGCCTTTGTCCGGCGCCGCCACCCCGATGCGACGATCCTGAACGAGCTGCCCTTCGTCATGGCGCTCGCGGTCTGGCGGTCGATCCCGCCGCAGGGTCCTTCGGAGGACGGGCGATGAGCGCCCGCCTCCCTGTTCCCCCCGCCATCGCCGCCGAGATCGCGGCCGGCGCGCTCTTCGCGATCTCACATTCGGGCGGCAAGGACAGCCAGGCCATGACGATCCTGCTGCGCGAGGTCGTCCCGCCCGATCAGATCGTCGTCGTGCACGCACCGCTCGGGCGGGTCGAGTGGCCCGGGACCCTGCGCCACATCGAGCGGACGACCGAGGGCCTGCCGCTGATCCTCGCCGAGGCGCGGACCGACCTGCTCGCCATGGTCCGCCGGCGCGGGCGGTGGCCCACGCCCGGCATCCGGCAGTGCACCTCGGACCTGAAGCGCGGACCGATCACCCGCGAGGTGCGTCGCTACCTGCATGCGCGTCCGCAGCACGGCCTGCGCGTCGTCTCCTGCATGGGCATGCGCGCGGACGAGAGCGCCCGGCGGGCGAAGCAGGCGCCGCTGAAGATCAACAGCCGAAACTCGGTCGCCGGGCGGTACTGGCTCGACTGGCTGCCCATCCACCATCTGACGGAGGCGGAGGTCTTCGAGATGATCGCCGCCGCCGGGCAGCGACCACATTGGGTCTACCGGGCGGGGATGTCGCGCTGCTCCTGCTCGTTCTGCATCATGG
>CAZWWR010000087.1:0-10987 GCA_964637265.1 uncultured Jannaschia sp.
TAGACTCGGCCAGCAGCTTCTCGAGCTCGGCATCCTCGTCCTCCAGCGCCTTCAGTCGCCGCGCATCGGACACCTCCAGGCTGCCATAATTGCCTTCCACCTGCAGAACTTCGCCGAGCTGATATCGTGCTGGCAGCAGACGTCGGACGTCGCCACGCCCGCCTCCTGCTCCTTGAGAATCGCGATGATCTGCTCCTCGCTGAACCTCGCGCTCTTCATCCGTCCGTCTCCTGTTCAGGGAAGGACTCTACCCAAGTCGGAAGGAGGAAACAGGGCTCAGGTCAGGCGACTTGACCACCGCCGAGTTCGCCGGACAACTGAAACCAGCCCGGAAGATTGCATGACCGCCGGACCAGATATCGGGGCATAGCCCCTTGCGCCGATGACCTAGCGTTCAAACCTTGCCGCCCAACGGGGCCCGTCTGTTCTGCCGGCCGAAGCTGGGCCGTCGCATCACGCCCCGCGGTCACGCGAGTCCGCCGCGGATCGATGGCTGCCTGGGGCGGGCCTCGCCCGGCGCCGGGGGGGCGCGCCTTCACTGTCAGGACTGCCCAGCGCTTTTGATCCCGCCCTACGATTGGCGATCACCTCGCCGCCCCACCGTCCGAGACTGACTTCGGAGATGATCCGGCATGCTGGTGCTGTGAGATGAGCCAGCCGTAGAATGAGGAACACGGAGAGTACGTAGCCGCATCGGTCCAAGATTCGGAGGTGCCGCCGAGGACCGGAGGGAATGATCACAACGGATGCTCTCCGTTTGCAGGCGAACAGGCTCGCATGCCGCTGCCCCTAGGGTCGATCCCTTCGGGTTCCCAACAGCGCCACACCCGACCTTCCCGCCCAATACGACTCCGCAAATGCAAGAGTCACGAACCCGGACGGAGAGAACCGCCCTATGGGCTGCCCTCCGGGCGTCCCGGTCGGTCAGTACGATCGGGACGCAGCTGCAGGAGGTCCAGCACTCCAACGATGCCCCTCGACACCACGCCTCGACCACGACCGCCCTGTCCCACAGCGTGGCGATCTCGACGAGGAAGGCCACGGTGCAAATCGCAGTACTCGTCCTCTAGCACGGCGCGGCCCCATTGGGACCACGATCCCCGCAGACCATCGAAACCTTCTACACTCCCTCGCAGTGGCGCTCGCCCATCCGTCAACTGCCAGCCGACGCCTCCTATGCCGGGCACCAACCGGACCGCGCCCCGAGAGGCATGCACGAACCCCAAACCCAGCGGCGAAACCCGGTGGGCTCCGAGCACTCGCTCATCCCGCGTATCGTCCCCGCAGCGCCGAGACGTCCGAGGGGCTCGGTCGGCACCGGCAGGTGGTCGAACGTATCTCCGCCTTTTCTCGTGCAGCCCCGACGGCTTGCCAACCGCCTGATCGACCCGCCAACATGAAATGGCCTCCACCAATGCCGCGGCCGCCCTCATCCGCATGTACCGGCCAGATGATTCCGTTTGGCGGTCTTCCATGGCTTGTCGGCATCGCAGTTCCACTCTCTCGCGCCGAATGAACCGACCGTTCAGCGTGAAGCGACGATCGACGACCCAGGACAGTTCAGGGCTCAGCAACACATTATTATAGTCCGAGCCCGCGCAGGGACGGTTTCGCCAGCATCCCGGCCCTGCAAGCCCGGGCCATGCCGACGGCCGGACGTGGGGTACCTGCCGCCCGACCGGGCGGAGGAGCCGGCCGGACTGTGAACGGCATCACAGACGCCGGGGGCGAAATGGATACCGTGGACCTGCGCGGTTTCGATCCCACTGCCGATCCGATCGATAGGGTCGGCCTAGGTGGCACCTCGGAAGAGCGCCTCTCGGACACGCACCCAGTGCAGGCCGAGGGTTCCACGAAAACGTCCGACCCGGGCGCGTCGGGAGACGCGGTCCCGTCCTCCCGAGGGGGATCTGACCGCGCGTCCGGCGCGGCCGGGGAAGGACACCTTGAGGGGAAGACCGATGCCGACCACCGAGATTCAGGCCTACCTGGTGCCCGCCCAGGAGTTCGAGCTCGCCGTCCTGCTGCGCGATTTCGGCGGGAGCTTCTTCCTGCCCGCCCCGCAGGCGGTGTATTTCGAGGATGCGGATGGGCTGTTCGACCCGAACGCGCCGGGGGACACCCACGTGAACACCGACGACACGGCGCCGGCGGCCGTGACGCGGATGACCTTCCACGAGATGGTGGCCCCCGGCGGCGAGCCGGTCTTGGTCGCGGTGATCGAGCGCGCGGACGGGGCCGACCATGTGATCGTTCCCGTCGACCCCGCTGTGGGCCACTTTCTGCCTGCCGACCTGGCACCGGGGCCGGGCTACACGGCCGGCTTCGATCTCCCCGCGCTGGAGGGCACCTTAGCCATGGAGCAGATCGCCGAGAACCGCGCCCCGCAGGCCGTGGACGACGCCTATTCCGTGGACGAGGACGGGTCCCTCACGGTCCCGGCGGCGCAGGGCGTGCTGGTCAACGACGGGGATGCGGACGGCGACACGGTGACCCTCGTCGCTCGATCCAGCACGTCGAACGGGACGGTGACGCTCTTCACCACCGGGGCGCTCAAGTACACTCCGTTCGAGGACTTCCACGGCACCGATTCCTTCACCTACTGGGTCTCGGACGGCAACGGCGGCACGGATACCGCCACCGTCGCCATCACCGTCAATCCGGTCAACGACGCGCCGGTCCCGGGCACGGTCTCCGAATACCTCTACGAAGGGGACGGCACGCGGACCGTCGACCTGCTGGCCGGCGCGTTCGACGCGGACGGAGACGAGCTGACGGTGCGCAACGTGAGCGTGACGTCGGACGCGGGCCGGGATCTGACGGAGGTGGTCGTATTCGATGGGGTCGAAGTCAGCATCGACACGGACGCCTTCGTCGATCTGCGCGACGAGATCGAGACGCTCACCCTCGCCTACGAGATCTTCGACGGGACCGTGGCGGCCGCCGCGACGACCACGGTCGAGATCGACGGCTTCGACGAGGAGCCCGAAGCCGTGGACGACGCGCTGTCGACCGCATTCGGGACGGCGGTGAACTTCGATCCCACCGCGAACGACAAGGACGCCGAAGGTGCGGCGCTGTCCGTCATCGACGTCGAACTCCTCCATTCCGATGACGGAGAGGTGGTCATCGAGGACGACGGAACCGTCACCTTCACGCCGGCCGACAACGTGACCGGCGAGGTCGAGCTACTTTATTCCGTGTCCGACGGCTCCCAAACCAACCGCGCCATGGTTGCGATCGCCGTCGGCGATCCGGGCGACCGGACGATCACCGCCACGCTCGACGGGCCGATCGTGGAGCGTGACGAGGACGGGACCGTGGGCACCCTGACGCTGACCCGGACGGGCGACCTGAGGGTGCGCGACGCGTTCCTGCTGGACAGCTTCGGCGGGACCGCAGACGAGCGTGATTTCATGGACGTCCGCGAGGAGCGGATCGAGTTCGCCCCGGGCGAGTCGGTCAAGACCTTCGACGTCGGCGCGCTGATCCTCGGAGACGACGAGGCCGAGGGCTCTGAGTCCTTCTTCCTGACATTGACGCCCGAGCCCGTCCGGGATCTGGGCCGTGCGCCGGGCGAGGTGACATTGGCGGGCGACATCGTCGTGACGGACGACTACGAGAGCCTCATCGAGATCGAGATCCGCGACGACGACCCGGAGTTCGAGATCGACTCGCCGGTCGTAGCAGAGGGCAACGACGGCACCACCCCCGTCACCTTCACCTTCCGCCGCAACGCCGACAGTTCCGAGGCAAGCGACTTCTTCGGCATCTCGTTCCTCGGAGGCACGGCCACCGGCGACGTGGACTTCCCGTAGAACGTCCAGTTCCTGCCCTTCCGCTTCGAGGCCGGCGAGGAGGAGACGTCGATCACCGCCCGCGTGTTCGGCGATACGGCGGTCGAGGAGGACGAGACGTTCTTCCTCCAGATCAAGGAAGTAAACGACGGCGGCGTGGTGGCGACGGGGCAGGCGACGATCCTGAACGACGATTTCGCCTTCGGCGTGACCGGCGTGACCGGCGTGACCGGCGAGACGGTGGCGGAAGGCGACAGCGGCGACGCAAACCTCGTGACCTTCACCGTCACCCGGGAGGGCGGGACGGCCCTGCCCAGCGATACCTTCACCGTGGACTTCGTGAGCGGCACGGCGGTCGAGGGCGTGGACTTCGAGGAAATCCTGCTTCTGCCCACGCGCTTCGAGGCGGGCGAATCCAGCCTGACCTTCAGCGTCCTGACCATCGGCGACGATGCGGTCGAGGGCGACGAGAGCTTCTCCATGAACCTCACCTTCGGCGACGGGACCGTCATCTCGGGGACGTCCGTGATAGAGAACGACGACTTGGCTCAGGCCAGCGCGCCGGTGACGGACGGGGACGACGCCGGTCCGCTGAACCCGGTGCTGGGCAGCGAGAGGCGCGACCGCCTCGTCGGCACGGAGGAGGCGGACGCCATCCGCACCCTTGGCGGCTCCTGGGACACGGCGTTGGGGGGAGCGGGGGCCGACGCCTTCGTCTTCGGGGCCGAGACCGGCAACGGCCGGCGGGAGCGCGACGTGATCCGCGACTACGAGGTGGACCGGGATTTCATCGTCCTCACCGAGGGCGCGACCGTCCTGGGCGTGCGTGACGCGGACGGACAGGTCGTGGTCGACCTAGGCCACGAGGACGGCGGCGACGGAGACGTGATCTACGTGCGTGGCGATGGCGTCACGGCGGACGGGCTCGATTTCGTCACCTCCGACGACCCGTTCGGCCTCTTCTGAAGACGGGAGGACCCGGCGGGGTGGAGTGGTTCCACGACGGGATGCCACACCACCCCGCTAGTCATCACACCCCTCGCGGCCGCGGCGCTCTGCATGGGCACCGCGGCCGCAGCCATGCCGGGCCCGATCGGAGGCTCGTCCGGCCCGGCGGCGGGCGGGGCGACCCCACCGGCCCGGCCGCGATCCAGGCCGGCACGGGCGATACCCACGTCGTCGCCACCCGGGGGCCCGGGCGGGATCGGGTACGGTCGTGCCGCCCCGACCATGAGTGCGACGGGTGGGTCGGATATCGGAGACGAAACGAGGCCCTTCCTCGACGGCGTCCTTGTCTCGGTGGGGTCCGTCTAGGACGGATCCGGTCTGGAGCCAAAACTCGGCGAGTTCTCCGGATCGGCGGCGGTGTCGTTCGAACTCGTGGTGCTGGCCACGCTCGTCGCCGACGCGCAACCGGGCCCCAATTCGTCCACAGTGTAGTTGGATGGCGATTCCCTCACTGCGACGATCGCCGTCGCAAACACGGCGCCGCTCCCGATAGGCGGAACATAGTGAAGGCCCGACCGAACCATGTTCCCGAGCGCATCCCCGAGGGTGGGCGAGTTGAAGATGGCATGGGACAGCAGCGACGTTCTGCGCGCGTCCACCCTCAGCCCGATCTCCGCGCCGAGACAAGGCCGGTCCGTCCTGGCCGCGGTGGCATCGAGGAAACGGATTTCTTGGCGCTGCCTCAGCTCGGCCAAGGCGAGCGCTCCCTCCATGGCCATACCTTCCCCCTCCAGCGCCTCGACTATGTGGCGCGGCCAGAAGACGGGAACGGGTGCCTGAAGCGTCATCGCGAGATCCCGGGAAGTGCTGTCACGCAGCCCCCCGGCGCGGATGCTAACGGGTGATCCGGCACCCGGGCCCCGGGGGCTCCGGCGGACTTTCGAACTGACCCGTCGGCTCATGGGGCCGGGGCGGACGCCGATGCGCAGGGCAGAGGAAGCCGGGCACCGCGAAGCGTTCCATACGTCACGGCGCCGGATGCGGGCACGCTGCTCCATAGCCGCCAGACCGAGATCGCCTCCGAGACGCGGGGGGCATTCGGGGACGACATGGACCGGCAGGCGGGCAAGCCGATGCGGACGCTCGACTGGATCGTCGACGTGCTCGACGCCCCGGACGCCCTCCCGCCGAAGGCCGCCGCCCTCGCGGTCTGGCACGTCCGCACCGGGGTGACGCCCGAGCGGCACTCGCTCCCCGGCCGCGCCGGTCGAAGAGCTTGAGGGCACGCTCTGCCCCGGCTCCCCGCAGGCGGATGTCGTGGCTCGGGCGCGCGTCTGTGCCGGCCTGTCCGAGGCCACGGCGGCGGCGTCCGCCTCCCCCGCGTCGACGGCCCCGGCTCAGTACGCACCGCGCCCCGCCAGCACCGCCTGCGCGGTGCGCCCCAGGAGCAGCAGGTCGAGGACGAGCGAGCGCGTGCGAATGTAGGTCAGGTCCATCGCGACCATCCGGCCGAAGGCGATCTCGGCCCGGCCCGAGACCTGCCAGATCCCGGTGATGCCGGGGACCGCGCTCAGGCGCCGCCGCGCGGGCGCGGGATAGGCCGCGACCTCCTCGGGCAGGGCGGGGCGGGGCCCGACCAGCGACATGTCGCCCCGGATCACGTTCCAAAGCTGCGGCAGCTCGTCGAGCGAGTAGCGCCGGATGACGCCGCCCACCGGCGTCAGCCGCGGGTCGTCGCGCATCTTGAAACAGACCGCGTCGCGCTCGCTATGCTGCAGGAGCGCGTCGCGGCGGGCCTCCGCGTCGACATGCATCGAGCGGAACTTGAGCATGGTGAAGGGAGTGCCGTCGCGCCCGACGCGCGTCTGCCGGAAGAAGACCGGGCCGGAACTGGTGAACCGGACGGCCAGCGCGGTCGCCAGGAAGACGGGCGACAGGACCGCCAGCGCGAGGAGACCGGCCGAGACGTCCAGAGCGCGCTTGGCGAGCGGCATCGCCGCGGGACGCGTCCGGCGGCCCCGCCATGCATTCGCTGCGGCGCGGGCGACGAAGGTCGGGTTGCCCAGGACGTAGCGGGCGAACATCCGCCGCGGCTCGACGGCCAGGCGCCAGGCCCATTCCATCCCCGCCCGACGCAGCGGCGCGGGCGCGCGGGGCACCAGGCCCGCCTCGAAGTCGAACAGCGCGCCCACGCCCAGGGCCAGACGCGCGCTCAGCGCGCGGCGGTGGCGGTAGAGCCAGGTCTCCTGCAGGGGCACGCCCATGGCGACCAGGACGATGTC
This sequence comes from uncultured Jannaschia sp., assembly GCA_964637265.1. Lineage (GTDB taxonomy): Bacteria > Pseudomonadota > Alphaproteobacteria > Rhodobacterales > Rhodobacteraceae > Jannaschia. Next base: position 7,028 of record CAZWWR010000087.1, read on the forward strand.
GGCGCCGCTGGCGTTGATCTCGGCGATCACGGCCTCCGTCTCGGCCTCGTCGAAGTAGCCGTCGCGGGTGCCGGCGATGCGCAGGCCCGGTGCCTTGCGGGCCATCGCGGCGGCGGCCCGCCCGGCCACGCCGGGCCGTGCCCCGAGCAGGTAGACGGACAACCCGCGGCGGGCCGCCTCCCGGCAGAGCGGCCGGCAGAGGTCGGTGCCGTTGAGGTTCGCCGTCAGCCGCCGCCCGGTCATCCGAGCAGCCAGCGACACCCCCGCGCCGTCGGGCAGCACGAACTCGGCGGCGCGCAGTGCGCGGGCGTAGAGCGGGTCGCGGGCGGCCGCGTTGACGCAATGCGCGTTCACGAAGGCCGCGGTGGTCCGGCCCGGACGGTCGAGCATCGCGCGGACCGCGGCGGACGGGGCGGCGTCGATCAGCGGCAGGCCGAAGAGGGGGAGCGTCTGGGTCATGTGTCAGGTCCTCCGAATGGGGTGTCGGGGGCCGTCATGACCGGGGCGGGCGGGGCCGCGCGACGTCGCGCACGGACAGGACGGCCACGCGGACGGGACCGGAAAGAGACGTGGGATCAGGCGATTGCGGCGAAGGGGTCGGGGGGCCTATCCGATCGGATAGGGGGGCTGACCCGATGCGCCTTTGCGCCGCCCGGGGTGGCCCGCTATCCGCGCGGGAAGCCCGGAGGAGCCCCCATGCAGATCGACGTCTTCGCCGAGAACGGAACCGACATGGCGACGCTCGGCGCGGCGTTCGACGCCTGGCTCGCCCGCCACGACAGGGCCCCGGACTTCGTCGCGCTCCACAAGAGCGTCGGCTGCCGGGAGGCGGGCCTGACCCCCAGGCTGGCGGGCGTGCGCGCGATGCACGGCGCGACCAGCTGCCTCGGCGTGATGGGCGCCGGCGGCGCCCGCATCGAGAACGGCGCGGGCGCCTTCGCGATCTGGGACGCGGAGGGCGACTACGGCACGGCCATGCGCCCCCTGGGGGACGACGCCCGCGACGCCGCACGGGCCGCGATCGAGGCGGCGCTGATGGCGGCGGACCGCCCGGGCGAGGCGCCCGACCTCGTCTGGCTGTCCGCCTCGCCGGGCCGCGAGGAGGCCGTGCTGGCGGGCATCGCCGACGCCGTGGGCGCCAACGTCCCCGTACTGGGCGGCAGCGCGGCCGACGACGACGTGTCGGGCCGCTGGCTGGTCTACCACCACGACGACGTCGAGACCGAGGGCGTGGTCGTCTCGGTGCTGTTCCCGTCGACGCCGGTCAGCTTCGCCTATCACAACGGCTACGCGCCCACCGAGCGCACCGGCACCGTCACCGCCGTCCGGGGCCGCGTCCTGCAGGAGATCGACGGGCGCCCCGCGGCGGACGTCTACCGCGACTGGACCGGCCACGCGCTGATCCCGGAGGCCGTCGCCGAGACCGCGCCCATCCTCTCTGAGAGCACGCTGGCCCCGCTGGGCCGCTTTCTCGAGAGCGTGGGCGACGTGCCCTACTACCTGCTCGCCCACCCCGCGGGCCTCACGCCCGAAGGCCATCTGGAGCTCTTCTCGGACGTGGCCGTGGGCGACGAGCTGACCCTGATGACGGGCTCGCCCGAGGGACTGACGCAGCGCGCGGGCAAGGTGGCGGCGCTCGCCGCGCAGGCCGGCGGCGGCCCCGCGCGCTTCGCGGGCGGGCTGGTCGTCTATTGCGGCGGCTGCATGCTGGCGGTGCGAGACCGGCTGGACGACGTGGCCGGCGGCATCGCCGAGGCGCTGCCGGGCCTGCCCTTCCTCGGCGTCTTCACCTTCGGCGAGCAGGGCGTCGTGCTCGACGGCCGCAACCGCCATGGCAACCTGATGATCTCGGCGGTACTGTTCGGCGCCTGACCCGGCGGAGGGCCCATGGACGACGACGAGCGCCTGCGCGAGGCGCTTCTCGAGCTCGAGACCCTGCGGGCGCGCGAGGCGGAGCGGCTGCACGAGACGCAGGCGCTGCTCTCCGCGCTCGAGGCGCTGGCCTCCAGCCCGGAGGTCGAGGCGGGGCTCGCCGCGCTCCTGTCCTCGATCACGGCGTCGCTGGGCTGCACGGGCGTCGCGCTGTTCGAGGCCGCGGGCGACCGCCTGTCGCTGCGCCTGCCCACGCCGCCCGCCCCGGTCCCCGACTGGGAGGCGCCGGGCCTGCTGAGCCGGCCGCGCCGGATCGTCGACCTCCACGGCGTGCGCGGGCCCTGGGGGACGCCGCCGGAGGCGATGGCGGAGTGGCGGGCTCCTGTCGGTGCCGCTCGAGGCGGGGGACCAGCGCCTCGTCCTGGCCGCCCATGCGGACGCGCCCGGCCGTTTCACGGCCCGCGACGCGGAACTCCTGGTCCGCCTCGCGCCCATCGCGGGCCAGGCGATCCTGCGCCGCGCGCTGGAGCGGCGGAACGCCTTCCTCGCCTCGGTGATCGACCGCTCCCCGTCCTCGGTGGCCATCGCGGAGGCCACGGGCGACCTGCCGCTCGTCTACGTCAACGACGCCTTCACAGAGCTGTCGGGATATTCCCGTGCCGAGGTGCTGGGCCGCAACTGCCGCGTCATGTCCGCCGAGCCCGAGGGCGCCCCCGTTCGGCGCGAGATCCGCGAGGCGCTGGCGGCGCGCCGCGACGGCACCTTCGTGCTGCGCAACCGCCGCAGGGACGGCACCCTCTTCTGGAACCAGCTGCGCCTCTTCCCCGTCGAGGGCGAGGACGGCGCGGCGACCCATGTCGTCGCCTCCCAGACCGACGTCACCGCCCGCATCAAGGCCGAGGCGGAGCGCGACCAGGCCCGGCGACGGATGGCGGGCGCGCTGGAGGCGACCTCTGAGGCGTTCCTGATCCTCGGCCGCGATGGCCATGTCCGCTACGCCAACGCGAGCTTCGCGGATATCGCGGCCCCCGACCGCCCCGAGCGCGACGCCCTCCTGCCGCGCGCACTGGCCGCGCGCCTGCTGGACCGGACGGAGGCGGACCTGCCGGACCGCATCATCGCCGCCTTCGCCGAGCCCCTGGGCCACGAGATCGTCGCGCGGGACGGACGGCAGCTGCTCTTGCGCGCGCGGCCCATCCCCGACGGCGGCGCGGTGGTCTCCGTCTCGGACGTCACGCAGGTCAAGGTGAACGAGCGCGCGCTGCGTCAGCGCCTCGCCGCCATCGAGCGCAGCCAGGACGGCATCGCCATCGGCGACGCCGAGGGCCGGGTCTTCGACCTCAACCCGGCGCTGGTCGCGCTCTGGGGGCTGGCGGGGGAGGACGCCGCGCTGGGCCGCCGCTGGACGGCCTTCTACGACCCCGCCTCGCTGGAGGCGTTCCGCGAGGGCGAAGCCACGCCACGCGCCGGCGCCTACCGTGCGGAGGCGGAGATCGAGCTGTCCGGCGGGCGGCGCACCCACGAGGTCTCGCTCAGCCTGGTGCCGGACGTGGGCTCCATCCTCGTGGTGCGGGACGTGACCGACCGGCTGCGCGACGACGCGGCGCGCGACGAGATGCGCCTCGCGCTCGACCGCGCCCAGGCGCAGGCGCGGCTGCACCAGGTCTCGGCGGGGCTGGCGCATGACTTCAACAACCTGCTCTCGGCCATCCTGGGCTCGGCCGCGCTGCTGGAGGCGACCGACCTGCCGGATCCGGCGCGCGCCGCCACGGGCCGCATCCAGGCGGCCGCCGGACGCGCCGCGGAACTGACCCAGGGCCTGCTGGATCTGGGCGCCCGCGAGAAGACGACCGAGCCGGTCGACCTCGCCCGCATCCTGCGCAGCACGGTCGATCTCGCGCGTGCGGGCGCGCCGTCGACCGCGCGCATCTCGCTCGACCTGCCCGAGAGGCCCCTGACCGTCGAGGCGAGCCGGACGGATCTGCTGCAGGTCGTGATGAACCTCGTGGTCAACGCCGCGGACGCGCTCGGCGGCGCGCCGGGCGCGGTGCGCGTGACCCTGGCGCCGCCGGGCCCGGCCCCGACGGG
>CAZWWR010000088.1:0-10934 GCA_964637265.1 uncultured Jannaschia sp.
ACCGAGGTTTTTGCGATGTCAAAGAGCGCACCGGCGTTTCGGCGCCCTCAGCCTACTCCGATCGAGGGGCGAAGCGAACCAGTTTCAGGCCGTCGAAGTCCTCGGGCATCCGGCGGTTTCGGCCATGGGTGGCGAAGTCGAAGCCCTGGTCGGTCGGCGCGCGCCAGACCATCACCGCGTCGCCCTCCTCCACAAAGGCCGTCACCTGTTCCCAGATCATCTCGCGCGTGCGCGCCGAGTAGTCGCCCACGTAGACGCCCGCCCGCACCTCCAGCAGCCAGGCCCGCAGCCGCCCGCGCAGCCGGGGCGGGGCGCGCTCAACCACGATGACCATCATCGCCGGACGTCTCCTCCTCGAAGGCGGGGCCGAGGGCCTCGGGCGGGGGCGCGGGCCGGGGCAGGGCGCCCGCCTCCAGCACCTCCTCGATGCGCGGGATGATCTTGCCCAGGAGGCCGGAGGTGCGGAACCGGTCGCGGCAGGCGAGGCGCACGGCCCGCTCGACCGGCATGTCGAGCCTGCCCTTCGCCGCCCTCCCGGCGATGCGGAACGCCTCGGGCACCACGGTGTCGAACTTCCACAGGTCGGCGACGTCGTACACGAAGGAGCGCGGCTTGCCCGTGTGCAGGAACCCGATCGCCGGGGCGTAGCCGGCTGCGAGGATCGCCGCCTCCGTCAGCCCGTGCAGGCAGGCGGTGGCGGCCGACAGCGCGCGGTTGGGCAGGTCGCCCGCCTCCCAGTCGGCTACGTCGTAGGCACGGCGGCGCCAGGCGACGCCGTGCTGGCGGGCCAGGAGCTCGTAGGTCTTGCGCACGCGCACCCCCTCGATGCCGCGCAGCTGGTCGATGGAGCGGCGGGCCGGTGCGGGCTCCCCGAAGCGCAGCTCGTACATCTTGCGCACCACCCGCAGGCGGGCCGCGTCGTCGAGCGCCAGCGAGGCCTGCCAGAGCAGCTTGTCGGCCCGCGCGCCGCCCGGCTGTCCGGCCGAGTAGAGGCGCACGCCCGCCTCGCCCACCCAGGTGATCAGCGTGCCGGCCCGCGCCGCCAGCGCCACGGCCGCGTGCGAGATGCGCGCGCCCGGCTCCAGCATCAGCCCAGCGAGCCCGCCGACGGGGATGTGCGTGCGCGTGCCGTCCGCGTTCACGGCCACGAAGGCGCCGTCGGCCACATCGAGCCGCGCGCGCTCCACGAAGACGAGTTGCGCCCGGTCCTTGAGCGGGATGGGCCGCGGCGGCGGCAGGCCGGGCGTGCCCGCCATCGCTCAGGCCCGGCGGATCAGCATCAGGCCGCAGCCGAACGCCTTGGCCCGGCCGAAGCCCGAGGCGAGGGCCGCGAGGAACGCCACCGGGTCCGTGACCTCGATGACGCCGGTCAGGTCCAGGATGCCGAGGCGCGGCGCGCCCGTCCGCTTGCCGCGATGCGTCGGCAGCGTCACGGCGTCGTAATGCTCCACGGCGACCGAGCGCGGCGCGAAGCCGGACCGGCCGCCCTGCCGGTCGAGCCAGGTCTCTGCGGCGCGCCCCGCCAGCTCGAGCCGCCTGTCCGCTCGCTGGCCGCGCGCACCCTCGGGGATCGCCTCGGTGCCGGGCACGCCGTGCAGGAGATCCATCACCACGTCGCGATGCTTGGTGCGGACCCGTCCGCTCGGGGAACGGCCGTTGCCCTCGTCGGTAAGGGACCGCACAGCGTTCGCACGCAGAACGAAGGCCAGCCTGTCGCCCCCGCGCAGATCAGGGGCGAACGGCTTGATCTCGGGCAGCTCGAACAGGTCGGACGGGGCGGGTGGGCGACTGGACAGCGTAATGAAACGGCCCTCGCCGTCGTCGCGCCACAGGAAGTCGCGATGGCGATCCGGCCCGTCGGCGAAGGCGGTCCAGATCAGCCGGTGATGCGCGTCGAGCCGCGCGCCGCCCTCGGGCGGGTCGATCAGGGCCCGCAGGGATCGGGTCGACGGCGACCGGGACAGACGCAGGCGGGAGAGGTGCAGCATCATGCGGCACCGGCCGGCCGGGCTTCGATCAAGACGGGCAGCACGGCGACCCGGCGCGGCGCGAAGTGGCGCGCGGCGCGGTCGGCGGGACGGTCGCGGCGGTGCTCGGTGCGCGGCGTGGGGAGGTCCTCCTCGGTGTAGAGCGCGGACGCCGTCCGGGCGCGGCCCATCCATGGGGGCAGGCGGACGTGGGACAGGGCGGTGGCGGCATCCGGGGCGACGACGATGCGGGGGCACGTCGGCGCGGACAGGGGACAGGCGCGCCGGCCCAGGTAGGGGGCGAAGGCGGGGCGCATCAGCGCGGCCTTGAGGTCGGCCAGACCCTCGCCCCAGACCGCGACGCCGTGCAAAGGGTCCGTGCGGTAGTCGCGCAGGGTGACGATGGTGTTCGCCCCCCGCCCCGCAATGGCCAGCGCCTCGGCGCGCGTATGCGCCGGGCGCTTGAGCCCCCGGGTGGCCGCCGCGGGGACCGTCATCACGGTGTGGTAGTCGCGCAGCGGTGTGCCGGCATCGAAGGGGGCGACGGCGAGCCCGAGCGCGTCGAGCGCGCTGAAGTCGCCGCCGCGCTCGATCCCCATCACCGCGCCGAGGAGGCCCAGGATCGCGGAGCGGCCGGGCCAGGTCTCGGTGCCGCGCCTCTCATGGCCCGCCAGGTCGCCCATCGAGCCGATGGCCGCCGCAAGGGTGAAGACGAGGTGATCACGCATCGGGCATGTTCCGCACCGTATCGCCGGCGAAGGTCACGACGTCGCCGAGGGTCGGGCCGTCCGCGTGGTGGAGGTTCATCACCAGCTGACGTCGGTCCTTCCCGGTTTCGTAGGCCCGGTCGATCATGTCCGCCATCTTCTCCAAGACCTCGATCGACTTCGCCTCCCATGGCATCTCGGCCACCGGGTTGAAGAAGGCGCCGGTCAGGTCGCGGGGTTGCTCGGTCCCGGCCTCGGCGCGCACGTAGCTGGCGCGGGGGTGGTGAGCGTGGCTGCTCCGCTTGCCGCCCGGGGAGGCAGTGGCCAGGGCGCGGGCCAAGGCCTGGGCGCCCTTCGCCGCCAGGGCGCGGTCGCCAGCAAGGTTGCGCAGCAGCAAGCCGCAGTTCACGCAGGCGTAGAGGTAGTAGATGCCCGATCCGAAGGCGTGCTCGCCCAGATGCCCCGCGCCCGCGTCCACGTCGCGGGTGTTCAGGTCGTCCACGGCCGTAAAGTAGTCCTCCTGCGACTGGGCCTTGTGGGTGGTGATCGCATGGCTCACCTGGACGGCGGCGTCGCGGTTGAAGTCGGGCGTGTCGGCCATCATGCGCCCGAACATGGCCACGTCAACGGCGCCGTCGGCGCGCCGGAGGATCCGCTTCGACAGCTCCTTCTCCGTCGGCACATCGTCGCCCGCGAGGATCCGGCGGGCCGTCTCGATCGCGGCGGCCTTCTCCTCCGGGGAGACGAAGGCCAGGGTGGTGGTGCGCTGCGCACGGCCCGGCTCCCGCGCCGCCTCCAGCTTGGAGAAGGCGCGCGCCACCTGTTCGGCCGCCGCGCGGACCTTCGGCCCGTCCGCCTCTCCTGCCAGGGCCTTCTCGACCTCCTCGCCCAGCCGCTTGGTCCGTTGGCCCATGTTCCCCGCGAGGCCTCCGTGGAACTCGGGCGACAGGCGCAGGGCGCGCTTGATGGATTGCGACGACAGGCGCAGCCGGGGGGCGCCGCCGACGTTCGCCGTCTTGGGCCGACCCTGATCGTCGCGGTTGGGGTTCGACGGCGGGTAGGGGGTCAGCAGGTGGAACTGCAGGAAGGTCGTCATGAGGCGTCGTCTCCGGGGGCGGTGTCGGGTGTCGTGCGGCCGGGCGGCTCGCTGCCGTAGTAGAGGAAACACCAGCGCACGCGGACCTTCTCCCCCCACCAGAGCAGGTCGCGGGCGAGGCCGGGCACGTCGCACTTGCGGTCGGCCATCGCGGCGCCGCGGCGCAGGGCGGCCGTCAGCTCGTCGCCCTCCGCGCCGAGCATCCGGCGGAAGCGCAGCTCGGACATCGCCGCGTCCTCGCCGCCCAGGCGCCGGGCCAGAGGCTGGAGGTGATGCTCCCGCATCTCTGCCAGGACGACGGCCATGCGCGCCAGCGCGTCCGGGTCGCGCAGGCGGCGCTTCACGGGGCTGGGTATGTCCTCCTGCGCGAGTGCCCGGCCGATCAGGTCGTGGACCGCGCGCTCGGACAGGACGGCGGCAGGGCTCCGCGCCCGGCGCAGGCGGGCGGCCATGGCGCGCGCTTGGGACAGTTTCCGATCAGCAATGGACGTCCACCACCAATCCTTGAGGAGCGTGCCGAAGGGATCGTCTGGCGCTGCGTCGTGCCCCTGCTCGCCCGTCGCCGCGGCGCCGGCTTGCGGGCTCTCGAACAGGTCGCGGGTTCCGGTCATGCCGTCGCCTCCTTCTTGCGGCGGGCCTTAGGCGCGTCGAGTCGGAGCGCCCCGAACATCTCCCGCCCCGTCTTGGTGCGACCGGCGAAGGCCGCCAGCAGGTTGCGGCGCGCCTCCACGACGGCGCGGGTGCGCGCGTCCGCCGCGGCGTCCAGGCCGGGAAGGGCGCGGTCGTCGAAGAGCTTTCCGGCCGCGTCGCGCAGCGCCGAGAGCCAGCTTTGCGCGATCGCCTCGACGTCGGGGGCCGCGCCGGACAGGGCCCGTGCATGGTCGAGGAATGCGGCCTCGGTGCGGGCGTAGAGATCCTCGAGCACGGCCTCCCGCGCCTCCCCCTCGGCCGTCACGGGGGTGAGCGCCGCGCGCAGCACCGCGCGCGCCTTGTCGGCCGCGGCCACGAGGCCGCGCAGCCGTTCGGCGGCCTCCTCCGTCAGGGACAGATGGGGCTCCTCGGACCACAGGAAGTCGCGGGGCTTCATTTTGTCCATCGACCAGCCGGCGACGAGGACGCGCGCGGGCTCGCCGCGCACGCGCCCCTCCCAGTCGTCGACGCAGCGGGCGCGGCGGGCGAGGTCGCCGTCCCTGCTGGGGATCGTGACCCCCTGCCACTGGCGGTAGCCGAACCGGCCCGCGCGCGGGTGGCGGGGCAGAAGCTCGGCCCCGGCCTTCATGCGGTAGTAGGGGCTCAACGGGTGGACCCAGCCGGCGTAGTTCGTCCCCCATGGCTTCTGGACGACGCCCGTGATGCGGCCGGCATCGTTGGTCGTCAGCCGTAGCCTGCGGGGCATGCCGAAGAACGCCTCTGCCGGGTGGCCCTGCTCCGGCGTGGTCTCGCTGCCCTCGGCCTTGGACAGGCGCGGCGGGCGCATCCAGGGCAGGCCGTCCGCGCCCTGCGGCGCGCCGCAGGGCGCGTTGGCCCAGACCCTGTTCCAAAGGCTCCGGCTGGGGTCGCCCGCAGGCCCCCGGCCCGGATCGATCAGCGTGACGAGCGGCCCGCCGCCGCGCATGGAGGTCCGGTTGCCCGCGCCGCCCGAGGGAGCGTGGTTCTGAAACGTGTGCAGGGCCATCGCCACGAGAGCCGGGTCGGCCGCGCCGTAACGGTCCCGGCGGACCATCAGATCGGCGTTGTTCTTCGCGGTGCTGGCGCCGGCGCTGTCGATGAATAGCATGTCGAGCGGACCCGGCTCGCCGTCGAGCCCCGCTTCCTGCATGAAGCGGGGTCCGTCCCCCAGGAGTTCGAAGGCCGGGGCCAGGGGAGCGAGGCGGTCGCGCAGCCGGTCCGGGTCGGGCGAGCGCCGGTCCTCCCACTCCTCCGCGTCCTCGGGCGGATCGGCGAGGTGGACGAGCCCGATCAGGAGCTCGTGGCAGCCCAGGTCGAGGTCGGCGCGGGGCCAGTCGGGCCGGGCCACCTCTGGGTCGGCCATTTCCCAGGGCGCGATGGTGCGGCGGCCGCCCGAAAGGGTGCGGACGGGGATCCAGGCGTCGGCGATGAGGTTCAGGGACATGAGGATCGCCTTCTTGGTCGGGGGCGGACGGGCGGGGCGGAGGCCGCCCTGCCCCAAATCAGGCAGCTCGGCGCTCGGCGTGCTCGCTATCGGGATGCCGTTTGCCCGTCAGAACTTCGCTGATGCGTCCCTGATTGACGTCGAACCGGGCGGCAATGCGGGAGTTCAACTCTCCACGCCCGTGCATGCGCCATACTTCGACGGCGTCCTCGAAGGTGAGCCGGTGGCTGGGTCGTCGGGAAGGCATCATGGCAAGTCTCCTCCTGCCAAGGCAGAGGCCAAGCGCTTAACGAACGCCCTCACCGCTTCTTAGGTGAACGCTGCTGGGTTCGCGGCGCCGGCTTCTGCCGGTTCATTGAAACCCATCGGGGGTACCAGATTCCACGAGGCTGCTTGAGAGGCGGAGCGAACGATCGCTCCGCCTCTTTGCGTAGATCGACACCGAATTGTACGTCAAGGATTCGATATGCCCCTAGTACCCCATACTGTGCACTTAAGATGGATTGGCCTTTCAGCCCCGCGTATGCGGGGAACGGTCAGAGCCGCACACCGTGCACGGTTCATGCCCTTGGGGCTCGATCACCATCCGGGCTTACCGGCCGAACTGCAACCCCACTGCCGGATCGTAGGACAGACCGGCACAGATCGCGCCGTCCTCGTCCACCGGGCAGACGGTCACCGCGGCTCGGCGCCAGTCGGGCCAGTCGGCTTTGAGGGTCGTGATGCCGGGGGCGCCTTGGTCGGGCAGGACGAGGCCTCGAAGCTTGCGCTCCGCCGCGCGCAGTTCGGACAGCATCCAGGCCTCCGCGTCTGTGCCGCCGGCCCAGGCGTCAAGGCCGTCGCCGCGGCGCCGCGCCAGCGCGAGCGTGCGCTCCTCGCGGCCCAGGCGGGTGGGAAAATCGGCGTCATCGTCCGCCCCCGCGCCTGCGCGGTAGCCAGCGTCCCACTCGATCAGGTTCTGCACCGCGTGGGCGCGATGGACGTAGCCCTCGCCCAGCACAGCCATCTCCGCCTCGACCAGCGCGCCGGGCACCTCGATGGCCTCCGCGCCGTGCACGGCCTCGATCAGTGCGCGCAGGCCGCCGGGCGCGTCGATGGCTCCCGCGTCGAACAGAATGCGGGCTGTGCGCCACTGTACCGCCACGTCGTAGGTCCAGGCCCCGCGGTCCAGCGCGCCATGCAACCAAGCGTCGTCCGACACGTCGTCCGGGTCGGGGGCGACGACGTGGAGGACGGGGCCGGGCACCGGGCGCGCATCCCGGGGGCGCCGGTCCATGTGCCGCCAGAGCCGTCCGGCCCGCTGGATCAGCGCTGCCATCGGGGCGAGGTCGGACACCATGCAATCGAGGTCCAAATCCAAACTCATCTCAGCGACCTGTGAGCTGAGCAGGATGCGTCCCGCGCCTCCGTCTCGCGCCTTCCCGAACCGCCTGAGCGCCGCCGCCTCGTGCCTCTTGCGATCGCTCAGCGCGAAGCGGGCATGAAGGATGTCCACGTCGAGCCCACGCGCCCGGAGCCGGTCCGCCCCACTCATCACGTCGTCCACCGCGTTCCGGATCCAGATGCAGGCGGCGCCCTCCCGCGCCCGCGCTTCCAGCAGGTCGAGCGCGGCCTCGGCGGTGCAGAGACGCTCGACGCGGACGGGGCCCCGCGGCGACGCGTCGGGGACGGGGGCCGGCTGCGGGCGCTCCGCCCCGCCGCCGACCACCGTCAGCGCGGGGTAGGCCGGATCGCCCGCATCGGCTGCGTTGCGGCCGGCGCCCGCCTCGAAGGCGTCCACCAGCCTGGCCCGCAGCTGCAGGGGCAGGGTGGCCGTCATCAGGATCGCCGATCCTCCCGCCCTCGCATGGGCGCGCAGGAGATGCGCCAGCTCTTCGGCCATGTACGGCTCGCCCAACTCGTGCACCTCGTCGACGACCAAAAGCTTGGACGACAGCGCGTAGTGGCGAAGGGTCGAGAACCGGGTCCTGAGCACGGCGAGGAGAGCTTGGTCGACCGTTCCCACCCCCACGTTGGCCAGCAGGCTGCGGCGGCGGTCGTCCCGCAGCCAGTCGGTCGTGGCCGCGTCGTCCGTCCGGGCGCCGTCCAGCCGGGGCAGCGCCCGGAAGGCCTCCGACAGGACCGACCGCCCATGCGCGAGGGCGAGGCTGGGCGATCCGGCGAACATCCGGGGAATGGCCTCGACGAGGCGTCCGAACATGGCGTCGGCGGTTGCCATGGTGGGCAGCGCGAAGAACAGGCCCGCCCCCTTGCCGGCCATCATCATCCGCTGCGCGAGCAAAAGCGCGGCCTCGGTCTTGCCGCTGCCGGTCTCGTCCTCGAGGATCGCCAGCGCCGGGCCTTCCGGCAACTCGACGCGCGACGCGACCCGCTGCATCGGACGCAGAGGGAAGGCGAAGAGCGGGGCGCCGGTCGCTCCAACCGGCCCGATGCCTGTTTCAGCCACCGCATCCCGCGCCCGCTCCCGAGCGGCCGCCAGGTAGAGAGCGGGGTCTCCGTCGAAGGCGCGAGGCTCGAACCAGCGCTCGTTGGAACCGATCCAGTCGGCCGCGGCGATCAGGCCCGGCAGCCACCAGGACAGCGCCGCGGCCTCCCGCTTGCCCAGATCGGGGATGGAAGCGTGCGGCCACAGGTCGAGCACGAGGTCGAGGCAGGCGCGGGCGTCCGCCTCGGCATCAAGGCCCGCGGCGCGGTGCATGTCGTTTCCGGCCTGCCCGTTCGCGACGTCCCTGCTCGGCGGGCGCCCGTGATGTCCCGCGACCGCCGCGTAGAGGGCGTGACGCCGCCGCCACGAACCGGGAATGCGGGGCGCGAGGGCTTCGTCGAAGCGCTGGAGCCAGAGTTCGGTCACCTCCCAATGGCGCCCGAAGGTCTGCGGCTCTCCCTCGCGGATCATGTCGCGGAAGGATGCCGAGATCTTCCCCAGATCATGGAGCGCGACGAGCGCTGCGATCATGTCGCGGCGGAAAACATCCAAGTGCAGCGGTTCGAGAAGCCGCTCGGCCACCGCCGCCACGTCGAGCATGTGCCACAGGGCCGGATGCTCGATCCCGGTCGGGGACGCGCTCTTGCCCGGCCACCGCAGGACGGTTCCTGGGGCCGTCATCGGCATGCTCCACGCTCCTTGCTGGTGGTCGCTTCGCGGAGCGCCGGCGCCCTTGGCCATTGGCAAGCCGCGCCGCAGATCGAGAGGCCGGCCCTCGGCGGGGCGGCCGATCGGGACCATCCAGGGTTCATTCCCCCTCTTCGCCCAACACCCGGACGTGCCGCCCATGCCGCCCGTGCGCCGCTACCGCGCGGGCGAAGCGACCGTCCGCGGTGATAACCGGCACGTCCCGGTCAAGCGCCAGCGCGAGGTAGGCGCAGTCGTAGGCCGGGTGCCCCAGCTCCAGCGCCAGCGCCAGGGTGGCGGGCATCAGGGCGCGGTGGCCGACCAGCTCCACCTCCATGCGGGCGAGGAGCTGCGCGCGCAGGCCCGCCTCCTCGCCGGTGAGCTCGCCGCGCGTCGCCTTCTTCCAAAGGATGTTGGCGCATTCGGGCACGATCAGCTCGGGCGCCATGAGGGGGCGGCCGTCCAGCAGAAGCGCCGCCTCGGCGGACCCGGCCTCCGCCACCACCCACTTGACCGCCACGGAGGCGTCGACGACGGCGCTCACCGCGCGTCCCGGCCCTCGCGCATCAAATCCTCGGCGGGCGTGTGACCACGCCCCGCGCTCATCTCGCGCAGCCGCGCGGCCAGGTCGGCGAAGCCGGGCTCGGCCTCGGCCGAAAGGGTCTGGCGCAGGATCTCGCGGTGTTCGGCCTCCGCGGACCGGCCGTGCCGGGCGGCGCGGGCCTTGAGCCGCGCGATCAGCGCGTCATCGAGGTTGCGGACCTGGAGCATGCCCATGGCGGCCTCCGTTGCGGTGCACGAAACGCATGCGTTGAAGGCAACGTAGAGGAGGGGTCGGGGTGGGGCAAGGCGCGGGCGTTCACCCCCCGTCCCCGTCGCGCACCCGCATAACGGTCTGCCGGCTGGTCCCGTGCCGCCGGGCGAGGGCGGAGACGCTCTCGCCGGCGGCCAGGGCCTCGCGCACGGCGGCGCGGGCCTGCGCGCTCAGCGCCGGGGGCCGGCCCTCGGCCCGGGCGCGGGCGCGGGCGAGGCCCGACTGCGTGCGCTCCACCAGCAGGTCGCGTTCGAACTGTGCGACCGCGTTGATGACCCCCATCGTCATGCGACCCGCCGAGGAGGTCAGGTCCACGCCCCCGAGCGCGAGGCAGTGCACCCGGACCCCCATCGCCTCCAGCGGCTCCACGGTGGCGGCCACGTCCATGGCGTCGCGGCCGAGCCGGTCCAGCCGCGTGACCACCAGCACGTCGCCCGCCTCCAGCCGGTCCAGGAGGCGCGCGAACTGCGGCCGGCCGGCGATGGCCTGCGAGCCGGACACGGTCTCGGCCACCACCCGGCGCAGCTCCACCGCGAAGCCGGCGGCGGCGATCTCCCGCAGCTGGTTCTCGACGGTCTGACCGAGGGTGGACACGCGGGCGTAGGCGAAGGTGCGGGGCATGGGGGCGGTCCGGGGCGAAAACTGTCCGCAACCCCCTTACGGATCAAGGCGCCCGTTCGTTACCCCTAAGGGCTACGTTCCGGCCATGCGGCACGCCCCCCGTCCGGAACCGTTTGGTTGCGGACGAGGGAGGCTGTGACAAGGTCAGATAACCAAGGCGAATGAGCTACTGCTCTGGAAGTGCTAAACACTATTGGTAATAGTGTTAAGCACCCGGCGACCTCCGGCCCCGTGCCCGCCCCGCGGCGGCCAGGCGGGGCGGGGCGGGCGGGGCGGGCGGGGGGGCGGTCCGGGCTGGCCGGCTTTACACTTTCCATGTATTCCGTCGCCCATGTCCGAGATGCGCCTCCATGACCCCGCCGGCAACCGCCTCTACCTCAACGCCGAGGAGCGCGCCGCCTTCCTCGCCGCCGCCCGCCGCCAGACCGCCCGGGACCGCACGCTATGCGAGACGCTGCACTACACCGGGTGCCGTCCCTCCGAGCTCGTCGAGATCACGCCCGC
>CAZWWR010000089.1:0-10699 GCA_964637265.1 uncultured Jannaschia sp.
GCCATCGCCAGCGGCCATCCCGCCGCCGACATCGATGCCCTCATGCCCTGGGCCTCCTCCACGACGTCGACCAGGAGCGCAACCTAGACCGCAGTCTGGCCTGCGAACGATCCCCCACCGCTTCCGGTCAAACCAAGCCCACCAGATAACGAAATGGGGCTGAGGCGGCGCTTACGAGAAACGCGCGATCTGGGGGATGTGAGCATCGAAGGCTTGCGCCACCAAGCGCGTGAGTCGGCGTCCTCCCGTGGCGATCTCAAGCGTCGTAACTTTGTGGCGCACGAGGTCGCCGAAGCGGGTCGCAAGGGCCGCGCAGACCGGCGCGAGGGTGTTCGCGAGGCCGCCGAACCGCAGGCGGAGTTCCCCTAGGTCGAGGTGGAATTTGCACATCAGCATCTCGATCGCCCGGCCGCGAAGCCGATCCTTTGCCGTCAGGGCGAAATCCTTCGCTCTCGCAAGGCCGCCCGTGGCTACCTGCGCCGACCATGCAGGCGTAGCGGTCACGTTCTGCACGTAGAGATCGGGGAGCCGTGAGATCGAGGAACCGCCGAGCCCGATCAGGTTCGCGCATTCGTCATCGGTGTAACCATGGACATTGCTCCTGAGCTGACCAGCGGCCGCGGCGCCGGTGAGCCCGTCCCCGGGCGGGCGCAATGGTCGATCCCTCTGACGTGGCACCCCCCCGCCGTGAACCGCCGCGCCGCGTAGGCCGCCAGCGCATGTCGCACCTCCTCGTTCGGCAGGGCTGCCTCGGGGATGAGACGCTGCCGCCTAGGACTCAGGGCACGTGGGCGTAGCCGAACCCGGCGATGCGGTCGGGGCGCAGCTCCGTCACTTGATGCAGCGTGGTGTCGAGCCCTGCCGCGTATTTATGGAACAACCCGTTGACGAGGTCGGCGTCGAACGATGAAATTCCGGCGCCGCGCAGGGCGTCGGTTCAGGAACGTGTCGCCTCGAAGGATTGGGCGCGACCGATTGAGGCTTGAACGGCCAAGCCGAAATCCTCGATGCCGATGGAGGCCCTCATCACCTCCCCCCAAGCCAGCGCATCGGTCTTCGCCGCGTCCGCCATCGTCGGGTCGATCTCCACGGAGAACTCCCAGGCTGGCGCCGGAGGCAGTGCGGCCTTCCAAGCGCCCGCAATGCGGTGAACAAAGACGGGCGGGAGGATCGTCGGCGTCCCGCCACCCCAATGGAGGCGGCCCATGCGGACCCAGGTCGGCAATCGCGCGGCCACGGCGGCGATCTCGCGCTCGAGCATATCGAGATAGGCCTCGACGACAGCCAGCGTGCGCGTGCCTTGCGTGTGGCAGGCGTAAGACCAACACAGGCGTTCGCAGAACGAAACCTGGACGTACATCGAGTCGGGTTAGGTAGAATCGAGCGCGGCGATCGCGTGATACGGCTCCACCGCGCCCATCGCATCGGTAAAGGCTAGCGACCGTCGCCGCGCTGCTCCCGTCCCTGTGGCGCCGGATCATGAGCCCGCGCGTCGCCCGATGGCGCGCCCGCCACTATCCCGACATCGAGGACTGGACGCCCTACGAGACCATGACGCACTCGGGGCGCTAGCCTACGGACGCTTGTCGCCCATCCTCCATCGCATGGCGGCCGGCGCCGTCAGGCCCGCGAGCGCCGCGCTCGCGAGCAGGGCCGCGCCCGTGCCGAACGCGTCCGCCATCGCCCCCGTGACCGCGGGTCCGAGGATCGAGCCCAGCGAGACCGCGATCACGACGGCGGTGAACCCCGCCACCGGCAGGTGCGGGAACAGGTGCAGGGCCCCGACCGAGAGCAGCACGGAGAACACCATCACGCCCGCCCCGACGAGCCCCGCGCCGCCCAGGGCGAGCGGCAGGACCGCCGGGCCCAGAGCCAGGGTCGCCGTTCCGAGCCCCACCGCCGCGAAGCACAGCGCCATTGTGCTCGGAACCCCCAGCCGGCGCTCGATCGCGTCCGTGGCGAACCCCATTGCCCCCAAGAGCCCGAAGGCAAGGAACACCAGCCCCCCTAGAAGCAGCGGCGAGGCCCCGCCCGTGCCCTGGGCGGCGAGCGTGCCATGGGTGGCGAGGTGATCGACGGCGAAGGTCGAGAACGAGGCCGACACGATGCCGAACGTGAGGGCCGCGGCATGGAGCGGCCACGCCGCCCGCGTGCCGAGCCCGCGGATCGCCTCCCGGGGGCACAGCCCGGGCGGGCTCGAGGGCCTGCGGGGCACGAGCCGATGCGACGGAGGCAGCAGCGCGAGCCCGAGGACCCCCGCAGCGGCCCCTCCGAGCGCCGTGACGCCCCAGACCCACCGCCAGCTCGCCCCGCTCCATGCGAGGACCAGCGCGCCGAGCGCCATCGCCACGATACCCAGCGTGGAGCCGGTGGACACGACCGAGAGCACCCGGCCGCGCCTGCGGGGCCGGACCAGACGGCCCGCCACCGCGTTGAACGGCGTCCAGCACAGCCCCGCCGACGTGGCGGCGACGGCCGTGCCGAGGGCAAGCGGGGCGGTCGAGCCGGCCACCGACACCAGGGCCGCCCCGCCGGTGGCCAGCGCGCATCCCACCACCACCGGCAGCTTGGGGCCATAGCGCCAGGCCGCGAGCGACGCGGCGACGAGGGCGAGCGCGAAGCTCGCGAAGGCCGCGGACGCGATCGCCCCGGCCGTGGCGGCCGACATCGCGACCTCGCCGCGGATGGCCGGCAGGAGCATGCCGAAGGCCATGCGCGCGGGGCCGAAGGCGATGGCCGTGGCGGCCAGACCGGTCAGCGCGGTACGCCGCTCCCATCGCAGAAGCGGCACCGTCGGGGTCGGGGTCCGGCCGGCCGGACCGCGCGGCCATAGCCATGGTGGGCGCGCGGATCCTCCGGTGTCGGTCGTCGCCATGATCGCAAGCTCCCACGCGGTGGACCGGGGAGAATGCGTTGTCCGTCAGTATGTTCCGTCCCGGGGCCGCGCCCGTTGCATGCCGTGGCGTCGCCCGCGCAGCACGGTCATCCGCGGGGCGCGCCCAACGCCGCCCACGCCTCCGCCTCCGTGTCGAAGGTCTCCGCACGCACGGGCACAACCTTGTCCATCGCCTCGATCATCCCTGCCGCCGCCTCGGGGGCGCCCGCCACCACGTAGCGGTCCACCGACCACAGCGCCTCCGTGCGCGACCTGATCGCGGGCCAGGAGAGGCCGGCCAGGCCTCCGCCCCCTCGTAGCGGTCGAACATCAGCAGCATGTCGACCTTGTCGTCCGAGGTCTCGAACACCTCGGCCATGCGGGCGCCCATCGCAGCCATGTCCTCGCGCGTCACCGTGCCGGTTATGCGGAAGGCATGGAGGCGCGGGCGCGGCGCGGGCAGTTCTCTGATGGACTCGGTGGCGAGCATGGGGTGTCTCCGATGAGATGAGTACGATCCGTCCCCTCCAGAACCCCTCGCGCCGGGATCGGTTCGGCATGCGCACCCCATCGGCGCCCGCTTGGATCGACGGGTGCCGAACGGCCGGCGGGATGGCGCCCGCAACGGGGAGGGCCGGAGCCGGAGCGCAGGTCAGCGACGTCTCATCGCAGCTGCTAGCCCGAGCACACCAAGGCCGAGGAGGGCGGCGGTCGCCGCGGGGTGCTTCTGGGCCATGAGGAAGGTGGAGCCGGCACGCGGTGGGGGCCCGGGCTGGTTCGAGCGCTCCTCCAGGCCCCTGGCCGAGCGCCACAGGTTGTCGCGCATGCCCGTCCGCGGCTGCCAGTCGGAGGTCTGGAGCATGCGCCCCAGCAGCTCCATCCCGAGATCCGTCAGCCGAGGCGCCACGCGGCCCGCCTTGGCCGTCAGCCACCCGGCTCCGCCCACGTCGAGGTCGCGCGCGTCATGGGTGCAGGCATGGGCGATGGCGTCGGCCACCACCTCGGGCGCGTAGGCGCGGGGCGGGTTCTTCGTGCCCGCGGCACCGGT
This sequence comes from uncultured Jannaschia sp., assembly GCA_964637265.1. GTDB lineage: Bacteria > Pseudomonadota > Alphaproteobacteria > Rhodobacterales > Rhodobacteraceae > Jannaschia. The sequence continues at coordinate 3,924 of CAZWWR010000089.1, forward strand.
GAAGTCGCGTGCGTGCTCCATGTAGGGCGTGTCGACCGAGCCGGGCTTGATCAGCGTGATCGACAGGTCGAGCCCGGCTTCGGCGCACTCCATCCGCAGCGCGTCGGTCACGGCCTTGAGCGCGTGCTTGGAGGCCGAGTAGGGCCCCTGGAGGATCATCGTGCGGTCGCTCAGCTGGCTGCCCACCGTGACGATCTTGGCGAGGCGCCCCTCGCGGTGCAGGTGCACGGCCTCCAGCATCCCGTGCAGCGCCCCCCAGTAGTTGGTCTCGAAGAGCCGGCGCTGGTCGTCGAGCGGCACCTCCTCGACGGTGCCGTAGATCGCCACGCCGGCGTCGTTGATCCACGTGTCGATCCGGCCCCAGCGGTCGATCCCCCGGGCGGCGGCCCCGCGCAGCGCCTCGCGGTCGGCCACGTCGGCGGACGCGGCGGAGGCGCGCTCGGGGCCCAGCTCGTCGCACAGGGCGGCCAGATCCTCCGCGCCGCGCGCCACGAGGATCAAGCGCGCCCCCTCGGCGGCGAGGCGCCGCGCGGTGGCGAGCCCGATGCCGGAGGTGGCGCCGGTGAGCAGGACCACCTGCTTGGAGAGGGGACGGAAGGCGGGCATGGCGTGCTCCCGGGTCAGAGGAAGATCAGGAGCAGCACGGCCGTCACCGCGAGGCTTAGGAGGATGGACGGCAGGCAGCCGAACTTGGAGGAGAAGTAGACGAACATCAGGGCGTCAGCACGACCTTGACGCAGTCGTCCTTCTTGTCGCGGAACGTCTCGTAGAAGCCGGGCGCCTCGTCGAGCGATCCCCGATGGGTGATGAGGAAGGTCGGGTCGCAGCGCCCCTCGCGGATGTGGTCGAGCAGGACGTCCGCGTGCTGGAGCACGTGGGTCTGGCCCACGCGGAATGTCAGCGCCTTGGCGAAGGCCGCCCCGATGGGGAACTTGTCGACGATGCCGGCATAGACGCCGGGCAGCGAGACGATGCCGCCCTTGGAGCAGCAGAACACCACCTCGCGCAGCGCATGCGCCCGGTCGGTCATCTGCATCGTGGCCGTCTTCACCCGGTCGTGCACCGTGTCCACCACGCCCGAGCCATGCGCCTCCAGCCCCACCGCGTCGATGATCTTGCCGGGAAGCAGGCCGCCCGTCGCCTCCATCAGGGCGTCGTAGGGCTTCACCTCGGAGCGGTCGATGATCTCCGCACCCCGGGCGTTGGCCAGCGCCAGCCGCTCGGCCACGTCGTCGATCACGAAGATGCGCTCGGCGCCCAGCAGACGGCAGGCCTCCAGACAGAACAGCCCCACAGGCCCCGCCCCCCAGATCGCCACCGTGTCGCCGGGACCGACCTCGGCGTTGACGGCCGCCTGCCAGCCGGTGGGGAAGATGTCGGTGAGGAACAGGACCTGCTCGTCGGCCATCCCTTCGGGCACCTTCATGTGGGTGCTGTCGGCGAAGGGCACGCGCACGAACTCCGCCTGCCCGCCATCGTAGCCGCCGTAGAGATGCGAGTAGCCGAACAGCCCGGCCGAGGCCTGACCGTTGAGCGTCGCCAGCTTCTCGGCGTCGCGGTTGCTCTCGTCGCACAGCGAGTATTCCTCGCGGGCGCACCACAGGCACGAGCCGCAGGCGATGGTGAAGGGGATCAGGATGCGGTCGCCGACCGCAAGGTTGCCCCGCGCGGCCGCCTCCGGACCCACCGCCACGACCTCGCCCATGAACTCGTGGCCGATGATGTCGCCGCGGCGCATCTCTGGGATGAACCCGTCGAACATGTGCAGGTCCGAGCCGCAAATCGCAGTCGAGGTGACGCGGATCACCGCGTCGCGGGGATGCTCCAGCCCCGGATCGGGATGGGTGTCGACGCGGAAGTCTCCGGTCCCGTGATAGGTGACGGCGCGCGTGGGCGAGCTCCTTAGACAGGGGGTGGCATGCGCAGAGCCAGCACGCCGTTGCGCGGCTCAAACCGCGTCGAGGACCATGTCGATCGTGGTGAGGTGGCTCGCCATCCCGGCCATCGCCGTCGTGCCGATCACCACGGGCACCGACGTATCGCCATGCGCGGCCAAGCGCTTCGCCACGTTCAGCGTCTCGATATGCCCGGCGCGCTGCGCGGAGAGGTATTCACGATCGAACCCGCTGCCCGTGAGGACCGCCATCGCTTCGATCTCGGCCGAGGCCTCGGGCGTTAGCGTGGGCCGCGGGGCTCCGCCGGCGGTCAACGGGTCCGCCAGGGCATCCTGCTCGACAACCTCCAACCTCGAGAGGACGCCAACCTCGTTGGTCAGCCTTTGCCCACGAGCGAGTTCCGGCAGCGCGCCTCGTTCGGTGCCGCCGCCCGACAGGATGGCGATGTCTTCCGCCGTCCTGTCGGACTGTTGAGCCTGCGCCGGACGAAGGTTCGGTGGAGCCGCGGCGCCGAGGGCGAGGGCGCCGAGGGCAGCGCGTCGGTGAAGGGTCATGTCGAGTCTCCCGATATGACGGCGTGTCCGGGACGCGGCGTCGCGTGGGTCCGGACCGGAGGTATGCCCGTTCGCCCCGAGAGCCGAATTCCTTCCAGGTCTGCGCGAGCTCGAGCATCAGGCTCCCACACCGGGCGGCGGGGTCGCGGGCGGCTCGGATCGTGCCTCCGCAGGTCGCCAGCCGCTGCGTCGCAGGCCCGCCGCTTGGGACTTGTTAAGCAGCGGGGAGGAGCGGCGAGGACACGCTGTCCTGAGGCACGTCTGCGGCAAAGTACGGGACGCCCCATTTGGAGCCTCTCGGTCACCGCCGCAGGAGCAAGCATTTCAGTCGCATCGTCGCCGACGTTGCCCGGCCTGCCCGTCACAAGATGTCTCCCGACCAAGGTGCAACGGCTATCTGCACCGATGAACTACATAGGCAGACCCCGGACGCGTCAAGTACTTGTCAACAATACTAATTTGGGGGAACCATCTCGTCGATCAGGCCGAACCCGAGGGCAGTCGTTCGAGCACTCCACCGTCACCCTGCCCCATCCCCTCGCGCATCTCACCCGATGCCCGTTCGGCGGTGCCAGCCGGATGTCGAACTGGTCATCGTCAGGGGGCGCTGCCATCGCACGGATTGCCGCCCCATCGGAGAGGTTTGCATGCTCGCCACGCGCTGCGTTCACGAACTGCCCGCGCCGCGCCCGCGCCTCCATGCCTTCCGCATAACCGGCATGGTGACGCGCGAGGACATGGCTGCGATGGGCGCCCGCATGGCCGAGGTGTTCGAGACCTCGGACGACAAGGTCGACATGCTGCTGATGTTCGACCGCTACGAGGGGGCGGAGGCCTGGCCGGCCTCTCCTGGCCCGCGATCAGGTCGCGCACGGAGGCGCTGTGGTCGGTGGACCGCTACGTGGTGGCGGGCGCCCCCGAGGCGGCGGCAGGGATGATCGAGGCGATGGACAAGGTTGTGCCCGTGCGTGCGGAGACCTTCGACACGGAGGCGGAGGCGTGGGTGGCGTTAGGGGTGCCCGGCCTTTGAAGGTGTGGTGCCTGCGCCGATGGGATTGGCTTCACCGTACCTCCCTCACCGCCTCGCCTCCTCCCACCCGGGCTTCCTGCTCCTCGGCCGATGCCTGCCGAACGTCGGCGTCGGCTTGGCGAGGGAGGGCGAGACTTCAAGCGCCGCGGGGAACGGGCGCGCCACCCGGGTGAGGTCTTCCGACGCGAAGACCAACCGTGACCCGACCGAGCGGTGCAGGTGCGGGCCACTGCAGTCGCCTTCGACGTCATGGCCGGGAGGGTCAGCAGCGCGGACGGGGCGAGCCGAGGAATCGTGTCGGGGTACGGAAAAGTCGTCGTCTCCCGCCGCAGGCGTCCGTTCGTCTAACGAAGGCGTTGTTGCATGAAGCCTGTCCGTGATTCACATCGTGAGTTCAGCGACATAGCTGGGCGGCATGTCCAAGCCTGTGCCCATCCGCTACCGCACTCTCGACTGGTCGAGCTACAACGCCGCGCTGTGTAGGCGCGGATCACTGACGGTCTGGTTCGATCCGTCGACGCCATGGCATGCAGCGCCCTCGGGCAAGCGCGGCGCGCAGCCGGTCTACAACGATGCCGCGATCCAGGCATGTTTGACGGTGAAGGTACTGTTCGGCCTGCCACTTCGGCAGACGACGGGCTTCGTGGCGAGCCTGCTGAAGCTCGCGGGCCTGGACTGGCCGGTGCCCTTCGTCGGGCGATCCTTGCACTGGAAGGCTCGCTGATCCTCCTCGGTCTCGACGCTTTGCCGTAGGCGGAAGACGCTCGCCGTGCAGCTGCCCTACCGGGGCTCGGGGGGACCGCTGCACCTGCTGATCGACAGCACGGGCATCGAGGTCCGCGGGGAGGGGTGAGGAGGATCGGGGCGCGGTCCGGTGGACCGGGACCCCGACGAACATGGAGGTCCGGACCGTCGAGTTCACCGACAGCACCGTGGGCGACGCGCCAATGCTGCCCGGCCTGCTGTCGCAAATCCTCAAGGGCGAGCAGATCGCGTCCGTGATCGCCGACGGCGCCTATGACGGGCCTGCCTGCCGGGACGCCATCGCGACGAGGGGCGCCGAGGCGATCATTCCGCCGTGCCGGAACGCCAAGTCCTGGAAGGAGGACAGTCCAGGCGCCCGAGGGCGCAACGACGATCTGCGCGCTATGAAGCGCTTCGGTCGGACGCTCTTGCGGAAGTGGTCAGGCTATCACCGCCGCAGCCGCGTCGAGACCGAGATGAACTGCCTGGAGCTGTTGGGTCAGAAGCTACTGTCCCGCAACTTCGACCACCAGACCTCCGAGCTCCAGGTCCGCATCGCCATCCTCAACCGCTTCACCGCCCTCGGCATCCCCGTCACGCGACCCGCAGCCTAAATCGGAATGCGGAAAGAGAAAGTCCGGCCTTCAAACTCTTCGTGCAACAAGGCCCGGCAATAGCAAACCGCGTCCGATACCGCGGAGATTGCCCCTCGGCCGCTGACGCCCGGTCGATCGGTCCAGAGGCACGAGATGGGTTCTATTAGACCTTCCCTCCGCATACCGTCGATACTCCTAAACTTCGAGGGCCTATTTATCGCTCCCGCTAGGAGCGGCGGACATGACTTAGAAGAGCACGGAAACGCGGTGATGGGACGTAGGATGTGCAGGTCGCGCAACTCTCGATCGTCGGGGTATGCAGGAGAGGATCTCGGTCAGCACCGGCCGTGATCCTCCCGGGGCTGCACCCCTACGAAGTGTCAGAGGCTTGGGAAGGCGGGCGAGGGCGGGGGTCTAAATGGTGCGCCGAGACAGATCGACCCCTCGCATCGCGGCCTGCGCCGCAGCCATCCTCGATTCGACTGGCCGTTAAACGAAAGCACCGTGGGTCCGGTCCGCTTGACGGAGATGGACGTCTCTGCATCGCTGATGATCAATGCATAATCATTGGGAGCGAGGGCGTCGGGGCGGCAAGTGGCCATTCAAGCGGTAGTTGTTGCTTCGACGCGTCGTCTCCTGGCGCAGGCGCTCTCACAGCTCGTCCCAAGGTGCCGCGGCTCAGCGAGAGGGACGCCGATCTAGACGGGAGGATCAGGGGGAGATGGGCTTGACCGAAGTTTCGGCGCCATCGCACTCTTCCAGCGGCAACGCGGACAGCAGAACGACAAGGCTAGTGTCGGCCGCAGTGGCGCTCATCACCCCGACGACTTGGCCATCCGCAAGGACTGGCGCTCCCGACATCCCCGGTTCCACGGCGCAGCCCAGCCAGGCATACGTTCGACCGGAACTGAGGACCGTACAGTCCTGCCGCCGTTGCTGGTGCGCCCGCGAGCGGGGATAGCCGATCACGGTAACGCGCTGCGGCGGCGCCCTCGCCTGCGGGCCAGCCTCCCCCGTCGGTAGCGAAGCCGCCAGCGCCGCGCCTTCGAGGCAGAGCCGCGCCATGTCTGCATCCGCCGCCCTCACCGCACGGACCCGGAGGTGCTCGGCGAAGTCGCCCCGGTCGTAGCCGAGCAGGACGTGGAGGGAGCCGGGGGCGAGGCCATCGATGCAATGCGCGGCCGTCACCGCCTCGCGCGGTCCGACGAGCGAGACGGTGCAGTGCATGCGCGTCCGGAAGCCCGCGTGGTTCAGCCGGCCGATGGCGGGATGGGTCCCCTCGGACGGCTGCGCGCCCGCGGGCGCGGCGGTCAGCAGGAGCAGCGTGACCAGAATCGCCAGCGAGGTGCGGAGGATCATTGGGGTCATACCTCACCTTCGCCGTGCGCCTCGGGGGCGTCCCGAGTGCCGTGCCTCCTGTGGAACAATTCGGGTGCGGGCTGTAACCCCTGGTTCGACGGAAAGCCGGCCGTTCAGGTAGAGACGCCGTACCCGCTGTCGAAACACCGCGCAGCGTGTCGCCAGACCGCGTCACCCCGGGCTAGACTAAGGCCTTGTTTGTATGACCGCCACCTGCCGACTGTACCAACCGCCGCTTGCGGTGGCCCTCATGCAGGGAGGCTCTCGTCAGTCATCGGATCATAAAGCATATCGGAGGCGAACCGGTCGACGGTCTTGTGGGAGTAGGTGTTCTCTGCGCCAACGCTACGGTACTTATCGGCAGAGACGAGAAAGCAGCCCTTAGTGCCGTCACCTGACAGCCACACGCTGCAGGCCCGGTGGACTTGCCCCGCTATAATGGCTCGTCGTCGTTTTGCGTGAATGCTGGGTGAATCTTGGCAACGGGCTTCTGGGTTTGAGGATCATGGCCCGGCTTGCTTTTCCTCCCGGTAGTGAGGTCAAGGTGACCTGAGCCCCGTTTCTTCCTCCAGGTTTGGGTAGAGTCCGTTCCGATCGA
>CAZWWR010000090.1:0-10580 GCA_964637265.1 uncultured Jannaschia sp.
GTTCCGCCCCCCCGGGCAGCCGACACGGCCGTCTTGGCGACCGAGAGGCGCGCGCAGGCGAGCTCGCGCTCCATCACGAGCGCGTCCTGCGCCAGCCGGGCCTCCTCCAGCGCGTCCATGTAGGCGAGCGCGGCCGCCTCGCGCCCCCAGTTGCGCCAGAGCGCCTTGCGCCAGGCCCGGCGCGCGGAGGCGGGCGACCAGGGCAGCTTCGCCTCGGCCAGCCACCGGCGCAGCGCCGGTGGAAGGCGGTCGTAGGCCGCCATGTTGTGCCTCTGGGCCTGCGCGAGCGACAGGCTTGTGCGCTGGTTGCCCTGCATCATTCATACATGGCGCAGCCGCCGCGCCCGGCCAAGCCTTCCCGCCCGGACACCCCGGAGACGTCTTGCGACAGGGAACCGCAGGGGGAGGGAGGCGTTCGACACGTACGGCATTCTTCAGGAGGACGGACGTATGGAAGGCATTGGCTGGATCGGCAGCATCATTCTCGGCGCGATCGCCGGCTGGATCGCCGAGAAGATCATGAAGGCGGACATGGGCCTGCTCCTGAACATCGGCCTGGGGATCCTCGGCGCCCTCGTCGCGAACTTCCTGTTCGTGGCGATCTTCGGCTCGACGCTCGGCGGTTGGATCGGCCAGCTCGTCGTCGCGGTGATCGGCGCCTGCCTCCTGATCTGGGTGGTGAGGCTCATCCGCGGCCGAAGCCGCGCCTGACGGGACCGCGCGACGCGTCGAGCGTTCACGGCAAGGCGGCGACAGTGGCGCGCCAACGCCTGAGGCGTGCGCCCCACGGAGCGGGCCTCGGCTCCAACGGGGCCCGCACTGCTTGACAACTGCCGTCCCTCCCCGCAGCCGGGGCGGCATGAGCGGACGGGCGAAGCGGGAACAGCAGGTGTTCACCCTCCTGGTCGAGGTGGGCCGGAAGGCCGGCGACGGGCTGCCCGATGGTGCCTCCGGCGCGGCGCTCATGGCCTATGCCGCCGGCGTGGACGAGGACGAGGCGGTGCGGGAGACCGTCGCGGTGCTTCGGCAGGCCGATCTCGCGGTGCTGGAGGTGACGGGCTACGGCACCCCCGAGGAGCGCGAGGCCGAGGGTCAGGAGATCGACGCCGAGGAGCGGGCGCTGATGGACAGGGCGCTCGCCGAGAACGCGGTGATCGTGGCCCGGACGACGGTGTTCTCCGATGACGACTGACGCCGTGGCCCTGACACGCGATCTCGTGCGCTGCCCCTCGGTCACGCCCGAGGAGGGCGGCGCGCTCCGCCTGCTCGAGGAGCGTCTGGCCGCGGCCGGGTTCCGCTGCTCCCGCGTCGACCGGAACGGCGTGCCCAACCTCTTCGCGCGTTGGGGCCCCAAGGGGCACGAGCGGACGTTCGGCTTCAACGGGCATACCGACGTCGTGCCCGTGGGCGACGCGGCCGCCTGGACGCACGATCCGTTCGGCGCGGCCGAGGAGGACGGCTGGCTCTACGGGCGCGGGGCGACCGACATGAAGTCCGGCGTTGCCGCCTTCGCCGCGGCGGCCATCGACATGGTTCGCGAGGCGCCTCCCGACGGCGCCGTGATCCTCGCCGTGACGGGAGACGAGGAGGGCCCGGCCACGGACGGCACCCGCGCGCTCCTCGACTGGATGGCGCGCGAGGGCGAGGCGATGACGGTCTGCGTGGTCGGCGAGCCGACGAGCGCCGAGCGCTTCGGCGACACCGTCAAGATCGGCCGCCGCGGCTCGATGAACGCGCACCTCGCGGCGCGCGGACGGCAGGGGCACACGGCCTACCCGGATCGCGCGCTCAATCCGCTGCCCGCGCTCGTCGCGCTGCTCGACCGCCTCGCCACCCGGGAGCTCGATGCCGGCACGGAGCATTTCGGCCCCTCGACACTCGCGCTCACCACCGTCGACGTGGGTAACAGCGCCACCAACGTCGTCCCCGCCGAGGCGCGCGCCTCCCTGAACATCCGGTTCAACGACCGGCACACCGGCCTCTCGCTCACCCGCTGGCTGCGGGAGGAGGCGGAGCGGACGCACCGCGCGACGGGCGTGGAGATGGAGGTGGCCGTGCGCATCAGCGGCGAGGCGTTCCTCACGCCGCCCGGCCCCCTCTCCGAGGCCGTGGCGCGCGCCGTGGAGGCCGAGACGGGGACGCGGCCCGCCCTCTCCACCACCGGGGGCACGTCGGACGCGCGCTTCGTCAAGGACCACTGCCCCGTGGTGGAGTTCGGCCTCGTCGGTCACCGGATGCATGCCGTGGACGAGCGCGTGCGCATCGAGGAGATCGGAGCGCTCCGGAGGGTGTACGGCCGCCTCCTGCGCGACTGGTTCGCCGCCTAGCCGTCCGGGAGGCCCGCGCGACCGAGGGCTTCGGAGAGTGCCTCGACGAACGGGGCATCGAAGCACCACCGCGTCTAGGCCGCCTCGAAGGCCCTGCGCCTGAAGCCCGGCCTCAGGGCGGCAGCCGCTCCACCGCCGCCCGCGTCTCGTCCAGCCGCCCCATCGGGACGAGCGTGTAGGCGAGCTGCGCCTCGCTCAGCCAGGACCGGGCGTCGTACGCGCTCACGAACGCGGCGAGCGCGGCCGCGTAGTCCCCCCGGCGCCATGCCGCCTTGCCGATCGGCCAGTACCACCAGCGTTCCCCGCCCCGCCCGACCGGCTGGATCTCGATCGACCGCCGCGCCAGCGCCTCGCCCCGCTCCCAGTCGCCCACATGGGCGAGCCAGTTCCGAACGGGCCGAGCATGTGGGGGTTAAGGTCGTTGTAGGCGAGCGCGCGCCCGGCGTCCGCGGCCAGCAGGAGGGGGTCGCAGGCCGCGAAATGCGCGCGGCCCATCCCGACCGGCACGCTCGCGTCCGGCCGCTCGATCGCCTCGCCCGCGCGGGTGGCGTAGGCGAGGGCCTCGGCGAGGAGCCGGTCTCTCGCGCGAGGATCGCCGCGCCGCGCGTCGTCAAGGCCGATGCCCCACCAGTGCTGCAGCGCCCGGAGATCCGCGAGTCGCGCCAGCGCACGGGCGTCGCGGGGACGTCGCTCGATCAGCGCCCGGAGGCACGTTTCCGCCCGGTGGACCGCCGCGTCGCAGCTGCTGCCCGTGATGCGGGAGGCGAGGACTAGGCACTCGGCGCTCATGAGGTCCTCCGCCGGCACGCCCTTGATCCGCTCCACCACGTGGCCCGCGATCGCGCCGCCGCCCGGCGACGCGACCCCTGCCGCGAGCCCCGCGAGGAGGAGGCCCGGGTCCTCCTCCGCGACGCGCTCGCTCGCCGCGTGGAGGATGCGCCCATCGCATCCGCCAGCTCCGCCGCGAGCCGCGGCGCCCCCGCAGCGCCCTCCACCGAGACCCGCAAGACGTAGTCCGGCACCGTCCGGGTCAGCGCGACACTCCGGTCGCGGGCGAGCAGGGCGGTCAGGTCCGACCGGACGTGCGCGCCCAGCGATGCATGCTCGCTCCCGGCCTCCACCGAGAGGAGCAGGTGCGGCTCCCCGTCCGCCATCCCGACCGTCCCGTCCGGCACCGTCAGGTGGGCCAGCCCCACCAGCACCGCCGTGGCAACGACGGCCATCCCGGCCAGGAGCGGACGCCGGCGCGCGCGTCCCCGTCCGGCATCCATCTCCTCCCCGCTCCGAGGCGTGAGGCGGTACCCCTTCCCGCGCACCGTCCGGAGAAGGCGATGCCCGTCGGGGTCGAGGGCGCGCCGGATGTCGGAGATGCACTGGGCGGGGCTGTCGTCGTTCACCGCCGTCCGGCCCCGGACGATGTCGATGAGGTCGTCCTTCGACACGACCTCCCCGACCCGGGCGGCCAGCACGCGGAGCACCTCGAGCGATTGCGGCCTCAGCGGGACGGGCTCGGACCCGCGCCGCAACCGGCCGTCCGGCCCGAGGCACGCATCGCCGAGCGGCACCGCGGATCCGGAGTGTCGGTCCCCTTCCACGGCGCGTTCAGGAAGTTTCGGAAAGATTCATGGTGCGTTTCGGGATTTGCGCGGTCCTCCAGGCCTGAATCAGGGTCCATGCCCAAGGAGGGGCAGCGCATGGAAACCCTGATGGACGCCCTTCTCGAATGGACCGGTTCGAATACCGACCACCCTGTCACGGACGTGCCGCCGCCGGAAATCGTGCCGATGGATCCGCGGGCCCTGACGGTCGAGGCCTACTCGGACGTGCCGCAGCTGCTGCCGGAGGACGGCGTCGACGAGCGGGTCCGCGCGCTCTACAACGCCGAGCTCCGCCGCATCTACGTGCTCGATCCGCGCCATGTCGGCGGGTGGGACGAGCACGAGGAGGCCTTCTCGAACCCCGCATGGCGCGAGATCCTGCTCCACGAGCTGATCCATCATGTCCAGTGGAGCACCGGCGTCGCCGATCTCTGGCCCTGCAAGGCCTTCGGCGAGAAGGAGGCCTACCTGCTGGGCGGCCGCTACCTGAAGGAACGTAGCGTCACGGATCCGCTACCCAACCGCAACTTCTGGGCCCACGCCTACGCCCGGTGCTGAGGCGGCGCGAGCCCGCCTCAGTCGAACTTGCGCGACGGTGCGAGGACCACCGCCTCGCCCTTGAGCACCTTCCGCCCGTCGACGCTGCACCACGTGTCCATCGTCACGCGACGCTTGCCGACATCCATGTCCGTGACCTCGACCACCGCCTCGACCAGGTCGCCCGGCCGGACGGGCGCGAGGAACTTCAGGCTCTGGCCCAGATACACGGTGCCGTGGCCCGGAAGCTGCTCCCCGATCACGGCGGAGATCAGGCTCGCGGTGAGCATGCCGTGCGCGATGCGGCCCTCGAAGATCGTGTCGAGCGCGTAGTCGTCGTCGAGATGCACCGGGTTCCTGTCGGTCGATACCTCGGCGAAGAGCTCGATGTCGCGGTCCGTGACCTGCTTCTGCAGCGAGCGGGACATGCCGATCTCGATATCCTCGATGCAGATCGTGCCGCGCGGGAGGTTGTCGAACATCGTGCCCTCGTGAATCGCGCCCGCGGGAGGACGGGCCCCCGGTTCATACATCCGCGGGGCGCCTCCGGCAAGCGAGCGCGAAACGATATTGCGGACGGATCGCCGCACGCGAAACGTGGTTACCTGAAGAACGGCATCACGTAGCGCGGGGAGAGGTCGTGCCGGGCGAGATAGGCGTCGAGCCTCGCCGGGTCCGGCCCGGCCTCGCGGGTCGTCGCCGTCTCCTCGGCCCCGAGGCCCCCGGTCACGAAGAGGAGGTCGAGATCCTCGCCCATCGCGCCGCGCGCGTCGGTCGCGGGGCCGTCCCCGATGGCGAGGATGTCGGCGTCCGGCACCTCCGCGATCTTCGCCAGCCGCCGCCGCGCGAGGTCGTAGATGGGCGGGTGGGGCTTGCCGAAGTAGAGGCTCTCCCCGCCCATCTCCTCGTAGAGCTCGGCCACCGCGCCCGCGCACCACTCGCGCGACTCGCCCCGGTCCACCACGACGTCCGGATTGGCGCAGAGGAGCTTGAGCCCCCGCGTCTTGGCCAGCAGCAGTTCGGGCCGGTGGATCGAAAGGTCCGCCCGGACGTCGAAGGGCGAGGTGCACACGACGCCCTCCGCCTCGCCCACCGTCACGCGTTCGATCCCGACCGGGTCGTCGAGCACCTTCGGCGGCGTGAAGAACCCCTCCTCGACGGGCGTCCCGTCCGCGTCCTTCTGGCCGATATGGAACACCCGGGTGCCCACCGCGCCCTGGTACATCGCGACACGGGCCGAGTCCCCCGAGGTGGCGATGTCGTCATAGGCGTCCCGGTCCACGCCCATCGGCACGATCTGCCGGGCCACGCCCTCGCGCGGGCGGGGGGAGTTGGTGATCAGGATGACGTGCCCGCCATCGGCGCGGAAGCGCATCAGCGCCTCGTTCACGCCGGGCAGGACGGTGAGCCCGTCGTGGACTGTGCCCCAGAGGTCGACGAAGAGCGCCCGATAGTCGGACGACACCTCGGCAAGCCGGTCGATGATCTGCATGGGGCCTCCTCGCGCCACGGTCGCGGCGGGGATAGCCCGTCCGCCCGGGCGCGGCAAACCACGGCCGGGGGCGCGTCCGCGCGGCGTGTCCGGCCTGCCGTCACAGGATCGAGATGCACTCTCCCTCGACCGACTGCCCCTCCGGATACTCGATCGTGAAGCGGCACCGCGTCTCCGTCCGGTAGCATTCGGGCGGTCGCTCGAAGCCCGGGCTGTAGCTCTCGCCGATGCCGAGACCGGGAATCTGAGCCGGCGGCGAGGTGGGCCCGCTTGGCCGTCGGACGATTAGGTCCCCGCCTCCCGCGTAGGACGCGCCACCATCGTTTCGCAGCGTCGCGATGAGCTTCGTCCTGTCTTCGCTCACCCGGCAGTAGCGGCCGGGCTGGTCCTCCGGCACGCCGTCGAGGGGGACGACGCGCAGGAACGGCGTCTGCGCGACGGGTCCCGTCTGGGGCGCATCGGGGCGCGGGTCGCCGCCCGGCGGGACGGGCCCCGCGGATTCCCCGGCGACGCAGGAGGCGAGCAGGATCCCGATCACGGGTGCGAGCGGCCAATGGCGGCTGCGGATGGGCGACATGAGGTCCTCCCCTGACCCAAGGTATGATAGTTGCAGCCTATCACACTTCGCAGGCCACGTCATCGATCAGGGCGGGCGGGGTCGATTGCGGGGGCGGGGGCCCGGTTCTATATGCCCGCCATGCCCGACACCGCCCTCCCCAACCGCCCCGACCTGCCGCCGGAGATCGGCCGCAGGCGGACCTTCGCGATCATCTCGCACCCGGACGCGGGCAAGACGACGCTGACCGAGAAGTTCCTGCTCTACGGCGGCGCGATCCAGATGGCGGGCCAGGTCCGCGCGAAGGGCGAGGCGCGCCGCACGCGCTCCGACTTCATGAAGCTCGAGCAGGATCGCGGCATCTCCGTCTCCGCCTCGGCGATGTCCTTCGACTTCGCCCGGACCGGACCCGGCGGCGAGGAGAGCTACCGCTTCAACCTCGTGGACACGCCCGGCCACTCCGACTTCTCGGAGGACACCTACCGCACCATCACGGCCGTCGACGCCGCGATCATGGTGATCGACGGGGCCAAGGGCGTGGAGAGCCAGACGCGGAAGCTCTTCGAGGTCTGCCGCCTGCGCGACCTGCCCATCCTCACCTTCTGCAACAAGATGGACCGCGAAAGCCGCGACACGTTCGAGATCGTCGACGAGATCCAGGAGAACCTCGCCATCGACGTGACGCCCGCCTCCTGGCCCATCGGGCGGGGGCGGGAGTTCCTCGGCTGCTACGACCTGCTGCACGACCGGCTCGAGCTGATGGACCGGGCGGACCGCAACCGGATTGCACAAACCGTCGAGATAGGGGGTCTGGAAGACCCCAAATTGGGGCAACTCGTGCCCGCGGAGCTCCTAGGGACGCTCCGGGAGGAGGTCGAGATGGCCCGCGGCCTGCTGCCGCCCCTCGACCGCAGCGCCTTCCTCGACGGCACGCTCACGCCGATCTGGTTCGGCTCCGCGATCAACTCCTTCGGCGTGCGCGAGCTGATGGGCGGCATCGCCGAGTACGGCCCGCCCCCCCAGCCGCAGCGCGCAGAGCCGCGGCAGGTGGCGCCAGAGGAGCCCAGGGTCTCGGGCTTCGTGTTCAAGGTGCAGGCCAACATGGACCCCAAGCACCGCGACCGCGTGGCCTTCGTCCGCCTCGCCTCGGGCCATTTCGAGCGCGGCATGAAGCTCACCCACGTGCGCACGAAGAAGCCGATGGCCATCTCGAACCCCGTGCTCTTCCTCGCTGCCGACCGGGAGCTCGCCGAGGAGGCTTGGGCGGGCGACATCATCGGCATCCCGAACCACGGCCAGCTCCGCATCGGCGACGCGCTCACCGAGGGCGAAACCTTGCGCTTCACCGGCATCCCCTCCTTCGCGCCGGAGCTGCTCCAGACGGCGCGGGCGGGCGATCCGATGAAGGCCAAGCATCTCGACAAGGCGCTGATGCAGTTCGCCGAGGAGGGGGCCGCCAAGGTGTTCAAGCCCGCCATCGGCTCGGGCTTCGTGGTGGGCGTGGTCGGCGCGCTTCAGTTCGACGTCCTCGCGAGCCGGATCGAGGGGGAGTACGGCCTGCCCGTCCGCTTCGAGCCCTCGCAGTTCACTTCCGCGCGCTGGGTCCACGGACCGAAGGGGGAGGTCGAGCGCCTCGTGGAGAAGAACCGCCAGCACATCGCCCACGACAACGACGGGGACGTCGTGTACCTCACGCGGCTCCAGTGGGACATCGATCGGATCGAGCGCGACTTCCCCGACCTGCGCCTCGCGGCCACCAAGGAGATGATGGCGGGCTGAAGCCATGCCGCTGCGCAATCGCGTCCTGCGGACGGGCGAGATCGTGGCGCACAGCTGGCGCGGCGGGCTCACGGGTAACCGTGGGATCCTGCACGTCGCGGATGGCGAGATGGGGCGCGCCCTGTGGAGGCATCGTGCCTGGATCGCCTGCACGCTCGACTGGAGGGGGCGGCGCGTTCCGGTGATGCGGGGGGCGGCGCTGGACCGCGCTCTTCTTCCCCGACGAATGGGTCGCGCTCGCCGCCGGGCATCGCCCCTGCGCCTTCTGCCGCCGCGCGTGCTGGGAGCGGTGGCGGGTGGCCTGGGCGGAGGCGCATGGCGAGGCGCGGGCCCCCGAGATGGATGCCGTGCTCCACGCCGCGCGGGCCGAGCCGGGGGCGCGGCGGATGCGCCGATGGCGGGCGCACGCCGGGACGCTACCGGACGGCACGTTCGTAGTCGAGGACGGCATGCCGGCGCTGCTCGGGGCCGGTGCGGCACACCCGTTCCTCGCAGGCATGGACGGCTGGAGCTACGGCGCGCCGGTGCGCCGCCCCGTGGGGGAGGTCGAGGTGCTGACCCCCCGGCCCACGGTCGAGGTGCTGCGCGCAGGTTACCGCGTGGGGCGCGGCTGACCGGGCCCGGGGATCGTTCTCCCGTTCGGCTGTCCGGGGGTAACGTCCGGCAGGGCGGGCAGGGGTGCGTGCTCCGGAACCAGGATGCGTTGAGCCGCCACCCTCGGCACCATTCCGAGGAGCGGTTCACCGATCCGCCCGAGAGCGTCCCACCGTCGGGCAGCGTCGAGTCGCCCAGAGGCCGTTCGGGCAGAACAGCCGCCGCGCCGCGCGGCCCTCAGCCGAACTATGAGGAATAGTCAGGACAGAAGGCTTCTTGCCTCCGGGGCCAGCGCGGAACAGACGCTCGCGACGATCCCCCCGCCTACCGGTTCAGTTCGGTCGGGTCCGCGCTCGTCGCGGTGGCTGAGAGAGCACCGCCGAATCCGAGTGCCCGATAGTCGAAACCCGTGCCTGTGACGTGACGTTCTTCGCCCGCGCCGTGGGGGGCGGAACGGGGCCATGTCGACCGGGATCGCGCAGCCGCTCGCGCGTCGGCATCTCTCTTACCCCAGTTGGGGAGGCTGGGCAGATGAGGGTCGAGTACCACGGTACCTCTGCGCCGTCGGCATCCTTTCAAGAGTCGCAATCGACACCAGCCGAAAGCGCGCCCTCGGCCGGGAATGTTGCGGTTTGGCGCGATAGGCCACGGACTGGCTGGCCGGAGAGGGACGGCCCAAACCTATGAGGATCAACGTTCTGCGGTGCCAAGCCGGGTACGGGACCCTCCGCCGTCAAGCGGTTCGACAACGCAGGCCCTCGCGGTGCGTCGGATTGCAGTGCAGGTGACGGGGGCAGGGGCGGGACAGGATTTCGACCGCCTCGATCCCGGCTGGACCGACGGCGGGGACCGGGAGGCGGGCGGCCAGGAGAGCGGCAAAGGGCATTCTTCCCGGCCCCGTACGGCCCCGGCGCGCGGTGCCATCGGTGCGGGTCGTGAAGGCCGCCGGGCGTCCTCCGCATCACTGAGGCCCGGATCTTTCGATCCGCCCTTCGGGGGAGGTTTGATTCCCGCGTGGAAATCCCCTATCTGCCGCTCAGGCTGCGGTGGGCGCAGCCTCTCGACGCGGAGCGCGACGGACGAACTGGCGCTCCATCCCTCCCGGGCGGCATGCCCGGCATCACCGGACGCCAATGACAAGCTTCAACGAACTCGACCTTGACCCCAAGGTGCTGAAGGCCATCGAGGCCGCGGGCTACACCACGCCGACCCCCATCCAGCTGGGCGCCATACCTCCGGCGCTCGAAGGGCGCGACGTCCTGGGCATCGCCCAGACGGGCACGGGCAAGACCGCCTCCTTCACCCTGCCGATGATCACCATGCTCGGAAAGGGGCGTGCCAAGGCGCGCATGCCCCGCTCCCTCGTGCTGGCCCCGACGCGCGAGCTCGCCGCGCAGGTGGCCGAGAACTTCGACACCTACGCCAAGGGCTCGCGCCTGTCGAAGGCCCTGCTGATCGGCGGGGTCTCGTTCAAGGAGCAGGACAAGCTCATCGACCGGGGCGTGGACGTCCTGATCGCGACGCCCGGGCGCCTGCTCGACCACCACGAGCGCGGCAAGCTCCTGCTCAACGACGTGCAGATCATGGTCGTGGACGAGGCCGACCGGATGCTCGACATGGGGTTCATCCCCGACATCGAGCGCATCTTCGAGCTGACCCCGTTCACCCGGCAGACCCTGTTCTTCTCCGCCACCATG
>CAZWWR010000091.1:0-10427 GCA_964637265.1 uncultured Jannaschia sp.
TCTCGACGCCGATCTCGGCCTCGTGCTCGCGGAACAGGTCCTGCGCGTCGTAGGGGCCGTAGAAATCCTCGCCCGCCGTGTTCTTGCCGGGGCCCGCATGGTCGCGTCCGACGATCATGTGCGTGCAGCCGTGGTTGCGGCGGATCATCCCGTGCCAGACGGCCTCGCGGGGGCCGGCCATGCGCATCGCGAGGTTGAGGAGCGACATCGTGGTCGTCGCGCCCGGATACTTGTCGAGCACCGCCTCGTAGCAGCGCACGCGCGTGAAGTGGTCGACGTCCCCGGGCTTCGTCATGCCGACGACGGGGTGGATCAGGAGGTTGGCCTGCGCCTCGCGGGCGGCGCGGAAGGTCAGCTCCTGGTGGGCGCGGTGGAGGGGGTTGCGGGTCTGGAAGGCGACGACGCGCCGCCAGCCCAGCTTGCGGAAATAGGCGCGCAGCTCGTTGGGCGTGTCGCGGCGGGCGCGGAAGTCGTAATGGGTGGGCGGCTGGATGCCCGTGATGGACCCGCCGAGATAGACCGGCCCGGCGACGTGGTGGAGGTAGTAGACGGCCGGATGCGCGAGGTCGTCCGCGCCGAAGACCTTCTCGGCCTCCTTCGCCTTGTCGGGCGACCACTTGTCGGTGATCGAGAGGATCGCGAGGATCACGCCCTCGGGGTCGCGGAGCGCGATGTCCTGCCCCGGCTCGACCGTGCCGGCGAACTTCTCGGTGACGTCGAGCGTGATGGGCATCGGCCAGAGGCTGCCGTCCTCGAGCCGCATCTCCTCGACCACCCGCTCGTAGTCCGCCTGCCCGAGGAAGCCCTTCAGTGGCGCGAAGCCGCCGTTCATGAGCAGTTCGAGGTCGCAGACCTGACGGGCAGTCAGATCCCACGAGGGCAGATCCGCGGCGTCCTGCTTCAGCTTCTGCGCGCTCTCGTAGGAGACGTAGAGCTCGGGGATCGGGGCGAGATTCGCGGTGGCTGCGGGCATGGAGTGGACCTTTCGCGCGATAATGCGCGCCATTGGGAGGATTCGGATGGCGACCCCCTACGCCCCCCCCTTGTCGCCACGCAAGGCGCCGGGGCGGGAGGCTGGTCTACGTGCAGCGCAAGGCGTGGCAGGAAGGCCCCGGTCGGCGGGACCCAATCCGCCCGTCCTACGTCCGCCGGCCGGGCCGGATCCATGCTGGCGGACCGCCTTATTCGTCCCGGTGGCGTCGGCCTCGGTAGCGCTCAGGCGTCGAGGTAGGGCAGCAGGCAGGACAGGCGGCGCCGGTCTGGATCGCCCAGCCCGGTGATCGCCGAGAGCGCGGTGGCGGCCGTGGCGTCGCCGGGCCGCGCCGAGAGCAGGGCCTGGACCTGTGCGGGATCGTCGCTCCGCACGGCGGCGGCGAGGAGCGCGTCGCGGTCGGCGTCGCGGTCGGGGCATCGGCCCTGGGCGAGTGCGAGCGTGCGGGCCTCCGCCTCGGAGACGCCCGCCCGCGTCACCGCGTCCGGGGGCAGCGGAGCCGCGGGACCGGCAGGTCCACCGCCGGAGCACGCGGCGATCAGGCAGGTCATGGCGAGGACGATCGCGCGCATGGGGCTTCTCCACTGTCCCTCGCGTCCCACCGTAGGGCCGCGCCAGGGTCATGGCGAGGACCGATGGAGGAGGCAAGCCGCGCGATGCGACCGTCCGGAACGGGGCGTGGAGGGATCGTCCTCCTCCCTCGCGCCGGTGGGTGGATCCTGACGAGGCGAGGGAACGGGTCGTCGTCCGGTAGGGCGCCACCTCGGCTCCGTGCCGGAGCGACAGGTGCGGACCGCACCATCCGCCCGAGAAGGCAGCCTTGCGCGCGGGTCTTGCCGCCTGGAGCTTATAGTGTCGTGCGGACATCGGGCGACCCGCCGGGCGGAGCGAGCGAAGTCGATGGTGCAGGGGGTCAGGGGGATGGCGCGTAGCGGGGCGCCAGTTCGCCGTATCCGCATCGCGCGAGGAGCGCGGCGTTGTGCGCGGCGTGCGGCGCGAGGATCCGGCGGCTCAGCTCGGGCGTGAGGAGCTGGGCCCGCGGCCCCGTCCGCGCGGAATGGTGCCGCTCGAGATGGTCGCGGAACGCCCGCCACTCGCGGCCGGGCTTGAGCGCACCGGAGCGGCGGACGCCGATCGCCATGCGGATCCCCGTCTCCGTCAGCGTGGGGTTGTAGGCGAGGGCCCCGTCCGGAAGCCGCCCCGGAGGCCGGATGCCCGGCGCCGCGATGGCAAGGACACGGGTCGGCAGCCAGACCGGATCACCCCCCGACGCCTCCACGGGCAGGACATGGACCCGTCCGGGGCCGAAGCGGCCCTCCGCCGCGGCGACGAGCCCGGCGAGGCTCGGGGCCGCATCCGCGCATCGATCCAGCAATGCGGCCGGATCGTCGACGCGGCCCGCCTTCGTCAGGTGCAGCACGAGCGACTCGAGGAGCGCGTCCTGCGCCCGCAGCGTCAGCACCAGCTCCACCCGGGCGTATCCGGCCGTCGCCTCGCGGAGCAGGTCGAGCCGCGCGCCGGCGTCGCCATAGGCCCGGCCATGAGCGGTCAGCAGCGGCGAACCGATGAGGTCCTCGTGGGACAGGAGGAGCGTATGCGCCCCCGGAACGCGCTGGGTCTCGAGGAAGGCCGCGATGGCGTCCCGCGCCTCCCGGCGGCGGGCGAGGCTTCGGGATTCGGTATGGGCGAGCGGGGTGATCGCGCGGCGCATCGCCATGTAGGCCGGACCCCGCCGCCGCACGGGCCGCACGCCCGAGAGCAGAAGGCGCCACCGCCACAGCTCGAGCGCCGCCTGCAGCGAGGTCGTGCCGGTCTTGTGGAGGCCGACATGGAGGATCAGGCGGTCCGGTGGCCGCCCGCCCCGTGCGAGGGCGAGCGTGCCGCGGGCGCCCCGCCGCAGCGAACGGAGCGCCGTTTGCGCCGGGCGTGGGAGCCCGCCGCTCACCGCGTCCGCGTCGGGCGAGCGCCCCGGGCGCAGGGGATCATTCGGCCGGCGCCTCCGCCGCCTCCGCCGGCGCGCCCCAGCCGCCGATCGGGCCCTGCGACTGATCCTGCGCGGGGCCGGGCTCGACGCCATGCTCGGCGAGGAAGCGTTCGGCCTCCAGGGCGGCCATGCACCCCATGCCCGCGCTCGTCACGGCCTGGCGGTAGACGTGATCGGTGATGTCGCCCGCCGCGAAGACGCCCGGAATACTCGTGGCGGTGGAGTCGGGCTTCGTCACGACGTAGCCGCCGTGATGCGTCTCCAGCCAGTCGACGACCAGCTCGGAGGCCGGCGCGTGCCCGATGGCGACGAAGAAGCCGTCCACCGCGATCTCCCGGGTAGATCCGTCCTTCGTCGAGCGCAGACGCAGCGCCTCGACGCCGCGCGGGTCCTGTGCGCCCAGCACCTCCTCGACGGCATGGTCCCAGACGATCTCCACCTTCGGGTGCTTGAACAGCCTGTCCTGCAGGATCCGCTCCGCGCGGAGCGAGTCGCGGCGGTGGATCAGCGTCACCTTCGAGGCGAAGTTGGTAAGGAAGAGGGCCTCCTCGACGGCGGTGTTGCCGCCTCCCACCACGGCGACCGCCTTGCCCCTGTAGAAGAAGCCGTCGCAGGTGGCGCAGGCCGAGACGCCGAAGCCCTTGAAGTGCTCCTCCGAGGGCAGACCCAGCCACTTCGCCTGCGCCCCGGTCGCCAGGATCAGCGCGTCGCAGGTGTAGAGTTGCCCGCCGTCCGACCAGGCCCTGAACGGCCTCTCCGAGAGGTCGACGCGGGCGATGTGGTCGGAGACGATCTCGGCGCCCATCTCGCGCGCATGGGCCTCCATCCGGGCCATCAGGTCCGGACCCATGACCGAGGAGTCGCCGGGCCAGTTCTCGACGTCGGTGGTGATCGTGAGCTGGCCGCCCGGCTGGATGCCCTGGATCACCATGGGGGAAAGCATGGCGCGGGCGGCGTAGACGGCGGCCGTGTAGCCGGCCGGGCCCGAGCCGATGACGATCACGGGCCGGTGGATTGGGGCGTCGGTCTCGGGCATGGGGGCCTCCAGGGAATCGGCATATCGGTATAGTCACCCCCGCCGCCGCACGGAAGGGCGCCGGGAGTGCGGCGCCGCAGGGACGGGCGTGCGCGGATGGGATGGAGGCGGTCGCCGTTTCGGCGAGACGACGGCGGGGGACAAGGAAATTCGGGGATCGCTGCGACCCGCCCGGCAGGACGATGGGTGCCGATCCGCGCTCCGGCAAGGCCCGGTCCACGGGCAGTGGAACGGGTAGCTCCTCTCCCCCCCGGGTCGAAGCAGGGTGCGGTCGGCTCGGCGGGAGAAGACCGGCGAGTGCGCGGAACCGGGCCGATCGGCCCCGCGCAGGTCCGCCCCACGGCGCGTACCCCGCGGTCCGCATCCTTAGCGCTGCGGCGCCACTGTGCGTCGAAGTCGAGCAATCGGGTCGGTCCGCACGATGGATCTTTGCGCAGACTTGTAATTTTCTTGCGCCGGGCAGATATGTCCGGCAACGAAGGGTGGGGGGATCCGAGTTGCCCGCAGCACGTCTCGATCCGATCGATCGTCAGATACTGTCGGAACTTCAGGCCGACGGGCGGATGACGAATGTCGAGCTGGCGCGCCGCGTCGGGATCAGCGCGCCGCCCTGCCTCCGCCGCGTCCGGGCGCTGGAGGAAGCGGGCTACATCCGGGGCTACCATGCCGACGTCGACGCGCGCCGCCTCGGCTTCGAGGTGCAGGTCTTCGCGATGGTCAGCCTGCGGGGCCAGGCGGAATCGGACCTGAGCGCCTTCGAGACCCTCTGCCGGGCCTGGCCGCTGGTGCGCGAGTGCCACATGCTCAACGGCGAGATCGACTTCATCCTCAAGTGCGTCGCGCCCGACCTGTCGACCTTCCAGTCCTTCCTGACGGGCGAGCTGACGGCCGCGCCGAACGTGGCGCAGGTTAAGACGTCGCTCGTCATCCGGCCGGGCAAGGAGGCGCCCGGCGTACCCTTCGAGGTGCTTGAGGAGCGGCTCGCCCGCGTGCCCTGAACCGGCATGCGCACCGACCGAACCCCCGGGGCGACCGGGTGGGCCGGCGGCGATCTGCGATCGGGCCCGGCGATGCGACCGCCCGCCGTTGCGGCCCGCATGATTCGCCGAAGTCCCCCCGGGGCGGCGCCTTGCCGCCAGCCCCAGGGTGCCTCAGCCCCCATCGGCATAGACGTGATGCGAGACGTGGTCGCCCTCCCATGCGGTCGTCGGCCGTGATCAGTCGCCGAGGAGGAACGTGTCCACCGTTCCCTCGATCGCGTCGCCGAGGTCGAGGGTGCGGTCGAAGGCGCCGGTCCGCAGGAACGCCACCACCTGGGCGATCACGAGCGGGTTGTTCATCATGAACGTATGCGTGGTGGGGATCACGAGGTGATCGGCCATGCCGTCCACGCGGGTCGAGGCGACCGAAACCTTGCCGTCGTCCGGCCCGGGGATGAGCGCGGAGAAGACGGGGTTGAGCGACCGCCTCCCGGCGATCACCCCCACCTCGCCGACGACGGCGGGGAGCGTCCCCGGCAGGCCGTCCGTGCCGAGCTGGAGGCCCGCCGGACCGTTGAGCCACAGGAAGGGCGTCAGTCCGGAGAGCTCGTCGACGAGCTCGGATCCCTGGTTGGGCGGGGCCAGCATAACGGTGCGGCCGAGGCGGGGCACCTCTTCCCGCGCCTGCCACCACCGCAGGAGGATGCCCCCCATCGAGTGGGTCACGAAGTGGATCCGGGGCGCGTCGCCGCAGGCGTCGATGGCCGCGGGCAGGGTGGCCAAGGCCAGTCGGTCC
Organism: uncultured Jannaschia sp.; assembly: GCA_964637265.1. Lineage (GTDB taxonomy): Bacteria > Pseudomonadota > Alphaproteobacteria > Rhodobacterales > Rhodobacteraceae > Jannaschia. Next base: position 5,788 of record CAZWWR010000091.1, read on the forward strand.
ACCGTGGCATCGGTGGACGGGTAGGATACGCGGACGGGGCGGAAACCCACGGCCTCCAGCGCCTCCGCCATCACGAGGAGGGAGGCCTCCGAGCGGGCGAGGCCGTGCAGGAGGATCACGCAGTCCCGCGCGGCGGCGCGCCCGGGCAGGGCGACGGCGAGGGCGAGGAGGAGGCACGGGATGAGGGCTGCGCGTCGCATGGGGGGGAGCTAGGCCGGGCGGGCCCCCGATGCTAGGCGGAACCATGCCGGACGACGCGAACCGGGGCCCCGCGCGGGTCCGCCGCCCGATCCGCCTGGCGGCGCGGGCGGTGCTGCTCCATCGGGGGCGCCTGCTCATCGTGAACGCCTATCCACCCGAGGCTGGCTCGGATCTGTGGTGCGCGCCTGGCGGAGGGGCCGAGCCGCACGAGGCACTGCCCCGCGGGCTGGCGCGCGAGGTGCGGGAGGAGACCGGGCTCGAGGTGGCGGTGGGAGATCCCTGCCTGCTCAACGAGTTCCACGATCCGCGGCGGGGGTTCCACCAGGTCGAGGTGTTCTTCCGCTGCCGCCTCGTGGCCGGCGCGCTCGATCCTGCCTGGTCGGACCCGGAGGGCGTCGTGACCCGACGGCGCTGGGTCGCGCGGGAGGAGCTCTCGTCGCTCCGGCATCGTCCCCTGTCGCTCGGCCCGGTGGCGTGGCGGGAGGCGGGGGCGCCGCTCTACGATCCCCTCGAACTGATCGTCGGCTGAAGCACCGCCACAGCCACGCCCGCGAGGACGACGGCCATCGCCAGAAGCGTCCCGGCGGTGGGCAGTTCCCCCAGCAGCGCGGCGCCGCCCGCGATCGCGATCACCGGCACGGAGAGCTGCGCCGCGCCCGCCGTGAGCCCGTCGAGCCGGGGAAGGACGCGGAACCAGAGCGCGTAGCCCAGCCCGCTCGCGACGGCACCGGAAAGGGCCGCGCAGGCGAGCCCCAGCGGCGTGACCGGCCCGCCGAGCCAAAGCGGCGCCAGCGGCACGAACGCGGCCGCTGCCAGCACGAAGTTCGCCGCCGTGCCACCAAGGGGGCGGGGCTCGGACCGGCCCGCATGGGTGTAGAACGCCCAGGACAGGCCCGCGACCGCCATCAGCCCCGCGCCGAGCGGGTCCACGGTGGAGCCGGCGCCCGGCCAGAGCAGCAGGGCGAGCCCCGCGAGCGCGATCCCGAGACCGCCGACGCGCAACGGGGCCGGACGCTCGCCGCCCCCGAGGGCGAGACCGAGGAGCCCGATCTGGACGCAGGCGAACAGGATCAGCGCCCCCAGCCCCGCATCCAGGCTCAGATAGGCGAGCGAGAAGCCCAGCAGGTACCCGAGCAGCGCCGCCGCCGCGCCCCAGCGCCGCCGGCCGCGCAGGCCGATCGCCCCGCCCGGCGACCCCGCGGCGCGACGCAGCACGAGCGCCGCGAGGACCGCGGCCCCGCAGCCGGCGCGGATCGTCGCGAAGGTGAGCGGGTCCGTGCCGTCGGCGACCCCGGCACGGGTCAGCAACGAGTTCGCGGCGAAGGCGCACATCGTGAGTGCCGTGAGGAGGGCGGTCTGCATCGCCCGCACAGGAACGTGCCGGACCCCCGGGGGCAAGGGCACGCGCGGCCCATGTTGCCCCGCCGCGTCTGCGAAGAATGGCCGCGCTGGCCTCGTCGTGACAGGCCGACGCACCGCCGCTATGGGGGCGCCGATCTCCCCACTCCATACGGATGACCACATGAGCACCCTCGTCTTCGGCCACCAGTCGCCCGATACCGACAGCACCGGCTCGCCCATCGCATGGGCCTGGTACCTGAGCGAGGTTCAGGGCGTCGACGCGCGGCCGGTGCTCCTCGGCGAGCCCAACACGGAGGCCGCGTGGGTGCTCGAGCGGTGGGGGCTGGAGAAGCCCGAAATCGTGCTCGACCTCGACGACGGGCAGCGCTGCGTGATCGTCGACACGAACAACCCGGCCGAGCTGCCAGCGAACGTGAATCACGCCGACGTGGTGCAGATCATCGATCACCACAAGCTGACGGGCGGGCTCGAGACGAAGTCGCCCATCGACATGACGATCCGGCCGCTGGCCTGCACCGCGACCGTGATGGCTGACCTGATGGGCGACGCGCTCTCGGGCGCGCCGGAGGGGATCAAGGGAGTGATGCTGTCCTGCATCCTCTCCGACACGCTGGAGTTCCGCTCCCCGACGACGACGCCCGTCGACAGGGCGCTCGCCGAGCGGCTGGCGGGCGAGCTCGGCGTCGACATCGGAGAGCTGGCTTCCCAGATGTTCGAGGCGAAGTCCGACGTCTCGGCCTTCTCCGACGCGGAGCTCCTGCGGATGGACAGCAAGGAGTACGAGGTCGACGGCACCAAGTTCCGCGTCTCCGTGCTCGAGACGACGGCGCCCAAGATCGTGCTCGACCGCAAGGACTCCCTGATGGAGACGATGGGCACGGTCGCCTCCGAGGACGGCGTGCGTCAGGTGCTCCTGTTCGTGGTCGACATCCTCAAGGAGGAGGCGACGCTGCTCGTTCCGAACGAGCTCGTGAAGGGCGTCGCGGAGAAGAGCTTCGGCGCGAGCGTCGGGGGCGACACGGTGGTGCTCCCGGGCGTGATGAGCCGCAAGAAGCAGATCATCCCCGCGCTGAAGGTCTGAGGCGCACGTCGTCGTCTGCGTGCCCGGACCGGCCGGTCCGGTCCGGGCGAAGGTCAAAGGCGGCTGGCCCATAGCAGCGAAGGACCACGGCACGGCTTCCGTTCGCTGGCGGAGGTTGGGACCAGCGACGGGTGGCTTCCCCGCCGTATCGGCAGGGTGCCCTCCCCGCGGCCGATGCTCACCGCAGGAGCACGCGCTCCGTTTCGAGCACGCGGCCCCGGTCGCAGCCGCCCTCCATGGCGTACCCCGTGACGCGGACGGCCGTTCCCGGGGCGAACCCGTCGACGTCGCCGCCGCGCAGGCTCCACAGCTGGCCCCGCACGTCCCGCAGGGTCGCGCAGGAACCGCGTTCCTGAGTCAGCATGCCGTCGATGGCGACGCGCTCCCGCCCCTGTTGGCCCGGCGGCGCCGCGCGGAGGGCGAAGAACTCCGTCCTCGCGGCGAGCCGTCCGTTCGGGGTGGCGACGACCACCGACGCCCGGTCGCCTGCCGAGAGCCGCGCCGGGGCACCGATCCGGAACTCGACGTTGCCGCGCGCATCCGTACGGGCGGCCTTCTGCCTCTGGAAGTCCTGGCCGGGCAGCGAGAAGCCGGCCTCTACCCAGCGATTGGGCGGAAAGCCCCGGGCGGAGACGGCGACCGCGCCGCCCGCCCACGGGCGTCGGGGCGTCACGGCGGCGACGGGCGCGTAGTCCGTCCCGGCAGTTGGGGGGACGAGGTCGGCCAAGGCCGGCAACGCCTCGCCGTCGCGCGGGATCCGGAGCATCTGCCCGGCGCGCAGGTCGCGCGGGGCGACGCCGTCATTCGCGCGGCGCAGGCGCGAGACGGTCGTGTCGCAGCGCTGCGCGATTCGGGCGAGCGTCTCGCCGGCGGCGACGCGGATCCGGTCCGCACAGGGCCCGCCGGCCACGGAGTTCCGCGGTGCTGGGTCGCTCGAGGGAGCCGCCGCGAAGGCGTCGAAATCGCTCGACATGGCCACGATCACCGGCTCGACGCGGTCCTGCAATCCGTTGTCGTAGGTCAGCGACCAGGCCCGGATCTCGCCCAGGCCGGCCTGCGCGCGGGTGTAGAAGGAGCGCCCCTCGTCGGTGCGCCCGGAGACGACGAACCAGTCGTCCCGGAACGTCTCGTAGGTGACCTCGCGATCGGCCCGGGCGATCTGGTTGTCGTAGACCTGCCGGAGCGGGCGGCCGTCGGTCATGCGGTAGGTGCGGAGGACGACGGACAGGTCCGGCGCGCCGTATCGGGCACCCAGGCCGGCGGCCTCGGGCCTTCCTAGGAGGCCGAAGGGCACGCCGATCCGGGCCCCCGTCCTGCCGTCGATCACCACCCGGTAGTCCACCGCCCGCCGCACCTCGCGGGCCTGCCGCGCGAGGGCCTGCCGCTCGGGACGCTGCAGGATGCCGTCGGGCTCCGACCCGATCGAGCGTTCGAAGCGGCGGATCGCGCGGATCGCGTTGCGGGCGATGATGCCGTCCACGACGTGGTCGCTCTCGCCGATCCAGGCGAGGTCGTACTCGATCGAGCGCCGGTGCCTTTCGGCGAACCCCTTGTAGTAGTCCACCGCGTTGGTCTGCTGCGCAGGGGCCGGCGCCGGAGCGGCGACGGCCGCCATGACGAGCGCGAGCGCGGCGGCGGGCAGGACCTTGAAATGCTTGAACGCCATGTACGAACCTCCCTGTATCGAGAGGGGAACCGGCCGGTCCGCCGGATGGTTGCGTCCATCGCCGGCGTGGCCCTTGCGTCACAGGCCCCGATCCATTAACTCGCGCCCGTCACCCCGACAGGACGCATGTCTCGCGCGGCGCGCCCGTGCCCGCACCTCCTGTCCAGACCAATCGCCAAGACCCGCGGAACCAACCGCGCGGCCCGACAAAGCAACCGATAGGAACACGCGCACGCATGGCTCAGAATGCCACCATGGAGGAGTTCGAGGCCCTTCTGAACGAAGACCTCGACGTCCACACCCCCACCGAAGGCTCCGTCGTCAAGGGCA
>CAZWWR010000092.1:0-10391 GCA_964637265.1 uncultured Jannaschia sp.
GGCCTCGTGCCGCCCGCCCCGGCGGCGACCACGCGGGCGGCGATCCGCTCGCGTGCCCAGGCCAGCGCGGCCCGGCGCAGCCCCGGCACCAGCAGCGCGAAGCCCACGGCGTCGGTGAAGAATCCGGGCGTGAGGAGCAGCACCCCCGCCACGAGGATCATCGCCCCGTGGGCCAGCGGCTCGGTCGGATCGGAGAAGCGGTCGAGCGAGCCCTGGATGCGCCGCAACTGCTCCAGCCCCTGCTGCCGGACGAGCACGGTGCCCAGCAGCGCCGTGAGCACGACGATGAGCAGCGTCGGCCACAGGCCGAGCCAGCCGCCCACCTGTATGAACAGCGCGATCTCCAGGATCGGCACCGCGACGAACAGCGCGAACAGCCACATGCCCGAGGCCTCCTCGTTGGACTTGATGCCTGGTGGCCCTTACATATGTCGGGCGCCTGCGATACGTAACCACCGCCCCCGCCGAGGGCGGCCAGGGCCAGAGGACAAGGGATGGACGACACCGTGATTCAGCTTCTCGTCCTTGCGGGCATCGCCCTGTTCCTCATCATACGTCTGAAGAACGTGCTGGGGACGCGGACGGGCTTCGAGAAGCCGCCGGCCGTCGACGCTCCCGCGGAGCCGTCGCGCGTGCGCCGCGACTTCGAGGTGATCGAGGGCGGCCCGGATCGCGACATCACCGACCATGTCGACGACGGCACTCCCTCGGCCAAGGCGCTCGCGGCGATGAAGCTGGCGGAGCCCGGCTTCAACGTGACGGAGTTCGTCTCCGGCGCCCGTGGCGCCTACGAGATGATCCTGATGGCGTTCGAGAACGGCGATCTCGCGCCGGTGCAGCCCTATCTCGGGGAGGACGTGTACGAGGCCATGCTCTCGGTCGTGTCCGAGCGCGAGGACAAGGGCCTGAAGGTCGATGCCAACTTCATCGGCGTGCGCGAGACGCAGCTAACCGAGGCCGAGTTCGACCGCGACACCCAGGACGCGCAGATCACCATCCGCTTCGTCGGCGAGATGTCCTCCGTGGTGCGCGATCAGGAGGGCGGGGTCATCGAGGGCGACCCGAACGAGATCAAGCGGTCCCGCGACGTCTGGACGTTCCAGCGGGTGATGGCCTCCGACGATCCGAACTGGAAGCTCGTCGCCACCGGCGGCTGAGCCCACCGGCGGCCGCCTCCGGCGGTCGCAAACAACGGCACGGGGTCGCCACCGATGAGTCGACGCCGCCGTCTCTCCCCCGAGGATCAGGCGCTGTGGGAGAAGGTCCGCCGGAGCGCGGCGCCCCTCTCCCGAGCCGAGCGCGACCACGGCACGGCCCTGCCCACCGCGCCGGCGCCGGTTCCGCCTCCCGCCGCGCCGCCCCGGCCCGCGCCCGTCCCCCCGTTCCGCATCGGCCAGGCCGCACAGTCGCGCGGGCCCGCATCGGGCCTGATGCACGCCCGTCCCGACGCCGCCTCGCCGGGCACGGCGGCGCCGCGCATGGATGCCAAGACGTTCCGCCGCCTCAAGCGGGGCCGGCACCGCCCCGAGGCCAAGCTCGACCTTCACGGAATGACGCTGGCCGAGGGCGAGGGCGCGCTTCGCCGCTTCGTCACCGACGCGGCCGCTCGGGGGCTGCGCCTGCTGCTCGTGGTCACCGGCAAGGGGCGGACGGCCCCGGGCTTCCGCGACGACGATCCCGTGCCGGTCCGCCGCGGCGCGTTGCGGCAGCAGGTGCCTGTCTGGCTCGCCCGGCCGCCGCTCGGGCCGCTCGTCCTCGAGGTGACGCAGGCGCACGCCTCGCATGGCGGCGGCGGTGCCTACTACGTCTACCTCCGGAGGCGGGGCTGATCGCCGCCGCGCGGGCCCGGGGTCAGGACGATGCGGGCCGCACGACGCGCGGTCCGATGGCCGTGCGAACGGCGCGCGCGTCGTAGACCTGCGCCTCGGGCCCGGAGCGCCCCAGCACGATCTCGAGATAGGCGTCGTAGCGCGTCACCGGCCGGAGGTCGCCGCCCGCGACCGCGCCGTAGCCGACCGGCGGCCGGTAGGACCATCCGCGATACGGGCTGAGCGGGGCCGTCGCCGTGACCCCGGTCGCCCGGAGCCGGGTCTCGGGCTCCACCACGCGGTCGGCCACCGTGAAGTGCGTGGCGCCGCGGGCGAGCGTCACCTCCGCCGCCCGGAACAGCAGGTAGTCCTCGACCACCGCGCGCGGCGTCTGGCTGTTGCCCCCGAAGGAGACGCGGAACCGGTCCTCCGAGAGGGCCACCGTGGTGTAGCCCAGGCCGGACTCGTCGGCCGGACCGTAGGGCGTGGGCCGAGCGCAGGCGGACAGCAGGACCATGGCGAGGAGGAGGGCAGGGGCGCGAAGGGGCATGGCCGGACGCTAGGCGCCTCCGCAGGCCCGGGCAAGCGGGGAGCGATGGTTCACCCGGCCACGGCCGCCTGCTACTGCACGTCCCGGGCCCGGCGGCGCCGAGGGGAGGACGACGTGAGATCAACCTGCGCGAACCGGCGGCTCCGCGCCCTCCCGGGGGCGCGGCGATGATCTCGAACCTCCTGCTGGCCGCCGCCTTCATCGGCGGCACGGTGGCGCTCGTGCTTCTCTCCTACGCGGTGGTCCGGCGGCTCGCGGCGCCGGGAGACCTGGCCGAGGCGCGGGAGTTCGCCAACGGGGTCGTCATCCGGATCGCCACGCTCCACAGCCTGATCCTCAGCCTCGTCTTCGCGCAGGAGATGCTCTCCTACCACGATCTGCGCGACGAACTCGGCAGCGAGGCGAACGCGGTGGCCGATCTCTACAACGACCTGCGGCGCTACGGCTCCGACGAGGGGGAGGAGCTTCGCGGCGAGGTGCTCGCCTATGCGCGCGTGGTGATCGAGCGCGAGTGGCATTCCGGGCAGGGGTTCGACGGCAGCACCGCGTCCGCGGAGGGCTGGGCGCTGTGGGACGGGATCTACGAGGCGGTGCTCGACCTGCCGGCCGAGACGCCCCGGGAGGACGCGTTGCGCGCACGGATGCTGGCCGGCATCGACGTCATCGCCGAGATGCGCGACCGCCGCTCCACCGACGCGATGGGCCCCGTGGAGCAGATGTTCTGGATCGCGGCGATCGGCGGCGTGGTGCTCATCGCCATGAGCTGGTTCACCTTCCGGCCGTCCCGGCGGACCTTCGTCCTCATGGGCATCTTCGGCACCTATACCGGCCTCATCCTGTTCTTCATCCACGCCTTCTCCGATCCGCTCTCCCCGCCAGGCGCGCTGCCCCCGCTGGCCATGGAGGGCTTCCTCGACGACGTGACCGCCGACGAGGGCGCCGCCGGAGGATGACGGAAGGGCAGGCGGCGGGGCGCCCGCCCCGCCCGCGCGGCGGGATTGCCCTCGGGGGCGGAGACGGTGCAGGCTTTCCCGGGGGGCCGCCGCCCGACCCCGCCACCCATGAGGCCGGAGCCGCCGCCATGACCCTTCTCGACGATCTGCGCGGCGATCTCGGCGACGAGAACGTGATCACGGGCGAGGCCGCGGCCGGCTACGCCACCGACTGGACGGGAGCCTATCGCGGCCGTCCGGCGGCGGTCGCCCGGCCCGCCTCCACCGGGGAGGTCTCGCGCCTCCTGGCCCGCGCCCACGCCGCCAGCGTGCCGGTCGTCCCGATCGGCGGCAATACCGGCCTCGCCGGCGGGACGATGGCGCCGGAGGGCGCGCTGATGCTCTCGCTGTCGCGCATGACCCGCATCCGCGCGCTGCGCCCGGACGCGCGGGTGGTGATGGCCGAGGCCGGCGTGGTCCTGACGCGGCTGCACGAGGCGGCCGAGGCGGAGGGCCTGATCTTCCCGCTGACCTTCGGCGCGAAGGGCACCGCCACCGTGGGCGGCGTCCTGTCGACGAACGCGGGGGGCTCGAACGTCCTGCGCTACGGCAGCACCCGTTCGCTCTGCCTCGGCATCGAGGCGGTGATGGCCGACGGCCGCGTGCTCGACCTGATGGGCGCGGTCCACAAGGACAATACCGGCTACGCCCTGAAGGACCTCCTGATCGGCGCCGAGGGGACGCTCGGCATCATCACCGCGGCCGCGTTCCGCCTGTCGCCCCGGCCGCGGGCCTATGCCACGGCGATGGTCGCGGCGCCCTCGCTTCCGGACGCGCTCGCGTTGCTCCACCGCCTGCAGGACGCGACCGGCGGCGCGGTGGAGTGCTTCGAGTACATGCCCCGCCACTACGTCGAGCAGCACATCGCGCACATGGGCGGGCGGGAGCCGTTCGCGAAACCCCACGAGGTCAACCTGCTCGTCGAGGTGGGCGCGACCGCGCCGCGCGATGCCGAACCGGGCCCGGACGGGGCCGTGCCCGTGCAGGAGACGCTGGCGGAGGCCCTGGCCGAGATGATGGGGGAGGGCGGGGTCCTCGATGCCGTGGTCGCGTCGTCCGAGGCGCAACGGCGCGAGATGTGGGCCCGGCGCGAGGCCGCGGGGGAGCTGATGCTGCATGTCGGCCGCCTCCTCAACCTCGACGTCGCGCTGCCGCTCGACTCGGTGAAGGCGTTCCTCGACCGGGCCGGCCAGGGGCTCGCGCGGGTCGATCCGGGCGCCCGCACCTCGGTGGTCGCCCATCTGGGCGACGGCAACGTCCACTACACGGTCTGTCCGACGGATCCCGCGCGCGACGAGGCGATCACCGAGATGGTCGAGGACGTGGTCGCGGAACTGGGGGGCTCGTTCTCCGCCGAGCACGGCATCGGCCTCGCCAAGCGCGGGACGATGGCGCGACGGAAGCCGCCCGTCGCGCTCGACGCCATGCGGGCCATCAAGCACGCGCTCGACCCCCACGGCATCCTCAACCCCGGCAAGGTCATCCCGGACGGACCCGCCGCGGAGTGACCCCCGCGAGGATCGGCGGGCGTCAGGCACGGCCACCGCGCCGGCCCCACCCGGGGCGCCCCCGGACGCGCGCCTCGACCGGCGCCCGTCCGGACCGGGGGATCAGCCCTCGCGGAAGGCGCGGGTGAAGTAGTCGGTGAGCGGCTTCACGAGGTAGGCCAGCGGCGAGCGGTCGTCCGTCCTCAGGAACGCCTCCACCGGCATGCCCGGCAGCAGGTCCACCTCGCCCAGCCGCTCGACCTCGCCCTCGTCGGGCAGGATCTCGGCCTGGTAGTAGGACATGCCCGTCGCGTCGTCGGTGAAGCTGTCGGGCGAGACCTGCACGACCTTGCCGAAGATCTCGGGCGTGGTGCGGGCGTCGAAGCTGGGCAGGCGCAGCACGACCGGCTGCCCCGGGAAGACCTGATCGATGTGGAGCGGGTCCACGCGGGCCTGGATGACCAGCGGCCGGTCCTGCGGCACGATGTAGAGCAGAGGCTCGGCCGGCCGGACGACGGCGCGCTGGCCGTAGACCTTCATGGCATGGACGATGCCGCCCACCGGGGCGTCGATCTCGAGGCGCCCGAGCTGCTCCTCCACGGCGCGGAGCTGCTCGGTCAGCTCGACCGCGTTGAGCCGGAGGTCGCGGAGAAGGGCGATCGACTCCTCCTGCCGCTCCGTGTCGAGGTTGAGCACCTGCAGGTCGATCTCGGTGATCCGCCCCTCGAGCTCGGCCGCCGTCGCGTCGAGCTCCCCGGCCTGCCCGAGGAGGCGCGCCTCCTCCCGCTGGAGCGAGAGGACCCTCGGCGCCTGCGCGAGGCCCCGCGAGAGCAGGTCCCGCTGCGTGGTGAGCTCCTCGTCGATGAAGACGAGCTGCGTGTCGAGCGCCGAGCGCTGGGCGGAGATCCCCTCGATCTGGCTGCGGATCTGCTCCTGGCGGCGGCGCAGCTGCTCCACGGCGCCCTCCTCGGCCCGCAGCCGGGTGACGAAGAGGTTGCGCTGCCCCTCGACGACCTCGGCGATCTCGGGATCGTCCCCGGCAGCGTCGAGCAGGGCCTGCGGGAACGCGATCTCCTCGGCGCCGTCGCGCTCGGCCACGAGCCGCGCGATGCGGGCCGTCACCTCGCCCAGCCGGTCGCGCAGGATCTGGGCCTCGGAGGCCAGCGTCGACCGGTCCAGCCGGAGGAGCGGCTCGCCGGCCTCCACGCTGTCGCCCTCGCGCACGAGCACGTCGACCACGACGCCGCCGTCGGGATGCTGCACGACCTGGCGGTTGTCCTCGACGGCCACGGAGCCCGAGGAGATGATCGCGCCGGCGATGTTGGCGCGGACGGCCCAGGTCCCGAAGCCGCCCACGAGCACGATGAGCGCGAGCAGGCCGAGGATCATCGGCCCCTTCGACCCCCAGCCCTGCGGCTCGGGGTCGGGCGCCGCGGCGACGGTGGCCATGGGGCGGGCCGGGGGCATCGCGGCGGGCCGCGCCGGCTCGGAGCGGGGCTGCGGCCGCGGATCGGGGGAGGGTGCCGGGCTCTCGCTCATGTCCTTCACCTCACACCTCCCGGCACGGTGCTGCGCTCGATCTCCGCATGGTTCGCGACGCGCTTGCGCAGGACCTCCTCGCGGGGGCCGAACGCCGTGCGCATTCCGCCCTCGAGCATGAGCAGGACCTCGCATTCCTTGATGGCGGCGGGCCTGTGGGCGATGATGATCACCGCTCCGCCCCGCTCCTTCATCTCGCGAATCGACTCGTTGAGCGCGATGGTGCCCTCGTTGTCGAGGTTCGAGTTTGGCTCGTCCAAGACCAGCAGGACGGGATCGCCGTACATCGCGCGGGCGAGGCCGATGCGCTGGATCTGCCCGCCCGAGAGCATCCCGCCGGTGGCCGAGACGGGGGTGTCGTAGCCGTGCGGCAGGTTCACGATCATCTCGTGCACGGCCGCCTTCTTCGCCGCCTGGACCACCTTGTCGGCGTCAGGCTCGGGCGAGAGGCGGGCGATGTTCTCCGCGACCGTCCCCTGGAACAGCGTGACCGTCTGGGGCAGGTAGCCGATGTGGCTGCCGAGCACGTCGGGGTCGTACTGGTCGAGCGTCGCGGCGTCGAAGCGGATCTTGCCGCCGGCGATGGGCCACGCCCCCGTCAGCGCGCGCGCCAGGCTCGACTTGCCGGCGCCCGAGGGACCGATCACGCCCATCGCCTGGCCGGGCCTGAGCGTGAAGCTCACGGCGCGCAGGCTCGCCTGCTGGGCGCCCGGGGGGATCACGGTCACGTTCTCGGCCACGATCAGGGCGCGGGGCCGGGGCAGGGGGGTGCGCCGCGGCTCGGGCGGGACCTGCGCGAGGAGCTCGATCACCGCGCGGCGCCCGCGGCGGGCGGCGTAGATGAGCTGCCACTGGCCGATCACCATCTCGATCGGTGCCAGCGCCCGGCCCAGGAGGATCGAGCCCGCGATCATCGCGCCCGCGGTGAGCTGGTTCTGGAGGACGAGATAGGCACCGAGGCCGAGCATCGCCGACTGCAGGAAGAGGCGGAGCGTCTTGGTGGTGACGGTGAAGCCGCCCGAGCGGTCGGAGAAGGCGATGTTCTGCTCGAGCGCCTTGCCGCGGGCCTTGATCCAGCGCCGGTAGGCGTTGCCCTGCATCCCGAGCGAACGGACGAGCTCCGCGTCGGCCGCGAGCCGCTGCGAGGCGGCGTCGGCGCGGGCGGATTCCTGCATGGCCTGGCCCATCGGCCCCGCCGTGCTGGCCTGGTTGACGAGCGCCACGAGGATCAGCACGGCGCCGCCGCCCACCGCGAGCCAGCCGAGCCACGGGTGGAAGATGAAGATCGCGGCCACGAAGAGCGGTGTCCACGGCACGTCGAACAGCGCGAGGAACACCGGCGAGGACATCAGCTTCTGCACCGCCTCCAGGTCGCGGAGGGGGGTCTTGCCGCCCGCGTCTCGGACCAGCGCGGCGCGGCGGAGCTGCGCGCGGAAGACACGGCCGTCGAGCGTCGACTGCAGGCGCGCGGCGACCCGCGCCATGACCCGCCCGCGGGCGTGGTCGAGCAGGCCCATCATGAGGAACAGGAAGGTGACGAGCACCGAGAGCGCGACGAGCGTCTCCTCCGAGCGGGAGCCGAGCACCCGGTCGTAGACCTGCAGCATGTAGAGCGGGCCCGTCAGCATCAGCAGGTTGACGAAGGCCGAGAAGAGGAAGGCCGACCACAGCAGCGTGCGGCTCTTGCGGAGGGGCGAGCCGAACTCGCGCCGGCCCTCCTCGAGCCGCTCGGTCATGTCGCGTTGCATCCCGCCCTCCGTTGCCGACGCGGCCGTCGTCCGCGCCCCCTGGCGTCCGCTCCTTGGACACTCGAGGTTGCCAGTTGGTAAACGTTACCCCGCGTCCCCCGGCCGGGAAAGCCCGGCGAAGCCCGGGCGGGGCATCCGGAGGCGGGGCCTTACCGCCGCGATCAGCGGCCGAACAGCCCCCCGATCACGCTTTGTATGCGATCGGCCAGATCGCGCCCGCCGCCGGCCGGCGGTGGCGGCGGGACGGGCTCGGTCCGCGCGATCTGCGGGGCGGGGCGCGCTTCGACGGGTCGCGCCATCGGCAGCTGCCGGACGGGCAGACCGTCATGGACCCGCGCCATCGTCTCCTGCCAGATCTCGGCCGGCAGCCCGCCGCCGGTGACGCCGCTCAGCGGGGTGTTGTCGTCGTAGCCCATCCAGACCCCGGCCACGTAGTCGGCCGTGAACCCGATGAACCAGGCGTCCCGCGCGGCCTGGGTGGTGCCCGTCTTGCCGGCCGCCGGCCTCTCGCCGAGCGCGGCCCGCGTCCCGGTGCCGGCCTCCACGACGCGGCTCATCATGTAGACGAGCTGCCGCGCAGCCCCGTCGGAGATCACCCGCTCGCCCATCCCGCCGTTCTGCCCGATCAGGGCCTGGTCGTCGCCCCGGAGGGTCATCGAGACGAGCCCGTAGGGCGTCACGGAGGTGCCGCCGTTCAGGATCCCCGCATAGGCGCCCGTCATCTCCAGCAGGGTCGACTCGCTGACCCCGAGCGCGAGCGCAGGGCCGTCGGCCATGTCGGATGCGATGCCGAAATCCCCGGCCACGTTGCGGACGATGTCCCGGCCGACGTTCTCGCTCAGGCGTACCGCGGCGGTGTTGAGCGAGCGGGCCAGCGCCTCGGTGAGCGTGACCTCGCCGTAGTACTGCCCCGAGTAGTTCTCCGGCGAGTAGGTGCCGGACCCGGGGACCTGGATGGCGAGGGGGCCGTCGAACACGAGGCTGTCCCAGCGCCATCCGAGGTCGAGCGCGGCGGCGTAGACGAACGGCTTGAACGCCGAGCCGGTCTGCCGCTCCGCCTGGATCGCCCGGTTGAAGAGCCCGGCGCCCCGGGTGTCGCGGCCGCCCACCATCGCGCGCACGGCCCCGTCGGCCGTCATCACCACGATGGCCGCCTGCGCCTCGCTGCCGGCGCGGACCTTGGCGGCGAACACGTCCCGCAGGGCGCCCTCCGCGGCGCGCTGGATGCGGGCGTCGAAGGTGGTGCGCGCGATCACGTCCTCGGTGGTGTCGCGGGTCAGGAACTCGGGCCCCTCGCGCATCACCCAGTCGGCGAAGTAGCCGCCCGTCTCCTGCCCTGCGGCGGGGCTGAGCGCGGCGGGGCTGGCGAGCGCGGCGGCGTGCTCGGTGGCCGACAGGTAGCCTTCCTCCCGCATCAGCCCGAGCACCACCTCCGCCCGCTCCCTGGCGCGGGCGAGATCGTTCGTCGGCGCGTAGTAGGAGGGGGCCACGAGCAGGCCGGCGAGCATCGCCGACTGCGAGGGGTCGAGCTGCGCCACCGAGGTGCCGAAGTAGCGCCGCGCGGCGGCCGCGAAGCCCTGCGCGCCGGCGCCCAGATAGGCGCGGTTGAGGTAGATCGCGAGGATCTCGTCCTTCGTGAACTTGGCCTCCAGCGCGAAGGCGTAGGGGATCTCGCGGATCTTGCGCCAGACGGAGCCCGAGCGGCACTCGGCCTCGAACTGCGCCTTCGTCAGTCCCTCCGCGGGGTCGAACTCCCGGCCGAGGCACAGCAGCTTCGCCACCTGCTGCGTGATCGTGGAGCCGCCATGCCCCGAGAGCGGGCCGCGCCCCTCGCGGAGGTTGATGCGGATCGCGCCGGCGATGCCGCGGGGGGAGACGCCGAAATGGCGGAAGAAGCGCCGGTCCTCGGTCGCCACAACGGCGTTCACGAGGTGCGGGCTCACGCTCTCCGTGGTCACGAGCCCGCCATACTGCTCGCCCCGCCACGCGAAGACCTCGCCGTTGCGGTCCATCAGCGTGACCGAGCCGCGGTCGCGGCCGTCCGCGAGCTGCGCCATGTCGGGCAGGCTCGCGTAGCTCACGACCGTGGCGCCGCCGACGACCAGCGCGACGAGGAGGGCGCCCCGCCAGGCGAGCGCCCAGCCCAGCCCGAGCGTCCAGGAGAGGATCCGGCGCGGCCAGGAGAGGATCCCGCCGCGCGTGGCCTTGCCGCGGCGCGCGCGCGCCTTCGACGCCTTCGCCGCGGGCTTGCGGCGCGGCGCGCCCCG